>JBKPAL010000195.1:0-39463 GCA_046726395.1 Acidobacteriota bacterium
TCAACGCCGTTCAGCGCCTTGACTTTGAGGCAGTCAAGGTTCAGAGAAAAAACTTGGCTTAGTAATCTCGAGGTTAGGAAGGGTGGTTTACCCGCGCCTGAACTCTAAAAGGCTCTCAATGTGCGGGAAAAACCGGAGTTGCTAGTCTCGAAGTTAGAAATCAAGTTCAACCTCGCCGCAGACAGAAAGATCTTTTTCCTCACAGTGTGGCCCACAAGGGGGTCTAATCTAAATCTTGTGCATGGGTTTTTTTGAATACAGAAAAGACATGAAGACTCTCCTGTTATGCATGATCCTTCTCTTCCTGATGTCATCTTGTGAGCGTCGAACCGAAGTGAGATTGGAGGGTGAAAACCCACCGCGGTTTATTCTGAAAGGAAGTGGCAGACTTGGCGAGCTAATAATATACGGGCCAGAGCAAGAGCGAATTGCGCAATCCGATCCTTTCGACGACACATACGCATTATAGAAGATCGAACCTGAAGAGAAAGGTGAACGCGGTGCGGCATTAGTCGAAGATCTGCAAGCGATAACTTATGGCGTAGTTCCAAAAGGTTATCGACAGAGCAAACCTAAGTTAGAACCGCCTCCTGCTCTTGTTCCAGGAAAGCGCTACCGTTATTGGTTTGTAACGGTTAATGCTCCTCATGGGGCGGGCTACTTTGAGATCAGGAATGGTAAAGCTGTTGCAGTTTCAGGCCCGTAAGTTGGGGTTGAACGCATTCGAAGTTGAGGCGGGGGTAAACCACCCTTCCTAACCTCGAGCTTATTAACCTTGAGCACTCAGTTTGAAATCGAGAGTCTTTCAAAGTTGAGTAAGGGTTGACAGACAGAAAGGTCTATTTGATAAACCACCCTTCCTAACCTCGAGCTTATTAACCTTGAGCACTCAGTTTGAAATCGAGAGTCTCTCATCGTTAAGTAATGCTCGATGGCCAAGAAAGTCTATTTAGTTATGCCCTCAAGTTTGATGAAGTGACTCAGGCTCGTCACTATCATTCCTTCAATAACTTCCAATCTACACGCAAGCGCTGGCTTATCATTCTCCTGATTCTGACCAGGCGAGTGATACCAGATCTGACAGTTGGTACACTCACCATTCCAACAGAAGTCTCCATAGGAAATGGTATGCAATGATAGATATTGAAAGCAGCGCAGTAACCGGTTGCTTTCCGGTACTTCAACTTCTTTCCCCAGCACGTTTATGCGGATCAGCTTTTCGTAAGGATCGAGGAGATCGCTCTCAACTGGGGCTGGTGGGGCTTGTTCGATTGTCTCCTCCTTCATTTCGGCGGGCAGTATATCGGATCTCCGAAATTTTAGTCCCAAGTACTGACCTGGCTTTGCACAAAAAGTCGCTAGGAATGTAGAACTCGACAACGAATTAGAGAACCGGGAGCGGTAGCGACCGGAAGCAACGCTCAACGTATGCAGATCTTCTCGAGTCAATTCAACTGGTTAGCTGTGTGTAGCATCCGGTCGCTACCGTTCCCGGTTCTGTATTGTTGAGTCGCTACAGTCGTACTTGGCACTTTTTTGCGCAAACCTCAGCCTCATTTCGCATCTTTCAGCTAGATTGATAAACTATTGGCCTACGGAGGTCACAAGAGTTGGCGATCGTCATCTATACGAAACCAGGTTGTCCTTACTGTCAGCAAGCACGCGACTACTACAATTCCAAGAACATCCCTTTCATTGAGTACGATGCACAAAATGATCGTGCGCGACGCGCTGAAATGTTCTCATTCTCAGGTGGCGATCCCACCGTTCCCAGCATCGTCGAGAACGGAGTCTACAAAGGTTCAGGCTGGGGAAATCCCCCACGAGGCTGAACTGTTCACGATTAGCTGGCCGTGCGCTGGCTGAACCCAAACCCATTCGTAGCTCTCACAAATCGCTGTGGGGGCATGACTCCTCGCTAAAACGCTATCAGCTGTTAGTTTGCTAATGAGGATCAATCATGAAGGTTCGCAACACTCTAATTGCGCTCTTAGTCTCCATCTTTGTAACCAGCAACCTTGCAGTTGCCCAGTCGACCCGCGATGGAAACGGGACGGGCTCCAGCACTCCACCCAAACCACCAATGGCAGAAAAGAAATCTAAAACCACCGACATCCATGGCGTTACGCTGGTGGATGATTACTTCTGGCTTCGCGAGAAGACCAACCCAAACGTGCTTGCATACCTGAACGCCGAGAACGCGTTTACTGATGCGGTCATGAAGCCGACCGAAGCGCTGCAGGAGAAGCTCTACAAAGAGATGGTCGGCCATATAAAGGAAACTGATCTCACGGTGCCCTACCGTTGGGGGAACTACTTCTACTACACGCGAACCGAGCAGGGTAAACAGTACCCGATCTACTGCCGCAAACAGGGCAGCCTCGACGCGAAAGAAGTAGTTATCCTCGATCAAAACGAACTCGCAAAAGGTTTCAAGTTCTTCAGCATCAGCGCGTTCGTCGTTAGCGATGATGGCCACCTGCTCGCTTACAGCACTGACACCACCGGCTACCGCCAATACACGCTGCAGGTGAAGGACCTGCGAACAGGAGAACTGCTCCCGGAACGTTTTGAACGAGTCGGCAGCGTGATGTGGGCCACAGACAACAAAACCCTTTTCTTCGCCACTGAAGATGCGGTGACAAAGCGGTCTGACAAATTCTTCCGGCACGTGCTTGGAAGCGATAAAACTGACCTCGTGTATGAAGAGAAGGATGAATTGTTTGATTTATTTGGAGGCCGCTCACGCGACAAAGCGATGATCTTTATCGGATCGTATGCCAAAACGTCGACTGAGTTTCGCTACATTCCGGCAAACAATCCCAGTTCCGAGCCTAAGCTGATTCTCGCGCGTCAGCCGGAACACGAATACGACGTCGATCATCATGGGAATCTCTTTTACATTCGCACGAATAAGGGTGCGAAGAACTTCCGAGTCGTGACAGCGCCGGTTGCGGATCCATCCGAGAAAAATTGGAAAGAGTTCATCGCGCATCAACCGTCGGTCAAGGTCGACGATTTGAGCTTCTTCGCAAATTACGTAGTGGTTTCTGAGTGGGAAAGTGGGTTGCAGAAACTTCGCGTGATCGATTTGAAAAGTAACAAATCGCATCGAATCAAGTTTCCCGAACCGGTTTACGCAGCGAGCATTGACGTGAACCGCGAGTTCAATACAGACGTTGTTCGTTATCGCTATCAGTCGTTGGTCACGCCCAGCTCTGTTTTTGACTACGACATGAATAAACAGCAAGGCACGCTGCTGAAAGAGACGGAAGTACCTGGAGGTTTCGACAAGAAGAACTACGTTTCGGAACGTATCTTCGCGACTGCTTCTGACGGTACGAAGATTCCAATGTCAGTTGTTTATCGTCGTGGAGTGAAGATAGATGGTAAGGCACCTCTATTACTTTACGGCTATGGCTCTTATGGCGCATCGATGGCGCCTACGTTCTCTTCGAATCGACTCAGCTTACTCGACCGTGGAGTGATCTACGCGATCGCACACATTCGTGGTGGCGGTGAGATGGGTGAAGAGTGGCGCCAGGCCGGCCGCATGATGAACAAGTTGAATACGTTCACCGACTTCATCGCGAGCGCTGAACATCTTGTTAAGAACAACTATACCTCCTCTGATCGGCTCGTAATTCAGGGTGGCAGTGCCGGCGGACTGCTTGTCGGCGCGGTAACAAACATGCGCCCCGACCTCTTCAAAGCTGTCGTTGCACAAGTGCCGTTCGTTGATGTGCTGAACACGATGCTGGACGCCTCGCTACCACTGACCACGAGCGAGTACATCGAGTGGGGCAATCCCAACGAGAAGCCGGCTTTCGACTACATGAGGAAGTATTCACCTTACGACAACATCTCTGCGAAAGATTATCCAGCAATGTTGGTAAAGGTCTCATTGAACGACAGCCAAGTGCCGTATTGGGAAGGCGCAAAACTAGTCGCGAAACTCCGTGCAACCAAGACCGACAACAATCCTCTGCTGCTGAAGACAAACATGGGCGCTGGTCACGGTGGGTCGTCTGGTCGTTACGATTACCTGCGTGAGGTGGCTTTTGACTACGCCTTTATGCTGTGGCAGATGGGAGTCGCAGAATAAGCAGTCCAAATTCGGAAAAACTGGGCGGCCCTCACCGGCCGCCTTTTGCTGCGCAGGAGTCAGTACCACGCATGCGGAGCAGGTAGGTTTAGTCAGTATCATGTCGCGGTAAAGACTATCGAAGACTCGCTTCTTATTCTCCCCAAGCTTTAGCTTGGGGAGAAGTGGTGTGATCAGCTTCGGGAACCGTTTCAACGGTTTTGGAATCAGTGGCGAATTGAGCCACTTGCGTCGAAAGCAGATAAACCGTTGAAACGTTTGCAGAGGTTCTTCGCTATCGCTAACCCCAAGCTAAAGCTTGGGGAGAATGATAGCAGTTTTATGACCGTCTCGACGGCGGGTGGATCGATGCGCTAGACGCAACTGAAATGATCCTGATGGGTAATTGAATTCGCCATTTGAATTCCGCGCGTTTCGGAGTTAAAAAGGCGGCATCTAAAAGACAATGGTCGGAACAACTCTAGGGAATTACAAAATTCTCGAGAAGATCGGTGCGGGTGGACAGGGAACTGTGTACCGGGCGATCGACTCTAAGTTGGGTCGCACTGTTGTCATAAAAGTATTGCCTGCGGAACTCACAACTAAGGAATCAAACCTCAAGCGTTTTGAGCGCGAGGCTCGTCTTGCTTCTGCTTTGGACCATCCGAACATCTGCACCATCTTTGATCTGAACGAAATCAACGGGATCCATTTCATTGCCATGCAGTTTGTGGAGGGGCGCAATGTGCGTCAGCTCGTGAATGGCAGGCCGCTGGAACTCGAGAGTGCACTATCGATTGCTATTCAGGTAGCGGACGCGCTCGCTGTTGCTCACGCTTCAGGGATCGTGCATCGCGACATCAAAGCCGGAAATGTGATGGTCACCAGCAAGGGACAGGCAAAGGTACTTGACTTTGGATTAGCAAAGTTATTGGACGAGGATGCCGCACGCAGTTCCGGAATTCATCACACTGAATTGACCGAGGTAGGCGTACCTTATGGTACGGCTACCTATGCGGCTCCCGAACAAGCTCGCGGTGATCGTGTCGATTCTCGAGCTGACATCTTTTCTACTGGCGTTTTACTTTACGAGATGCTGACGGGGACGTGGCCCTTTCGAGGCAAAACAGCGGTAGATGTTCGCCACGCAGTTCTGCACGAAGATCCTATTCCGCTCACTGAAGCTCGACCTACTCCAGTTCCTCCTCGTCTACAACAAATACTCGATAAGGCTCTGGCCAAAGATCCTCGCAATCGTTATCAAAAGATCTCTCAATTTAAGGACGACTTAACTTCCGTCTTGCGCGACTTGGGAGTCATTTCGTCGCCCGGAATCGAAGTGGCGTCTGTTGCTCCTCGTCATTTGGATTCGAAGGGAGCAGTCTCGCGAGCGCTGCGCTGGTTGAAGAATGTAACCGGAGAGCTGACTTCAGCTCCGCAGATTAGCCAGGCCACGGCGGTGCGAGCAGCGCAAGCACACGAAACACCAACGAGCTTCGCCGACAAAGAGCGAAAGAGCGTCGCCATCCTCCCTTTCAAGAATCTCGGAAACGATAAGGAGAGTGAGTTTTATGAGTTCTCTCTTGCCGATGCAGTCATAACTGAATTGGCTCGCGTGCGTTCGCTCGTAGTACGTGCTTCTTCGGTCATTGTTAAGTATCAGGGTAAGCAGATAGACCCGGCCGAAGCTGGGCACGAGCTGGGCGTTGACGCGATTCTTACCGCGAGCTTTCTACGTTCGGGCGATCGGCTTCGCGTCACTGCTCAATTGTTGGATGTGCGCACGAGCGAAATACTCTGGAGCGACCGTTTGGATGCAGACGCGAGTGACGTGATTACGGTGCAAGATTCGATAGTGAACCACATTGTCACGGGACTGCGGGTGGAGTTGAGTCCAGATGAGCAGAAGGAGTTGGGAAAAGGATCTACTACGCACGGAGCCGCCTCCGAAGAGTATCTACGCGGCCGTCACTGCATGGGCCAGTTTATTTACCACACGGTTGCTCGTGAAGACGTTGACTCGGCAATAGAGCACTTTAAAAAAGCAATTGAACTCGATCCGAATTTCGCGCTTGCCCATTCTGCGTTGGGTGGTTGTTATGTCAATCGTGTGCTCAAAGGCGTGGGAGATACGAGCGATCACGCGAAAGCGGAAAAAGAATTTGAGGAAGCACTAGCTCTTGATCCGAAGCTGCTCGAAGCTCGAATGCATATGGTGTTCATCTATCTCACTCATGGCCAGAAGCCAAAAGCGCGTGAGGAGATTCACCGTCTCCGGCAGGAATACCCGAATGATGTTGGTGTCCATTTTGTCCGGGGAGTGGTTGCGCGATTGGACAGCCAATACGATGCTGCGTTGCGTAGCTTCGATCGAATGGTGAAGTTAAATCCAGCTGAGGCTGTCGTCGCAAGTTACAACCGGGCGCGAGTCATGACCTATCAGAAACGATACGACGAGGCACTGAAAGAGCTGGACAAAGGTGCCGAGCTCGAGCCGGAACATCCACTAATTCAAACCTTCCGCGCCAGCGTGTTTTACTACCAGGGCAAAGTTGAAGCCGCCACACAATTACTGCAGCAGGTATTAGAGCGGCATCCACGCATCGACGGTATTCGACCGATACTGGCAATCTGTCTCAGTGCTCAGGGCAAACATCAGTTGGCGAGTGAACAGATAACACAACGCGTAAAGCAGGTAGCCTCTTCAGACTACGACATCTCTTACTGGTTGGCATCGGCTTACTTGCTACAAGGAAAACAGGTCGAGGCGTTCAGGTGGTTAGAGACTGCGATCGGCTTAGGAAACGAAAACTACCGTTGGTTCCTGAGCGACACGAATTGGACGGACATGCATCAGGACCCGCGGTTCCAAGAGTTGATTAGCCGGATTAAACCACCCGAAAAAGCCGAGGACACACTCGAATGAAGACATTCGTGGTCGGTGACATTCATGGACGATGCGCTCAACTTCAGAGCTTGTTGGAGATGTTACCTCTCGATGAAGCTGAGGATACTCTCATCTTTCTCGGTGACTTGATTGACCGCGGATTAGATGCACCGGGCTGCGTTGATTATGTGGTGAAGCTGATGGACGAGCGACCGGAGAAAGTTCATTGTCTTCGCGGCAATCATGAACAGATGTTGCTCGAGTTCATCGACGGTACCAGCAACATTTGGATCACACCGGTTACCGGAGGCGAGCGCACATTTGAGCAGTACACGCAGAAGCGTTTAGAGATCAATACTGAACAGGACCTTGAAAACGCGCGTGCGTCAATTGCCAGTTCGGTTCCCGAGGAGCATCTGACCTTCTTCAGATCAATGCCTCTGTACCATGAAGACGACTACGCGATCTACGTTCATGCGGGCTTGGACCAAGGTAAACATCCAAGTGAGGGGTCGCCGCAAGCCTTGCTGTGGACTCGGGACGTTGATTTCTACAAGAACTATCGCGGTAAGCCGTGCATCTTTGGTCATACCCCCACGCCATTTCTTCCCTTGCTCGGACGGTTAGGCCGGCATGGGATCTACATCTCACACAGCGCGATTGGGATCGACACCGGCTACAACCATCAATCGCCTCTTAGTTGTCTATCCTTACCTGACTTTACTCTCTTCCAGACTTTCGCAGACGGCCGCCAAGAAACACATCAGATTACAGCCTTCATTCCTGAAAAATTGAAACAGATGAAACGCTTTGGAGTGCGGTGACTCGTCACCGCTTTCTCTTAGCCCTCAACTCTCGATTCACACACGCTTTTGGAGTGCGGTGACTCGTCACCGCTTTCTCTCAGCTCTCAACTCTCGCTTCACACACGCCTTTGGAGTGCGGTGACTCGTCACCGCTTTCTCTCAGCTCTCGACTCTCGCTTCAAACACGCCTTTGGAGTGCGGTGACTCGTCACCGCTTTCTTTTCGCCAATCCTAGTTAGAAATCATCCATTATCTTCAGCTTATCAGTCTTAAAACTATAAATGGTCCGTACCATCGACAGCGTCGCCGTGCGCTCAAACCAGGCTGCCGAACACCACGGATACTGATTCGCTACAAAAACGAACCCGTGCTTAACTGCATTCTGATGGACGTAATTTAGACGTGCGAGGTAGGAGCGCTCGTAGGTCAATTTGCTATCCCAAAAGTTGAACCACACTTTGCGGCCCGTTGCCTGATCAATTTGATTTAGCTCTCGCGCAGTATTGGCGTGAACATGCGTCAGCAGAATACTGAGTTCGACAGAATCGAGAGTACTGCGACCTACGAAGTGATAATGATTTGAGAACACTGCCCACGCCTCGAGTCTCCAGCCGTACATCTTCGAAAGTGACAAAAGTGAGCTCTCCAAAAGCGTTAACTTTTGTGGATTATCGAATAAACGCGCCTTGTGAAGTGTTGCCGCAGTGACGATGTACACGCCATCTGAATCTAATCTGTGAATGGGAGCATGAGGCCAGTCCTTAGTTAGATTGATCATTCGTGAGGAACTCCTCTTCGTTATTTTTCTGGTATTGATTTTCGAGGAGAGGAGAAGCAGTGACAAGTCACGGAACTTCGGGGGCTATTCGAGGCTTAGCTTGAGTTCAAGCAAGGGAGAGTGTGGCGGTGAAGTACGAAAGCGGTGACGAGTCACCGCACTCCAAAAGGGACCGAGAATTTGTGGTCGTGGGATGGGAAAGCGGTGACGAGTCACCGCACTCCAAAAGAGACCGAGAATTTGTGGTCGTGGGATGGGAAAGCGGTGACGAGTCACCGCAGTCCAAAAGAGACCGAGAATTTGTGGTCGTGGGATGGGAAAGCGGTGACGAGTCACCGCACTCCAAAAGGGACCGAGAATTTGTGGTCGTGGGATGGGAAAGCGGTGACGAGTCACCGCACTCCAAAGAGTTACGCGCTGCGGTTGAGAATGAAGTCGGCGATTGAGTGGAGACGGTCAGTAGGTCTTTTGATCCGTTCGAGTGCCGAGCATGCTTGCGAATGGACCTGATGAGCTCGTTCGCGTGCCAACTCAACTCCATACAATGCGGGATAAGTGGCCTTCTCTGATCGAGCGTCCTTGCCGGGAGTCTTCCCGAGTGCTTCTGCTGTGGCAGTCACATCAAGCAGGTCATCAGTAATCTGAAACAGGAGTCCAAGATTACTCGCGTACTCAGTTACGGCGGCCAGCTCTTCTTTGTCCGCGCCCGCGATGATTGCGCCACAACGCGCAGCCGCAATTATCAGCGCTCCTGTTTTTAGACGATGAATTTGTTCCAACTCTTCACTGTTCACCGCACGCGATTCCGCAGCAAGGTCTTCCGCTTGACCCGCCACCATTCCCAGAGGCGTTCCCGCTGCTCGAGACAGTTCATTGATCAAATGCACGCGTGTTTCAAACGAGAGTTGCCCGCTTCCCGAGATAGTCTTAAACGCCAACGTCTGTAATGCGTCTCCAGCCAGAATGGCAATTCCTTCTCCGTACCGTACGTGACAAGTCGGTTGACCTCGCCGCAGCTCGTCGTTGTCCATGGAAGGCAGGTCGTCATGTATCAGCGAATAGGTGTGTATAAACTCGAATGCACACGCGGTGGAGAGAAGCGACTCGTGATCGGCCCCGAAAGTTTCTCCGGCTACAACGACGAGCAGAGGCCGAAATCGTTTGCCACCTGCGAAGACACTCCACCGCATCGCACTGTGTACGTTCGCAGGAGCCTCAGTTTCAGATGGTAACAACCTGCTAAGTTCACGATCGATTAGCGGACGCAGCACCGCCGCAAATTCATTGAAACTATTCTCAATTGTCGTAGGAGATTTTGAGACTGTCGTCATGCTTCGAGCTCAGAATCTTCAGTGGTGATCCTGGATTGATCGTATGGGCTAGCGACCGGGCGTCCCTGATTGTCTCGCAGAAGCACTTCGATTTTTCGTTCCGCCTGACTAAGTCGCTCCTGACACTCTCGCGAAAGACGAATGCCTTGTTCGAATAGTTCGAGGCTCTTCTCCAGTGGCAGATCGCCTTGCTCCAGTTCACGAACTATCTGTTCAAGCGCTTCCAAAGAGGCTTCAAATGATCTCAAATGTTGCTCGTTACTCATCTCTTCACACTCTTTCGCTCATCGATTGTGACGAGAACGGGAACGTGATCGTGATCTTGGCGAGAGATCCCGGCCAAGTGGTTGGGTTAGCGGCTGTCCTACCGAGGGCAACTCTTGAATGATCTTATCGACTATCCGCTGTACAACTTCGTCATCTTTGATTGCTGTGATCCTCCATTGTCCCGAGATTCGTTCCATCGTGAGTTGTGTAACCTTATTGCCGTCTTTAAAAGAGGCGGTTGAAGTGTCACCGTTGGTGTTGATGTCCACGACGTAAGGAATTGTCACAGCTACAAGGACGAAAGGTTTGTTGCCGACTCTCTCGGCGATCTGTTGAAGTGGTCTCGCCAGTTCACCCTGTATGTTCTGTCTTACTCGTGGCAACAGACCTGGTATCAACGACTCAATGCGCTGGCGATTTACGAGCGACGGCTCCCCTCCGTAGCGCGCGGATGCCGTCTGTGTTACTTGACCGACGAGATTAGAAACAACCTTTTCGCTATCCAATACTTCATTCAATGAGGCCGGATCATTCCGCTGGATCGAATCAACAACGACAGCCAGGGCATATGACGGCCTCGTCTTGTAATACTGCCACCACACCACAGCCCCAGCCATAAGCAATACCCCCGCGATCACGACGAAGACCGAGAGTCCCATAAGGACTTTGGGCCATCGTCGTTTCGCAGCGCCCGTTTGGACCTTGCGCACACCTTGACCGGGGCTGAGGTCGATGACGATCTTGCGTCGACTGTCTTGCATCTGACTCATTCCATTGAATCCTGAACTTTTTCAACACGCGCATCAAGGCGGCCGTGCGCCAGACGGACCCGAATCTCATCACCAACCGAAACCGCACCCGCCTCGCGTAACAATTGACCATCATCCTTCTGGGCGATCGCGTAGCCTCTTTGAAGCACCGCCAACGGAGAAAGTGCGTCGAGTGATGCAGCCGCTAAGCTCAAACGCTTGCGTGCATTGCCCATCGTCGTGGTAACCGCCGCGTGATTATTGTTTTGGGCAGCAGCGAGACGCATTTGCGCATTAGCCAGACGCATTTCGATTTGCACGGGAGAAAGCTTATGCGCGAACAGATCAACGCGAGCGCGAGTTGCCGACATCCTTCGACCCATTAATTGGTGCAGCTGTTGAGTGGCGAAGTCGGTGCTCGATTGAGAACGACGTAATTGCGTTCGCACTTTATTGAAGACGTGCGAGAGAGCTTGCTCCTGCACCTGATTGCGCCCTGAAAGGACTTTATAACGCATGAGCCGTGTTAGTTGTTGACCCAGGCGCTCTAACGAAGCGCAGATGTGATCTTCTTGCGCGGCAACGAGTTCGGCCGCGGCGGAAGGTGTAGCTGCTCGTTTGTCAGCTACAAAGTCTGCAATCGTGAAATCAGTCTCGTGGCCGACTGCAGAGATGACTGGGATTGCTGAAGCACGAATGGCGCGCGCAACCTCCTCTTGATTGAAGGCCCAGAGGTCTTCAGTAGAACCTCCGCCTCGACCAACAATAAGCACATCGACGAGATCAGCTAATCGATCTTCGCGGAGAGCACGTTTGTGATAATCGTTTATCAATCTGATCGCTCGCGCGATGTCGCTTCCTGCCCCATCTCCCTGGACGCGTGCCGGAGAGAAAAGCACGTGCACGGTTCGTGTTCGCCTAGAGATCACGTTGAGGATGTCGCGAATTGCCGCTCCAGTCGGTGAGGTGACGACACCTACCCGACGTGGCAGAGTAGGAAGCGTTCGCTTCAGACCATCGGCGAAAAGCCCTTCCGCCTGGAGTCGATCGCGTAATTGTTCGAACGCGATTCGAAGCGCTCCGGCACCCACGGGATCGAGCGCTTCAACTACGAGCTCATACTCGCCTCGTGGGTCATAAACGGTTAGACGGCCGCGCGCACGAACGTGTAAGCCATCAGTGGGTCGAAAGCGAATTCGTGCGTTCGTAGACCTGAAACACTTTGCTTTTAACTGCGCAGAGTCGTCTTTGAGTGTGAAGAACCAGTGTCCGGACGAATGTGCTTTGAAGTTTGAGATTTCACCTTCAACCCACACCGTCGAAAACCGCGCCTCAATCGCCTTGCGCACGTTCGCCGTCAACTCCGACACAGTTAATGGCCGGCGTTCGACTTCATCAAACAGGGCATGGAAGAGTGGTTGAGGCATGTACGGTTATTGCCAATTGCCAAACTTTGTTTTGATTTGAAATTTAAAATTTGAAATTTAAAATTTTAAATTTGCAAAGTCATCTGCTGAATCGAAATCGTAACGGCTAATCGGCAATCGGAAATTGGCAATCGGCAATAGTTAAGGAGTGGCCACATTAATTACGGGACTCAACCGCACCGAAGCACCGTCACGGTTCGCGCGTACCCTGACACGACGGCTACCCGACGGAGTTGAGTTTGAGGCGTAAGTGATTGTGTAAGCCGTCCGCAGCTGTTGCACTACATCGTCGTACGCCCGCCGGAGATCACGAAGTTGATGGATCGGATAGTAAACTCCACCCGACACAGTAGCGAGCTTACGGCCTTCCTCGTCGGCGCGCGTTGTGAGGGTTAGGTAGCGAGTACGCAACGGATCGATTGTTATCTCGGGGCGCGGAACGCTTGATTCGGGAATGAGACCTGAAGGCACGTAAAGTGGATAAATCAACGCTCCGGACTCAATGGTGGCTTCCAACACAGCGTTGAAGGGGATAAACGATCTGTTGTCGTCTCCGTCCGAAAGAATCACAACGGCGGTCCGCTCACCGCGCAACGGTTTTACCGTTTCCGCGAGGACGTAGGCCAAAGCATCGTAAAGCGAAGTTGCGCCTCCCGCGTCAATATCATCGAGCTGCTTAGAAAGAATCCTTCGATCGGTGCTGAAGTTTGAGATTACCTGTATGTCGTCCCTAAAACTTATGATCGCGATCCGGTCCTGAGGACTCGCGGTCTGCAGGAAATCGCGCGCGGCTTTGCGGATGAAGTCGATGCGCTCCTCAACGCTGCCTGACACATCGAGCAACAGCACCAGATTAAATGGCTCGTGCACCTGCATTACGTTCGTCACCTTGCGCTCTACACCATTTTCATAGACCTCAAAGTCCGACTCCTTCATGTCACCAATCGCGCGCCCATTTCGATCTGTGACACTCGCATTAAACCTGAGCAATTGAGGAGCGATGGTGCTAACGAGCTGATCGGGTGGTTTACGTCTGCTCAGCGAAGGCTCGCGCTCCGGCGGCGGTAAGGTCTTCGCATAGTCACCAAACATCTTCGGTGAGACTTTTCTGATGGCATCAACCAGTTGGCTGTCACCACTCCGCACGATCGCCTTTGCTGCCTCTGTCAACGGTCGCTCACGAAGATCGGTTGGTACCATTGTTGGATCTACATTGAGCAATACCACGCCGCGTTGAGTATGAAAATCAAGCTCAACACGGTCCTCCTTCGCTGCCTTCTTTTCGCCAAGCTTTCCAGAGATCGCAAAGGTGCCAGCTCGTTTCTCTTTTACTTCGGGCAGCTCAACATCACTCAAGTATCTCGGTCTGCTGGCGGTCCACAGAAAGTTAACCTTCAATGCTTCAACGGGCACATCAGCGTGAATCGTTCCAGTGTTAGTGCCGACTTGGGCCGATTCAACATTGCCTACCACCGACACTGCTCCCGCTTCTCCTACGACCACGACTTTCGAGCGAGAAGGAATGCGGACAGAGACGTCGATACGATCACGCTCACCTCGGTCATGGACGTTTAGATCAATCGAGCCACCTTTAGTAACGATGTCAAAATCTGATTCCGTAACCGATGCCCCGACTGAGCTTCCTTGGAGCGTAACCTTCTTTTGTTGCTCGTCCGAGGCTACAACGTTGACGCGTCCTTGTCGGTTCTTGATCGTGACAGAAACCGTCTCTGGCGACTCGATCTCACGCGTAAAACTAAAACTTTGAGCAGCAGTTAAGCTGTAAGCTCCGGAAGCGAACAAGAGGAATAAAAAGATGGAAGTAAAAAAGGCGATGCGCCGGGGCAGGGGATCAAGAACTTTCGGATAAAACATAGCGCTCGATCTTGCCTACCAATGCTTTTGCGGTCAAGTCACGACTCAATGGTGCCCATCCACAGATTACACAGATTACACAGATTCGATCATGATGGCTCGAATGAAATCAGGATTCGTGATTTTTCTGCCGTTCCTGCTGGGCTTTTTAATCTGTGTAATCTGTGTAATCCGTGGATGTCCTTGCCACAATCGTGCTTATGGCCTTTGATCGGCTATGATAGGCCACCCCCTAAAACGTCCGAGCCGCAAGTGAGGAGGCGCAGCCTTGCAAACACAACTTGCTCCCGTTCGCGAAAACAGGCTCCTGATTCATAACCTGATCACCCGAGATCCTCTCACTGGTTTTGCGGAAGACGTGCGCAGTGGTCTCTCAGCAACGCCCAAGAGACTTTCGCCCAAATACTTCTACGATGAACTTGGGTCACAGCTCTTCGAAGCGATCTGTCTTTTACCCGAATACTATTTGACGAGAGCAGAGAACGAGATAATCGAGCGATATGCAAACGAGATCGTGAACTCAGTACACGGTGCTACGACTCTGTTGGAGATGGGTAGTGGAAGCGCCTCGAAGACTCGTCTAATAATTGAAGCCCTGTTCAGAAAACAGGATTCAGTAAAGTTTGTCCCGGTTGATATTTCTGCTTCAGCGTTGGAAAGCGGTTCGCGCATTCTGTTGCAGTCCTTCCCTCGCCTCCGGATTGAGGCATACGCGGCAGAGTATTTTGATGCCCTGGCCCAGTTGGCCAGAAAACCTCGGGGCAGCAGAACGCTTGCGCTCTTTCTCGGCTCAAACATCAGCAACTTTGGCCGGTCGGAAGCGCCAAAGTTTCTCCGAGCGTTACGGAATGTATTGAGCGTCGGTGATGCACTCCTGCTTGGCGCTGATCTTAAGAAGGATCGCAGGATCCTCGAACCTGCTTACGATGATGCAATTGGAGTTACTGCCGCTTTTAACCTGAACCTGCTATTAAGAGTTAATCGCGAGCTTGATGGTGACTTCAAACCCGCCACGTTTAAGCATCACGCACATTACAACGAAGAGCTCGGTCGAGTAGAGATCTACATCGAGAGTACATTGGACCAGGTCGTGACGATTCGAAAGGTCGGACTCAAGGTTCATTTCGACGTCGGCGAGCGGATTCATACCGAGAACTCGTATAAGTACGACTTAGCCGATATCGAAAGCCTGGCAACTGCGACCGGTTTTCGGTGTACTCGTACCTGGCTGGATTCTCAGCAGCGCTTTAGCAGCAATCTGCTATTGGCTACGTAGAGTCACTTGTCTGTCGTCCGTGGTCGCTGTTCATACCGACTGACAACTGACAACTGACAACTGACAAAATGACGACGCCCCTCGTTGAGTTTCGAGATGTCAGTTACTCGGTCCCCGGACACTCCTCACCAATCATTTCCCATCTCAACCTAACCGTTGAACTCGGCGAAACGCTGGTGTTGCTTGGTGAATCGGGTTCCGGCAAGACCACGACACTTAAGCTAATTAACCGTTTGCTGCTACCCACTGCAGGCACGGTATTGGTCGAAGGTAAGTCAACTGCAGAATGGGATCCGATCAGGTTGAGGAGACGAACTGGTTACGTCATTCAAGAAGGAGGACTGTTCCCTCATTTCACCGTTGAGCGAAACGTAGCCCTGGTTCCTACACTCGAAGGCTGGGAACCGCCGAGAGTCGATGCTCGAGTCAAGGAGTTGCTCGCGCTAGTTGGTTTGGAACCTGCGGAATTTGCGGCGCGCTATCCTAACGAATTATCTGGAGGTCAAAAACAACGCGTTGGTGTTGCACGAGCGCTGGCGGCGGACCCACCACTGTTGCTGCTGGATGAGCCGTTCGGCGCGCTCGATCCGCTAACGCGCGCAAATCTGCAACGAGAGTTTGTTTCCCTCACTCAGCGTCTGGAAAAAACTGCCGTGTGCGTGACACATGATGTGCGCGAGGCATTAGTGCTTGGCACTCGGATTGGCCTGATGCACGCAGGCCGGCTCTTATTTGTAGACACTCCCGATCAGTTTCTTGAATCCAAGGAAGACCACGCCCGCGCCTACCTGGAAACGCTATCAATTGCTGAAGGACGTGCCACGTTAGGAGGCACACAGTGAACCTCCTAACGTTCCTGCAACAAAACGGTGGAGAGTTAATACTGCGCTTGCGCGAGCATGTTGAGCTCGTACTCGTTTCCATATTGATAGCAGTAGTGATCGGAATACCTACTGGCATTGTATTAACGCGCAAGCGCTCGTTGCGTGGGCCAGTCCTGGCGATAGCAAACGTGATGCAGACGATTCCGAGTCTGGCTCTATTCGGTTTCCTGATTCCGCTACCATTTATTGGAGGCATTGGAGCGCGAACCGCGATCGTTGCGCTTGTTGTCTATTCACTTCTTCCGATTATTCGCAACACGGTAACCGGCATAGCTGGAGTTGATACAGCCGTTCGTGAAGCCGCAGTTGCAATGGGAATGACAGACCGTCAGATTCTGTCACAAGTCGAATTGCCGTTGGCGATGAGCGTGATCCTGACCGGTGTCAGAGTCGCAATGGTGATCTCTATCGGTGTGGCAACGATTGCGGCTGCTGTTGGCGCTGGGGGTCTGGGTGTCCTGATTTTTCGAGGCCTACGGCAATATGACAACAATCTTCTTTTAGCGGGTGCAATACCGGCTGCGCTCCTGGCCCTGGCTGCGGACTTTATCCTGGGGCGGGCTGAAAAATATTTCTCACCCGGAAGCAGGGCAGCGAGCGCTTCAAAGAAAGCACTAGTGGCTATGACAGTCGTGCTGTTGATGCTCGTTGGCTACTCTGCGTGGGCCAGCCGTCGAAGTGGATCGGATTCAAGCACCTATACGGCAAAACTGGTGGTTGCCACAAAGGATTTCACTGAATCAATTCTGTTGGGTGAGATCGTGGCACAGATGCTCGAAGACCGCGGCGTCTTGGTAGTGCGCAACTTCGAGCTCGGGGGAAACTTGCCCCATGACGGACTGGTGTCAGGAGCAGTAGACATCTATCCGGAATATACCGGCACTTCTTACACTGCCATTCTTCATCATCAACCGATCACGGATCCACGCGCGGTTTATGACCAAGTCAAACGGGAATATGCAGAAAAATTCGGCATAGAAATAAGTCCGCCGCTTGGCTTTGAAAACACGTTTGCCATTCTCGTGCGCGGAGCCGATGCACGGAAGCTTAACTTGAAGAATGTTTCTGACGCTGTCTCGTATGCCCCACAGTGGCGAGCGGGATTTGGTCAGGACTTCATGTCGCGTGCGGATGGTTATCCCGGTTTTTCTCGCGCATATGGACTGCGGTTTGCCGAAGTACGTGAAATGGATCTCTCTTTGACTTACATTGCACTCGCAACCGGTAGAGTCGATTTGATTGCGGGAAATTCTACGGAGGGAAGAATCGCCGCGTTAGATCTATTCCAACTCGCAGACGACAAGCATTACTTTCCTCCATACGAAGCCGTTTACCTCGCGCGGAAAGATTCGCTGGCCCGTGTACCAGCTCTGCGCGAAGTCATTGAGAAACTCGGAAATGCATTGTCTACGGAAGAAATGCGTCGTTTGAACTACGAAGTCGATGGCAACAAAAGAAGTCCAGCGGATGTCATTCACGAATGGCGACGACAAAACGGATTTTGAAGAGTGCCCTTGCATGAGAATCGCAGGATGAGCAACACAACAATAGAAAGCCGGGAGCGGTAGCGACCGGATGTCAAGGCTCAGGCTCGCAAGATGCACGTTTGTTCCGGTCGCTACCGCTCCCGGTTCTGTATTGTTGTCGACTTCTGTACTCGTCCAAGTGCTTGTGCAAAGCCTTCAACAACACGCATTCAGTCTAAGGAGACCAGAATGAAGAAGACCATTACCTTTCTTATCCTCTTTTTGTTTCCACTCTATCTTGTTGCTCAAACCAAAGCCCCAGTGTCGGTCGTCCTGATCAAGGCAGGCAAATTGATCGACGTACGTGCCGGGAAAGTCCTCGAGAACCAGGGAATACTGGTTGAAGGAGAACGAATCAAAGCTGTAGGCCCACTTGAGGCGATGCAGAGATCGGCGCCCGCGGCAGCGAGGGTTATCGATCTTTCCAAAGCCACAGTGTTGCCTGGACTCGCCGATTGTCATACTCACATCCTGCTTCAAGGAGACATAACAAGTGCCGATTACGATGAACAGATTCTGAAGGAATCCATTCCTTACAGAACCATCCGCGCGACCGTCGCTGCGCGGACGGGTCTTTTGAATGGTTTCACAATGATGCGCGACCTTGAGACAGAGGGTGCGATGTACGCTGACGTTGATGTGAAGCAGGCGATTAACCGTGGCGTGATCCAGGGGCCACGAATGTTTGTCTCTACGCGCGCCTTCTCTGCAACGGGCATGTACCCGCTTCTTGGTTATTCATGGGAACTCAAAATGCCAGAGGGAGTTCAAATAGTTGATGGCGCCGATAACGTTCGGAAAGCGGTGCGGGAACAAGTGAAGTACGGCGCTGATTGGATCAAATTCTACGCCGATCGTCGTTACTTCTTAAAAGATGGGGCACTTCATTCGTGGGTAAATTTTACCGACGAAGAGATGAAGGCGATGGTTGATGAGTCGCACCGCCTGGGCCGTCGTGTGGCAGCGCACGCGATGGGCTGGGAAGGAATTGATGCAGCCTTACGAGTTGGTGTGGATTCGATTGAGCATGGTTATGGCCTGGATGCCGGACTGATGGACCGCATGGTACGGCAAGGTACTTACTGGTGTCCTACAATTTATGTCGGAGTGTACGTGGCAGAAGGTCGAGCGGCAGCAGGTGCACCAATCTGGCTTACGATGCGAGACTTGGAAGCAAAAGCTTTTGGTCTCGCTCTCAAGAAAGGGGTGCGAATTGCTTACGGAACGGATGCTGGCGGGTATGCTTGGACCGAGAACCAGGCGAAAGAGTTTTCCTACATGGTGAGGTATGGAATGACACCAATGCAGGCAATACAATCGGCAACTACTGTCGCGGCGGACCTGCTGGAACGTCCGAATGATCTCGGAGCCATTGAGACCGGAAAGTATGCTGACATCATTGCTGTTTTGGGAGATCCCTTAAGAGACGTAAGTGAACTCGAACGTGTATTTTTTGTAATGAAAGGCGGGGACGTCGTGAGGTCGGCGGCAGACAGTCGATGATAAAAATTTAAAATTTTAAATTTGAAATTTTAAATTTGGCTGTAAAACCGGAAACACTAACGAGCGGGAGGTTCTTATGACCGTAATTGACGTAATTCTCTTACTCATCGTCGCCGGAATCTGCGGCGCTTTGGGACAAGCTATCACTGGTTACTCCCGCGGCGGATGCCTCGTGTCTATCGCGCTGGGATTCATAGGAGCACTCCTTGGGATGTGGCTGGCACGAAATCTTGGGTTGCCCGAACTGTTTGCGGTGAGAATCGGCGACACAGCTTTTCCCATCATCTGGTCGATCATTGGCTCCGCTTTGTTTGTCGCAATCATTACTCTAATTGCGAGGCCGCGCTTGTGATACCCGCAAAAACGATGGCGCGGACGTTTGGAACATCCGAGCCATCGTTTAGCGGCCTCTTCAATCACGAAGTTATGGTTATCTTTCCTTAATCACAAATCTACCCTCCACCTCCACCTGTGCCGGTTGGTTGATCGCTTGGATTTGAGGCGCCGCCGCCGCCGCCCGTGCCAGTTGGTTGATCGCTGGGACTCGTCGTTGGCGCAGAACCACCACCGCCGGTACCTGTTGGTTGATCGCTGGGAGCAGGATCTTCTGTTTCGACAGGTTCGTTATTAGTCATAGTCATCTCCTTTGTGGGATTTGGAGCATAAGAATTCGGCTGAGCATTATTTAGCCGAGTTGTTTACGATAGAACTGCACATCGGGTCGCGTTAAATATTGCTTGAATACTTCCGGACCCCACTTTTGTTCTAGTTGCTGAAAACATTCGTGAGCGTGGACCAACTGAGATTGGCTGCCTGGTTCGTCGCCGGATTTGGCGCTCGCGCGCGAAGCGATCAACCAGGCACGCCACTCAGAATCTTTTTGATTACTCGAGGCGAATCTTTGCTGAGCCTGAGTTGCGAGTTGCAAGGCTAATTGTGTTTGACCAACTTCAAGGGCCGCTTCCGAATGGGCCAACATTGCTCGCGAATAAAGCGCGACGTCTCCGGATGCCGCAGCTGCAGTCGTAGCTTCCTCACACAGGCGAAGACCGTCGCGATGACCTGAAAGTGTCTGTGCAAGGCATAGAGAGTACTTCGCTTCTATAAGAATGTCCGGATATTGATTGCCTGCCATCGAAATCGCAGTCTCAATCTGTTTCACTGCATCTTTGTACTTCCGTTCTGAAAGATTGATCTGTGCATAACTCAATTGGATATCCGGAAGCAATGGCTTGTAACTTCGATCGGGCTGGTTGGAAATTTGGAACGCCTCATTCAATGCTTCGCGAGCTTCATCCGGTCTGCCCAGCTTCCATAAGATGTTGGCGCGGTTGTGTTGATTGTACGCCACACTCACCAGACGATTTAACGACTTATTGATCGCGTAGCTTTGATCGTATTTTTGCAGGGCTTCCGCATACCGCTCTTCTTCACGTAGAACGGAACCAATGTCCGCATAGCTGGCCGCGATTTCCGGCTGCTCGCCAGTCTGGTGAGCGAGCTGCAACTTACGCTCAAGCGCTTGGAAGGCTGCCTCGTAGTTTCCCTTCCTTCGATTTGCCCTCCCGATTTCGGTCAAACAGATCAATACATCACGACGATAATTGCCCTGTTCAAAGAAACGTAAGGCTTGCTCGACAAGCGGTAAACCCTCATCCGCTCTCACTTGTTGAATGTATAAACCGCCGAGATTCAGTTTCGCAGCAGCTTCACGACGACGGCCGCGGTTGTTCTCAGCAAACTCCAGCGCTTGTTTGTAGTACTTCTCTGCTTCAGCGTAATCACCGCGGCCTTTATAAGAGTTGCCCAGATCAATCAGACTTCCCGCAGCGAGGTTCTCAAGGTGCTTCACTTGAGCGAATGCTACAGCTTGCTGAGCATGCGCTTGCGCGTCGGACATCAAACCTTCCGTGAAAGAAAGAAAGCTCAACTCCATCAGCGTGCTGATCTCCTGCGATTCGTTATTAGTTGCGCGCGCTGTCTCAAGAGCTTGCTGAAATTGCGCTCGGGAGTCAGCAAACTTACCGGCTCCACGGAATAGAATTCCGCGTTGTCTGAAAACCTCGGCGACTCCTTCGACGTTTCCCAAGGCTTTGAACAAGGTTTCTGCCTTGTCGAATGCTGATGTAGCGCTGGGAGTGTTGCCTTTCTTGCTATAGCCCACACCCGCTCTTAGATAGGCGGTCGCATACTGAGGATCCAGAGTTGTCGCTTTAACAAAGTTCTCAATTGCTTTGTCAGTTTCGTCATTCTTCTCGTACGCACGGCCCAGATCGACAAAGGCCCGCGCTTCGTTGTTCTTCACACTCGCAATCTCGCTGTAAGCCTTTGTCGCGGTCCCAAAGTCGCGCGATACAGTCGCATTGAGAGCTTCAAGATAGAGTGCGTCGACTTTCGGTAGGAGAGAACGATCCGGAACGAGTGAACTAACCCGTAACATCTCATCTTTTGCTTTGTCTGTGTAATCCAACTCGGCCCACGCTTCGGCGAGGCTTGCATGGGCCAAAGGGAACTTTGGATCCGCAGTGATTGCTTCTTCAAGTGCTCTGCTGGCCTGCAGGAAAGCACCATTCCGCAAAGCATCAGTGCCTTTGAGGTACCAATCGAGCGCCTGAGCAGTTGGCTGATACGGCCGTGGTTTCCACCACTTCACCAGTGCCCATACGGCCAAGCCGACGAAGAGGATGGCGATGGTGAATGTCGCTATCGAGAGACGTGGGCGGCGGATTGTCTCGCCGATTGTGGTGAGTGCACTCGGATGAACTGCTCGCGAAGCTGACCCGGCTCGGGGATTTCGATAATCATCGTCGCTTATCGACGTTGCTACGCGCTTCAAGTCAGCGAGTAGCTCAGCCGCAGTCTGATAGCGTTTATCGACATTTTTCTGAAGCGCCTTCATCGTGATGCGATCGAGCTCACTAGGCACGCGACGATTGATGCTCGAAGGTCGCGGGGGATCTACATGAATTATCTGTGCGCCGATCTCGATCGCGCTTGCGCCGGAAAACGCTGACTGACCGGTTAGGCATTCGTAAAGTACCGCTCCCAGAGCGAACAAATCGCTGCGACCGTCGATGCTCTTGCCAGTTGCTTGTTCCGGTGAAAGATAAAGCGGCGTTCCCACAACCACGCTGCTTTGTGTTCGCGTGGCCAGCAGGTTCGTAAGCTGCCCGGCATCTTCTGCTTCGTACTGTTCGTCGATGATCTTTGCTAGTCCGAAGTCGAGCACCTTCACTTGGCCGCGTTCATTGATCACTATGTTTGAAGGTTTTACGTCTCGATGAATGATTCCCATCTGATGGGCTTCACCGAGAGCTTCGCCTATTGAAGAAGTGACGTGAATTGCTTGCGTAAGGGGAAGCGAACCTTCTGTTAGGAGATCATGAAGCGTTTGGCCTTTGATCAGCTCCATAACGATGTATGGTTGGCCTTCGACTGTTTCCCCGTAATCGAAAACAGCGGCGACGTTCGGATGAGTCAACTTCGAAACAGCTCGTGCTTCGCGAAGAAATCGAGCGCGGTAAGGTCGATCGAGTGATGCAAGAAATTTTATTGCGACTCGCCGGCCCAGATGAGTGTCTTGCGCTACATAAACAACACCCATCCCACCCTCGCCCAACTGTTCAATGATCTGGTAGTGCGAGATTGTCTGACCGATCATTACTGTTTCCGAGTCTGATTGGAGAAGACGTGAAAACTGGGCAGTGCAGTTGGGATTTAGTTGTGCGGCATTGCGTTGCCGGCATTCTGCTCCAAGCAGAAAAAGAATTCAAGAGACCTATTCCAATCGCGCTTCGCGAACGCTCACTTCCTGACGGGCCCGAAACTCTCGAAGCTGGTTGCGCAATTCAGCGTTGTTGTTGGCCAGAATCGCAACCGCAAAGAGGGCAGCGTTTGTCGCCCCTGCTTTCCCGATGGCGAGAGTGCCCACGGGAATTCCGGCCGGCATTTGCACCGTAGAGAGAAGGGAATCAAGTCCGTTCAATGCATCGCTCTTCATTGGGACGCCGAGCACAGGGACGACAGTGTTTGCTGCGAGTACACCAGCGAGATGTGCAGCTCCACCGGCGGCAGCGATGATGACCTGAATGCCACGCGATTCAGCTGTTGAAGCAAACTCTAATGCGAGTTGGGGAGTGCGATGGGCAGAGATCACGCGAGACTCATGCGGCACTCCAAATTGGGTCAGCGTGTCATCGGCATGGCGCATCACTTCCCAATCAGATTTGCTACCCATGATCACGGCCACGCGAGAATTTTGAATTGCGGATTGTGAAGATTGCGGATTGCGGATCTGTTTGGGTTTTCGAGTTTGTTGGTTCTTGGACCGTTTTTTCGTCGGCATCAATTGTCTCCCGAAATTTAAAATTTGAAATTTAAAATTCTAAATTTCTAAGCCCCCTGGTCGAGTGAGTAGCCTCTCTCCCCGTCAAAGTTGTACAGATTCTCTGTCTTTATGAAATTGAACCCGGCATCCGCAACCCTTTTCATCAGAGAAATCACCTGAGCTTGAGAAACACTCCCATTCTCCTTTTCAGACAGAAACCTGCAGCGCCAATTGTCAGAAAGAAACGTTTCAGCATGACCTTGCGGCCAAACTTTCACACCTCGATTACTCATTGTCGCGAGTTTCACACCATCTCCGTTCAGTCGACTCAGCGAGCTTCCGAGATCGTCCGCGGAGCCTTGGGTCCAGTCGAGAAAGACATCTACGCCTACTAATTCTTTGTTCACACTTTGCTTGCTAGTCTGAGGTCGCGACTCTCCCTCCGGCGAAGGCAGATACTTGGCGGGTTTCAAAACTTGCGGCTTCTGGCCCAGCCGAGCGACTATAGCGTCAGCAAATTCCTTCGTCCCGACCTTCTGCTTGCTCTTTCCTTCTTTATAAATGTCATAGGTGTGAATTCCGTCCTCGATCGTGCGTAGCCACGCGTTATGCACACTTTCAGCGACGTCGGTTTGATTGATATGGACCAACATCATCACCGCAGCGAGCAATAGGCCTGAGGGATTCGCCATGTTCTGTCCGGCTCGTCTGGGCGCCGACCCGTGAATCGCTTCAAACATCGACACATGCTCCCCGATGTTTGCCGAACCAGCCAGTCCAACTGAGCCCGCTATCTGTGCAGCTACGTCGGATAGGATGTCGCCATACAAGTTGGGCATCACCAGGACATCAAATGCCTCAGGAGTATCGGCCAGTTTCGCGGCGCCGATGTCAACAATCCAGTGCTCCTTCTCGATGTCGGAATACTCAGCCCCAATCTCGTCAAAGACTTTATGAAAGAGACCGTCGGTCATCTTCATGATGTTGTCTTTGGTGAAGCATGTGATCTTCTTACGATTGTTACGGCGTGAATACTCGAACGCGTAGCGATTGATCTTTTCAGAGCCGGGCCGGGAAATGATTTTCAAACATTGCATCACCTGATCAGTTTGCCGGTACTCGATACCCGCATAAAGATCCTCTTCGTTTTCGCGAACGATAACCACATCCATGTTCGGATGTTTCGTTTCGACAAACGGGTAATACGAAACGCAGGGGCGAATATTCGCGTAGAGGCCGAGGGTTTTGCGAACAGTTACGTTGAGGCTCTTGAAGCCACCGCCTTGCGGCGTGGTAATCGGCGCCTTCAAGAAAACACCAGTACGGCGCAACGATTCCCACGCACTTGGTTCAATCCCTGAGGTAATGCCTTTCAGGTACACCTTTTCGCCGATTTCAATGACTTCAATCTCGAGCGCTGCTCCAGCCTTTTCCAGGACTAACAATGTGGCGCTCATGATCTCGGGACCGATTCCGTCTCCATAGGCGACAGTGATAGGTACAGGTTTTCGCATTATTGCCTCGAAGCCTCACTTATTTGGGTTTTGAGAAGGACGCTGCAATATATGCGATCGCGCTTTGGGCAGGCAAACTTGGTCTTAGGTCTTTGGTCTTTGAACTTTGTCTTTCGACTCTTGATCAACGAACTAAGAACAACGCGAACAAACAACGGACAAAGACGAAAGACCTAAGACCCAAGACCAAAGCCCGCAACCAACTTGCAACAGAGCGCGGCGTCTTGAAGCTTGAACTCAAAAGACCGCTTGAGGCATACTCATGCCGTTAAGGTTCCTACTCTCGCGCATCATGACGATTGCGCCTGTCCGTGACCGTAAAGCGACGACGTTCGGCTGAAGAGAGAGTGAGGCAGTTGTCAACACGCTAGAAGCTGCTCTCGATATTCAGAGCACCGGGTGCGTCGCGTTTCGCCCTTAAGGTCAAGTCACTCCCCGCTTAGATCTGCGATTCCAGTTTTACCCGCGCTTCGTTCAAGAAAAGGATAGATAAGAGAATGGGTACGAAACTCTATGTGGGAAACCTCTCGTTCCGTACAACGAGTGAAGAACTGCGCGAGGCTTTCTCAGCAGTCGGTACAGTGGAATCGGCATCGGTCATAGAAGACCGTGACACGGGCCGTTCACGCGGCTTTGCTTTTGTGGAAATGGCAACTCCGGAAGAGGCAGCTGCGGCAATCGAGCAATTCAACGGTAAGGACTTTGGCGGTCGCAATCTCACCGTCAATGAAGCTAAACCAAGGGCTGATCGCGGTGGTCGTGGTGGTTATGGCGGCGGCGGTCGCGGTGGCGGACGTGGTGGTTATGGCGGCGGCGGTGGTCGTGATCGCGACCGCGGCAATGATCGCTACGAACGCGAGCCTCGTTGGTAAGGAAGAAAGGGGTAACAGTCGGAAAGGCACTTCACTTCTCCTCCCAAACTGTTACCCTTTTTTTTAAGCTTTTATCTTCTCGGTGCTGGCGTAATTGTCAGCTTCAGACGTTCACTTCCTCGTAGCACCTCAATTTCGTATTCTTGGCCAGCCTTCATCTCACCCAGCGCGTACGTATAGTCGTAAACGTTGCGTACGTCGCGACCGGCGAGCTTCACTATTTTATCGCCAGCCTTTAGTCCAGCTTTTGCTGCCGGTGAATCTTCGCGAACTCCGTCAAGTAAGAGACCATCACTCGCATCTGCATAGTTAGGGATAGTACCAAGATAGACGCGAAAGCCTGTGGATCGGCCCGTCGCTTCACTCTTAGCTTGAGCGTAGGTTGGACGCTTGTCACTGCTGTCAATATCGCGGACGATACGAGATACAAGCGACACTATCCGTGCCTCGTCCTCATAGTTGATCTTGTCGGCTGTGTCTGACGGTTTGTGGTAGTCAGCGTGCGTGCCGGTCCAGAAAAAGAGAACAGGGATTTGCTTCGCATAGAACGATGAATGATCGCTTGGGCCATAACCATCTTCGTTCAAAGTCAGTATGAACTGTTCATTAGTATTGCTGCTTACGACGGTGTTGCCATTGGCTCCAACAACCATGGGAATTCCTTGTGCGTGCGCTGCCGAACCGCTGGTGTTCACTACTACACTCTGAGCGAGCTGTGCATTGCTAATAAGCGTACGCCATTCTTGCGCTGTTCCCATACCGCCGATTACAAGCTTCTTATCTTTAGCGCGACCGATCATGTCCATATTGATCATCGCCACGGTGTTAGCGAGTGGTACGACAGGATTGTTGACGTAGTAATTCGAGCCCAGCAAGCCTTCTTCCTCGCCGCTGAAGGCGATGAAGACCAGGGTTCGGCGAGGCTTCGGCCGTTGCGTTGAGAAGATGCGTGCGAGTTCCAGTACGCCGGCTACACCGGAAGCGTTGTCATCAGCGCCGTGGTGTACTTCACCTTCTTTTTGCGCGAGGCTTCCTTCGCCACCGAGGCCGAGGTGATCGTAATGTGCTCCAATCACAATGGCCTCTTTCTTCAGCTCAGGATCAGAGCCTTCGATGAGGCCAATGACGTTGTAAGCCGGAGCGTCCTGACGCTGAAGGTCGATTGCGAAACTCAATGCGCTGACAGATGGTGTGGACGGCCGTTGTATCTGTTCTGCCGCAGCTGCCTGTGAAGTGGCCTTTCCAAACGTGCTCCATGCCTGCTTAAGCTCACGAACCTTTGAGGCATCGCTAAACGAAAACAGAGTTGCTGCGACTTGTTGAGATATCGCCAAGACTGGAAGACCTGAATCGCCGGCGCTGTTGTCGTAACGCAGCCGCGAGAGATGTGCCTCCCGGAAGTTCTCCGCCCGTACGATCAGCACAAGGGCTTTCGCACCTGCATTGCGTGCGGCTATCGCTTTCCATCGTTCATCCTTGTGACGGGCAAACAAGTCATGCGGATTCTCGTCATCAGGTGTGCCGGAAAAAGCTACAGCGATCTTGCCGGAAGCATTAACGGTTGCGTAGTCGTTGTACTTCAGGTCCGGAGCGGTAATGCCATAACCGACGAACACCGCTGGCATCTTGTCGACACGCGTATTGGATGAAAATCCGACTGGCATCCAGTCATCGCCGACACGTAGTTGAACAGGTGCGTTGGCATTCGTGGGCCAAAGTGCCAGCTCGTTGGTAGTTCCCAGCTTCACACCGGCAACGTACGGAAACTTCTGACGATAGTTTGAGCGAGCTTCAGCGCGGTTGCGCGGATTCCGGACCGTTTGAAACGCAGGCTTTAGGCCTAACTGCGAGAATTCGCCGGCAATATAATGCGCGGCATCATTGGCGCCTGCGGAGCCTGTGCGCCGGCCTTCAAGATGATCTGACGCGAGATAGGTGACATGTCGGCGCAATTGCTCAACGCTAGGGGTAACTCTTGACGCAGGCTGTTGCGCGAGCGCAATCGTTGAGATTGCAGCAATCAGGATTATGCGCACGGCGGTGTTTTGGAAATATCTAATTTTCATCACTTCATCACTCGCTATTCAACTATTCCACCCAATCAGCAATAAACACATTCGTATCTCCCTGCGCTTTCGCATTCCGATTGGACGCGAAAACGATTCTCTTCCCATCAGGTGAGAACATCGGGAAGCCATCAAAGGTGTCGTTGAACGTGATTCGCTGCAAGCCGCTTCCGTCAACTTTGATTGTATACAGGTCGAAGTTTCTTCCTTTCGGATCATCCATGTTCGACGCGAAGATAATCCGTTTGCCGTCGGGGAAGAAGTACGGCGCGAAGTTAGCTTTCCCGTTTCGCGTCACTTGGCGCTTGTTTGATCCATCTGCATTCATCACCCAGAGCTCTAGTGTAGTCGGACGAATCAGATTCTGGCGAAGCAAGTCGCGGTAGTCCTCTTTCTGTTTGTCTGTTTGAGGATGATTGGCGCGATAGACGATCTGTTTTCCATCGTAGGACCAGAACGGACCACCGTCGTAGCCCAGCTCATTAGTTAGCCGCTTGACGTTTCGACCATTCGCATCCATCGAATAGATGTCGAGATCACCGTCTCGCATGGACGTGAAGACGATCTTCTTGCCATCGGTTGTGATCGTAGCTTCGGCATCGTAACCGGGCGTTTTTGTAAGTTGCTTTAATTCCGTTCCATTAGGCCGTGCGATGAAGATGTCGTAAGTCGGATAGATCGCCCAGACATAACCTTTCGAAAAATCGGGACGCGGCGGGCACTGAGTTCCGCCCAGATGCGTCGACGAATAGAGCACTCTTGAGAGGTTGGGAAAGTAATATGAACACGTGGTGCGGCCCATGCCGGTCGAGATCATCTTGGGATCAGATCCATCGACGTTCATCGTGTAGATCTGATCGCACTGCCGGCCATCTCTAGTTGATTGAAAGATCAGTTTGCGACCATCGGATGAAAAGTAGGCTTCAGCGTTCTCGCCGCCAAAAGTGAGTTGCTTCAGGTTGGCGAGGTGCTTCTCTTCAGGAAGCAACAGTGAGTCATCTGTAGGAGCGGAGTTGGTGAGAGTTGTTTCCGCCGCAGAAAAGATGCAAACAATCGCAAGCAGGAGAAGGCACAAGGAAGTGTAGATTGATTTCACGGATTGAATAGCTTTCTTTTGTGAGACTTTGGAGTGCGGCGACTTATCGCCGCCTTATCGCCCAGTTCATGTCACAAGCAGAGCTTCATGCACGAGTTTCGCCTGTTCTAATTGATGTATCGCGTAGGATCCCGTCGCCGGGCTTGCCGATGCCGCGCGGCCAACGTAGATCGGCCGCTCGCATTGACTGAGTAAATGCTCGAGTCGCGGCTCAACAAACGACCACCCGCCCATGTTCTTTGGCTCTTCCTGGGCCCAGACAATCTGATTCGCGCTTGAGTACTCAGCGACAACTTCTTGAACTCGCATGAGTGGAAACGGATAGAACTGTTCCAGCCTCACGATCGCTACCCTTTTCTCGCCCGACTCTTTGCGAGCTTCCTTCAAGTCGTAATAGATCTTGCCACTACAAAACACGACACGCTTGACTGAGCTGGCATCCTGGATCTCAGAGTCGTCAATAACTGGTTGAAAGCCGCCGCCTGTCAACTCTTCAAGGGAAGATGTCGCAGCGGGAAGTCGCAACAGACTCTTCGGCGTCATCGTAATCAGCGGTCGCTCCATTCCCGGTTGAACTTGTCTTCGCAACAGATGGAAGTATTGAGCCGGGGTAGTCGGATAGCTGACGGTCAAATTGTTCTCTGCGCATAACTGGAGATAGCGCTCGAGCCGTGCGCTCGAATGTTCTGGACCTTGTCCCTCGTAACCATGCGGCAGAAGCATTGTAAGTCTCGAGGTCTGCTTCCACTTGTCTTCTGAGGCTGCAATGTACTGATCAATGATCGTTTGAGCGCCGTTTCCGAAGTCTCCAAACTGAGCTTCCCAGAGCACTAAAGCATCTGCGTATCTAACCGAGTAGCCGTACTCAAAACCCAGTACGCCTTCTTCAGAAAGCGAACTGTCAAAGACCTGGAAACGAGCCTCCGGATTAAGCTCTGATCGAAGCTGCGAAAGCGGCGACCACGGTTGGCCCGTCCGCGTGTCATATAAAACTGCATGACGCTGGCTGAATGTGCCGCGGCCTGAGTCTTGCCCGCTCAGTCGAACGCGAGTGCCTTCGATCACGAGTGACCCAAACGCAACTGCTTCAGCGAATGCCCAATCAAGAGGAACCGTTCCGTCGCCCATCTTCGCTCGTCGCGCAAGCTGACTGACCATTTTGGGATTGACGCTGAAACCTTCAGGTACGATTGAGATCTCACGAGCGACCTTCTTCACCGTTTCGAGATCCACACCTGTATCAATTACCTCGGAGCCGTCGATCTCCTCTATAACCTTGACCGCCTGAGGAGCACGCTGCTGCGAAACGATCTCTTTAGCGCGAGCAAGTGCATCCTCGTATCGCCTAATGCGTTCAGCGATCAATTGGTCAAGTTCCTCCTCGGTTATCACGCCTTCCTTAATTAGACGACGCGCATAGATCGTGCGAACTCCGGGATGGGCCTTAACCCGTGCATACATGAGCGGCTGCGTGTAGCTCGGTTCGTCAGTCTCGTTATGGCCCAACCGTCGGAAACCAATCAGATCCAGCACGATGTCTTTATTGAATTCCTGACGATAGTTACGAGCGATTCTGGCCACGCGATAAGCAGCTTCGGGATCGTCACCGTTGATATGAAAAATCGGCAACTGTGTCATCCGCGCGACGTCAGTCGAGTAAATGGTCGATCGACCTTTCTCGGGTGACGTCGTAAAGCCGATCTGGTTATTGATGATGATGTGAATCGTGCCACCGGTTCTGAAGCCAGGTAAGTTCGCGAGGTTGAGCGTCTCCATGACGATACCCTGGCCAGCGAATGCTGCATCTCCGTGCATAAGAACAGGCAGGGCCCGATCGATCACGGTCTCGCGTGGTAGGCCCACACCGTCTTCGAGATGGTCTTGTGTGGCTCGGACCATTCCCTCGACCACAGGATCAACCGCCTCAAGGTGACTCGGGTTGGGAGACAGAGTCAGCTTAACTTTATGCCCCTCTGTTTCCCGTTCACCTACAGCTCCCTGGTGGTACTTGACGTCACCTTCGTCGGCAGGAAACGCCGGATGAACAGAACCTTCAAACGCAGCAAAAATGCGCTCGCAGAAATGACCGATGACATTTGCCAACACATTGAGGCGCCCTCGATGGGCCATCCCAAAATGAATGTCTTCGACTCCTTTTGCGGCCGCCAGCTCAATCAATTGATCGAGCAAAGGAATGATGGCCTCGGTACCTTCAAGAGAAAATCTCTTTTGCCCAAGGTACTTCGTGTGCAGAAACCGTTCGAATTGCTCGGCCGAAATCAATTTCCACAGCAATCGTTTCTTAAGTTCTGCTGGCAGCGGCTCAGGCTGAACCAACTCGCGCCGAATTTGTTCGCGAATCCACAGCTTCTCTTCTTTGCTTTGAATGTGCCGGTATTCGATTCCAACTTTTCCGCAGTACGCCCGTTTAAGAATGTCCAGGATCTCGCGCAGCGTTGCGCTTTCCGTTCCTGCCAGACCGCCGGTGATGAACTCTCGATCAAGATCCCAGATCGTCAATCCGTAAGTTTCGATATCCAACTCCGGATGATAAAGAACCGGCAGAGCATGAAGCGGATCGATGTCTGCGATTAAATGGCCTCTTACGCGGTAGGCGTTGATTAGCTCGATAACTCCGGCTTCCTTTACGGCTTGTTCGTGAGCTCGATCACCGGCAATGAAAAACGGATTGGAATCAAGGTTCCAACGTAGCGGAGCATGAGGAATTCCGAGGTCAGTGAAGATCTGATTGTAGAACTCATGCTGACCGATGATCAGTTCGTGAACCCTGGCGAGAAAGGCTCCCGACTCAGCACCCTGAATGATCCGGTGATCGTAAGTATTGCTTATCGTTAGCGCTTTGCTGATCCCCAATTGAGATAGTGCTTCGGGAGTCATCGCCTGGTATTCCGCGGGATACTCAATGGAACCCGTTGCGATGATCGCTGATTGTCCAGCCATGAGTCTGGGAGTTGAGGCGACTGTGCCGATCGTTCCCGGATTCGTTAATGTAATGGTCGTTCCCTGGAAATCTGGGACCTGCAGTTTTCCCTCGCGAGCACGTTTGACGACATCATCGGAAGCACGAAGAAATTCAGAGAAGCGGAGATGATTGGCGCCCTTAATACTTGGAACGAGTAAGGTTCGAGTCCCGTCCTTGCGAGTGATGTCAATCGCGATACCCAGGTTGACTGATTCACGCTTAACCCTCGTTGGAGTTCCGTCGACTACTTCGAATCCATCATTGAGCTGCGGGAAATCTTCCAGAGCGCAGACAATGGCCCACGCGATCAGGTGTGTGTATGACGCCTTTCCTTGATCGTGCTCCTCCAGCCACTTGTTAATGATCCTTCTGTTCTCATCAAGCAGCTTTACCGGAATGCGTCGTTGCGAGGTTGCAGTGGGAACGGAGAGGCTCGCCTCCATGTTCTCGACGATCTTTAGCGCTGCGCCGCGAATGGGAACTTCTTCAGCTGTTGGTTCAACTGCGGGTGCCGTTATTTCGCTTCTCGCCGGGGTGGGTTTTGGTGCAGGTGCGGGCGCTGTTGCTGTAGCGACACTCTCGACCGGCTTCGCTTCCTGAGTTGTGGCCGATTGAGACTCATTACCATTCGCGGATGAATCCGGACGTGATGGCTGTTTACCGTCGGATAGCAACTCCGTGAAATAAGCGCGCCAGGACTCGTCTACCAGCTCGGGATTACTCCGAAAGCGGCTAAGCAGACCTTCCACGTATGTTGCATTGGGGCCGAAATTTTCGGCGATGATTTCCGAAAGATCGCTTCCGACTTGCTGACTCAAATTCTCCTCACCTCTTCAACTGTTTTTGGATGGTGGTCGTGCGGATACTCCTGAATTTAAGGGCCGGCGTTGGTGACCAGGCCAATCAGAGTCTGATTTGCTTCTTTTCGATAGACTACCATCTTCGGAACGCGTTTGCACTTTCCGGGTCCGTGCGCTTTCGTAAGCGACTCTCGAAATAATTCAACACTGGTGATATCGTGAGCGCACTCGCCAACGCACTTCATTTTTCGATCCGGAGCCTAGTTCATGGTTGAAGAGTCTTCCGAACCTCGCACCAGAATGAGAACTGTCATTGTCTTCTCAATGCTCTTTCTTGTTTTTGGTGGGGTTTTACTTCTTGCGTATTTTGCTACCTTCAATCGGCCGGTTACGACAGTGATCCTGGTGCGACACGCCGAGAAAAAGATTGAACCAGACAATCCTAACCCTGATTTGAGTCCCGCCGGTCAAGCGCGCGCTCAAGAGTTAGTGCGGATCCTAAGAACTGCAGGAGTGACGGCTATCTATGCAACGCAGTACGGACGAACTCAACAGACAGTCCAACCGTTGGCCACCGCGCTTTCACTTCCTGTTACTCTCATCGATTCCAACAACACAGATGAGTTGGTGCGGCAGATTAGTGTGAACAATCGTGGAGGAGTGGTCGTCGTAGTCGGACACAACAACACCGTTCCCAAGACCATTGCCGCTCTGGGAGGAGGGGACTTCCCGATAATTCCGGAATCAGAGTACGACAACATGTTCATCGCCACGGTCTATCGATCAGGAAAAGCGAAAGTAGTAAAAATCAAATACGGAAATCCGCTGGCCGCGGAAGGTAATCAGCAAATGAGGGTTCAACCGTAAATCATTGCCGATTGGCGATTGGCGATTGACGATTGGAGTCATAGCACGCCAGTCGTTGTTTTGAGAAACTTGAGCCTTTCGTAAGTACCCGCAGGCGCTTTCGCGTTAGTTCGTGTTACTTCGTGGATCGTTTTTATCTGAACTTCCAATAGCCTTTCATTGAGTCAGTCAGTTAAAAATCGGAGGCACATGAAAAAATCTCGAGCCCACAAGTCTGCAATCAGCGCCGATCGACGGCAATTTGTGAAGCTGCTTCCCGCCCTTGGCGTCGCCACAGTAGCTGCGACACATTTGCAAACTAACGCACAGACACCGACACCGTCGCCGACTCCCGCAGCAACACCATCTCCGTCGCCGTCTCCTTCTCCAGCTCCATTGCGCGTTACAAAGCAGATGTTACGGGGCGCTGAACAGTTATTTGGTGTCGAATTTACCGATGAACAAAAACAGATGGCTTTGCAGAACGTTAATAGTAACCTCGAACGATATGAGCAGCTGCGGAAGATAGACATTCCACTCGACACTGAACCAGCGACGCGTTTTCATCCCGCATTGCCCGGCAGGAAGTTTTCTACAGAGCCGGTCAAGTTCAGACTGAGCAGAGCAGAGCTTGCGAAGTTCAACTCAGTTGAAGATCTAGCGTTTGCCACCGTGCCGCAACTTGCGGCATTGATTCGCGCGCGTAAGGTCTCAGCAGTCGAATTGACGCGGATGTACATCGCCCGATTGAAGCGTTATGGCCCAAAGCTTAACTGCACCGTGACGTTGACTGAAGAACTTGCGCTCGCACACGCTGCGCAGGCCGAAAGTGAGATCAAAGGAGGGCGATATCGTGGACCATTGCATGGCATTCCGTGGGGCGCAAAAGATCTTTTTGCTACCAAAGGCATTCGCACGACCTGGGGTGCGGAACCTTATCGCGATCAAATGATCGATTACGACGCCACTGTCATCGAACGGTTGCGTGACGCAGGGGCCGTATTGATTGCCAAACTCTCGATGGGGGCACTCGCACAGGGAGGTCGATGGTTCGGTGGCATGACACGAAACCCGTGGGCCGTCGAGGAAGACAGGATTGGTTCAAGCGGCTCGTCAGCAGGTCCGGCTGCGGCAACGGCGGCAGGTCTGGTCGGTTTCTCAATTGGAACTGAAACTCTTGGTTCGATCATTTCGCCTTCGAGTCGATGCGGAGTGACTGGACTAAGACCTACGTATGGTCGCGTCAGTCGTTATGGCGCGATGGGCTTGAGCTGGACCATGGATAAGATCGGTCCAATCTGCAGAGGTGTTGAAGACTGTGCGGCAGCACTCCAGGCGATCTATGGTCCTGACCAAAAAGATCTTACTGTCGGTGACGTCCCGTTCGTCTGGCAGCCCGATCGGCCTCTTCGAGAAATGAAGATTGGCTACCTTAAAACTGAATTTGATCAGACACAGGATGCAGAGCGAAAAACAATCTATGAAACCGCCCTCAATGCTTTGCGGGCAGCTGGAGCTAACTTGCAACCGTTGGAGTTGCCGAAATTCTCAACTACTGCACTGCGGATAATCTTAGTATCTGAAGCTGCGACAGCTTTCGATGACCTGACGCGTAACGGCGGAATAAATCAATTGTCAGGTCAGCAACCCGGCGACTGGCCCAACACCTTCCGCAGCTCGCGTTTCATCCCTGCGGTTGAATACATACGAGCTCAACGCGCGAGAACGTTGCTAATGCGTGAAATGGATGCGTTGATGGCGAATTGGGATGCGTTTGTTTCACCCGCCCCAGGCAGCGCGAGCTTATTGATAACAAACTTGACGGGACATCCTGCGGTGGCGGTGCCGTGTGGTTTTTCCAAAGGCTTGCCGCAGGCGATCATGTTTACGGGAAGACTTTATGACGAGGGTGCGCCGTTGAGAGTTGCGCATGCCTTTCAGCAGGCGACTTCCTGGCACAAGATGTATCCAAAGATGGATTGGGCTTGAGTTGGTCCCGTAAGACCTTAACTGTCGGTGTTGGAAACAGTCGACTCTGGCTCCTCAGTAACATCATCCGTTCCGACTGTCTCTTGCGGATGCTGCTCATCAAGATCACCCTTGATGGCGTCGAGAATTCCGTTGATGAATTGAGTGGCTTCGTAAGTGGAGAAGCGTCGTGCGATCTCGAGTGCTTCGTTGATGGCGACTGTTCGCGGGGTGGGTTCGTAGAGGAATTCGTAAACTGCGAGACGCAGGATATTGCGATCGACGATGGCCATTCTCGAGATCCGCCAGTGTTCGGCGCGCGAGCGGATTCGCTCATCAAGCGTTTCGAGGTTAGCCAGCGTACCGCTTGCGAGACGGGTCGCGAAGTCACGAGCGGTGGGCTCTACTTCGAGTTCGCCAAGTTCAGCCCAATAGGCATTAACCACCGCTTCTGCCGGTGCTTCGGAAACATCAGCCGCAAAGAGCATTTGCAAGGCGCACTCTCGCGCCTTACGTCTAGAACCCATAATGCTTCTTAAAAGACAAGACGTAGAAGTAAGGACGAAACCGAGTAGCTACATCCCTGACTTTTGCCCTCATCTTTCATCCTTCATCCTTTGCCAAATACTTCCCGGTAAAGATTAACCATTTCCACAGCCGTTGTGGCGGCCTCGAAACCTTTATTACCCAGCTTCACTCCAGCGCGATCAATGGCTTGGTCGAGCGTGTCTGCCGTTACAACTCCAAAGATCACGGGCACGCCGCTTTGCATTGCTGCCTGCGAAACTCCACGTGCTACTTCACTGGCAATGTAATCGAAGTGCGGTGTCTGTCCACGAATAATTGTTCCCACACAGATTACCGCATCGAAGCGACCTGATGACGCAAGCTTCGCAGCTGTCAAAGATATTTCAAACGAGCCCGGGACGCGAAAGACTTCCACGCGTTTCTCATCTGCTCCTAATTTCTCCAGTGCATCTAGCGCACCGTCGAGGAGACGAGAACTGATAAAGTCATTCCAGCGGCTCGCAACGATCGCGAACCTAAATCCGCCGGCGTTCAATTTACCTTCGTGAATCAATGGCTGCAAGAGTCGTTGTCACCTAACGCCCGAGTTTCGAAGCAAGGCGGTTGCAGTATAGGTGAACGGCTTCGCGAGCGGCAAGTCACACAACTTTCGCCGGATCAGTGTGCAGATTGATGAGTAATGAATTTTACTACGGCCACTACTTGCTATTCATCACTCGGTTAATGGCAAGGACTAACCAGGGCCGAGTTCTAGTCTGCGAACACGATCATAGATATCGCGGTAGTCAGCCTGCATAGTTACCAAAGTGTCATTGAAGATACTCAGCCTGCGATAGATGTCGCGCAAATGCGTCTTGATTTCTCGCGTTTCTTCGATTAGCAAGTTCCTGAGTTCGCGTGTTTCGTCTTTCAATTGCAAGATGTTCGCTGCCAACTTTTCCCAAATCGGACGGGTATCGTAAAGCCGCTCTTCAACTTTCTGTTCCAGGTTTGCTAATTGAAGCTTTATGTCTGCTACTTCAGCCGTGAGGTTCTGAACTGTTGAGCTGAGGTTCTGAACTATCGTCAGAATGAGATTGAGTTTCTCCCGGTCGGAAGAGGGAAGTTTTTCAGTGAGGTCTTCGCTCATTACGCTTTCTCCTAACTAATCAAAGCTAGTTCTGTTTTGGTTACGCCTAGCATAATGCTCATGTTCCATTAAACACAGCCTTGCGTTTTTCGAGAAACGCTCGCGTACCTTCGCGCATGTCGCGTGATGCAAAGAGTTTGGCAAAGAGCTCTGTCTCCAGTTCTAAACCTTCCTTCATCGGCAACTCAAGACCCTTTGTTACCGCGTGCAAACAAGCACGTATCGCCAACGGAGCGAGCTGCGCGATCTGCGTCGCGAGATTTTCAGCTCGAGCGATCAGTAGATCACTTTCTGCAATTTCATTGATCAATCCCAATCGAAGAGCTTCATCAGCCGATAGCGTTCGTCCGGTCAGCATCATCTCAAGCGCACGAGCGCGGCCTATCTCATGGGCCAACCGTTGTGTTCCACCGTACGCAGGAATCACTCCGAGCTTGATTTCCGGCACACTAAACTGCGCCTCAGGTGATGCAATTCGAAGATGACAGGCCAGAACCAATTCGCAGCCCCCGCCGGCTGCGATTCCGTTCACAGCTGCGATTACTGGGACACTGAACTTGTTGATCTGATCGCATACCGCTTTTCCGCGATTCGCGGCAGCCTTGGCCTCAGCCTCATCCGCATCAGCCAGTTCGGCGAGATCAGTGCCGGACGAAAATGTGGAACCGTTACCGGTGAGGATTACGGTTCTGAGTTTTTCTTCCTTAGCAAGCTGACTGAAGCTCTCGCTTAATGCCGAGAATAATTCGTCTGACAGAGCATTCAGTTTCTCAGGCCGATTCAAGCGGACCACCGCATACGAACCACGGCGCTCAGTAATGACTTTCGAGGGTGACAACTTTCTAAACCAGATTCATCGGTGTGGGGTTCTTTGGATCGGAGTAGTCGTAAAAACCGCGACCTGACTTGCGTCCGTAGAGCCCAGCCAGGACCATCCGTTTTAGCAATGGTGGCGGAGCAAACCGTTTCTCGCGAAATTCATTAAACATGATCTCGGCTATGTAATAAGTCGTATCTAAACCGACGAAGTCACCAAGCGTGAATGGTCCCATCGGATATCCACAGCCAAGCTTCATCGCATTATCAATGTCCACAATTGAACCGACGCCTTCTTCGAGTGCCCGAATAGCATCAAGCATGTAGGGAACGAGCAACCGGTTCACAATGAAGCCTGAACGATCTGTAGCCCTTACCGGCACCTTGCCCAACTTCTTAGCGAACTCAATCGCCTCTTCGTACACCGCTTCATCGGTGAGAATGGTGCGAACAACTTCGACGAGCTTCATCAGCGGTACTGGATTAAAGAAGTGGAGACCGATGAACCGCTTCTGTCGCGCGCTGGAAGTGACAGTCATCATTTCCGTAATGGAAATGGAAGATGTGTTTGAAGCAAAGATCGTGTCGGGTTTACAAATTCTGTCGAGCTCTTTGTACGTTTTCCGTTTTTCATCGAGATTTTCGATAATCGCTTCAATGATAATGTCGCAGTCAGCGAGTAGTTCGAATGTGGTAGTACCGCGCAGCCGGCCACGAATCTCTTTCTGCTGCTCGCCAGTGATCGTTCCTTTCTCAGCAAACTTCGCGAGCGACTTTTCCACTCCGGCGAAACCTTTGTTGATTAACTCGTCTGATACTTCCTTAACGATAGTCTCGAAACCAGCGGTCGCAGCAACCTGAGCAATTCCAGAACCCATCAAGCCGCATCCCAGCACCCCAACCTTTTTAATTTCCATCGTATTCTCCTCTATTAACACACTAAGGGTTCGGCGTTTCTCCGTTGAGAACAACGCCAAATTTCTTACCTTCCGTTCTCAACCATTGTTCATACGAAGCAGTCCACGCTGCAAAGTCTCTCACAAGTTTTAGCTTCTTTGTTTCAAGTGCTTTTCGATCCGCAGTAGATGTTGGCGTGCTCGATGGTATCTCCTTTGCCGTTACAAG
>JBKPAL010000196.1:0-18779 GCA_046726395.1 Acidobacteriota bacterium
ATTAACAATATTCTGGGCTCCGCCCTCCAGAGTTCGAGCCGCTCGGTTTTTAAAAAAGGGCGGAGCCCAACCTTCTAGCAAGCTTCCTGAAGGGCGAAGCCACTTCCTCAAGTCCAAATGGCACAGCCCTGAGACATCGAGATGCACAGAGACTTCAATGACGATGAATGTCGCTCACTTACTCCACGAGGGCTCAAAACCGTTTCGGACGAGCAGGCGCATTTCTTTTCCATCAATCCCAACAATCCACAAGTCCGCTTCCTGATCCTTGTCGAGCGTCTTTGCTCGTTCGAACACAATCCATTTTCCATCACGCGAGACGCTGAAGTTTCGCGCAAACTCATTCTCAAGATGCGTTACCTGCGTCTGCTTACGACTGGCGAAGTCGTAACGAAAAATATTCGAGGAGTCCCGCATCAATGTCTGATTCGCAAATAAAAAACCGGAACCGTCTGGTAGCCAATGCAGATCTAGCAATAACTGATACTCGATATCCGAAAACGCCATCAGCTTGGTACCCGGAGGTGTACCTCTCTCACTGATTCGAAAAATGCCCGAGTCTCCCGAAGCGTTCTCAGTATAAAGAAGTTGGTTAGCTACTGATGCCGGCCCCCAGTCCCACGTACAACTACCAAGTGGGTGCTTGGCGCTGAACAATGGATTGAAAGTGTACTCACCCGGAGTGGGATTCAACGGAACGCTATTCAACGTGCATGTTCCCGTTCGATAACTAACTCGCGATCCATCACTACGCCAGATTGGTCGAAACGCACCGAAGTACTCAATACCATTTCCTGTGATGCTAAATACAGGCGCCTTCACCGTTTGACCAGCGACCACATCGACGCCAGGCATGAACCAGCGAAACGCGCCATACGCGGCGACAATCGGTTGTCCCTGGTTTCCGAAGTCAGCGACTGATTTGAATGTCAGCACCTTCGCAGTTCCGGGTGGCAACGTGATCTGTTGCGGCTCATCGGCTCCTGCCACGTAGACGATGAAAATCCCGGCGCTCGCCTGCGTCTGTTGATAAGGCGGCTGATCGTTGCGGACCGAAACTGTCACAGTGCCCTTCGGAAATCGACTGAGCTCCGCGCGATCAGGAGCGTTGGTGAGCTTGCGAAAACCACTTCCGTCCGGTCGTATAGCATAAAGATCTGAATGGTAAAGCGACGAGACTGCTGCGTGGCCACTCGAGAAAACCAGTTCCTTGTGATCTGGTCTCCAGGCTACGCCGTAGATACCTAATTCCGGTCGCGCGTCGGGGTGGGTCCAAAGACGGCGGTCGTTATTTCCATCGGGTTCGATCAAACGCACTTCCGTGCCGCCGCGAACGTAGGCAATCGAATTTGCCGAATTTTCATTTGCACGAGTTGTTTGAGGAGATTGAGCTGAGACGTTGATGCTTATTGTGAGAAGAAATAGAAGCCAAATTGAGTTCATGGTGACTGCCCCTGTTCGAGAGTTTTTGAGGTTTCGAAAGTTAAGTGAAAAGCATTGGGATTTGCAAAATTCTTCGGGGGAGATCGAAGGATAGATGCAGATTTCTCTGTGCGTTCTCTGTGTCTCCGTGTCTCCGTGGTTTTCTTGGCCGTTGAATGACTCGCAAGCAAAAGAAAACCACAAAGGCACGGAGACACAGAGAACGCATAGAGACTACTGAGCTTTCAGGATCCAGTTGTGCGGGTCAACATTAACGGTCTGTCCCGCAGGGACTGTAATTGTCGTAGTTCCATTTGGCATTTCGTAGCGCTTGGTTTCGTTTCCAATTTGCACTTCAATCGGCATCGGAAAGGGGAGCGCATCCGGAGTCTCCCAGCGAAGTACCATTTGCTCACCAGTTTTCTCCGTTGCTAATTTCGGAAGCTTTGGCTGCCGTAGATACACTTCAAAAAACCACCCAAGCTTCATGCCCGAAGCCTGTTCAGCTATGTGCATGAAGTCATCGGTCGTCGCGAAACGAACTTGCCTTCCGTTATTTACTTTCTCCAAAGCCGGATCAGGATAGGCCATTCGTCGCAGCGCTTGCAGAAACGATTTATCGCCGGTCAAGAATCGAAGAGTATGTAGAATGAGCGCACCCTTTCCGTAAATGTCACCATCGCTGTTCACGTAATCAGGCGCAGCCATGTACATCTGAACCGTTGTTCTAGATTCGCGCGGCGCCACCGGCTGCATATTGCGCAAGCTATGCACGCGATTGTTCATCGCCTGGAAGTAAGCCTCTTTGCCGCGCAGCTTCTCCAGGTAAAAAGTGTCCATGAAAGATTGAAAACCTTCGTGGAGCCAAAAGTCTCGCCAGTCGCTCGCCGTAACAAGATTGCCCCACCATTCGTGGCCCAACTCGTGAAACATGAGCCAGTCGAGACCGTCAGGATCATGCTTGAAGTTATTTCCGTACGCGATGATCGTTTGATGTTCCATGCCTAAGTGACTGCTTTGCGCTATGCCAACTTTCTCCGAGCGGAACGGGTATGGGCCAAGGTACTCCTCAAAGAATTTCAGATACGCTTTTGTCTGGTTCACAAGCTCTGGTCCCTTGGCAGCGTCTTCAGGAAGGACCCAGAACATAACCGGCACGGTTTCGCCGCTGCCACTTTTATATGTGTCTTCAATCACTTTGTAGGGGGCAACGTAAAAAGAAATTCCATAGTTATTGATTGGCTCGGAGACTTCCCAGTTGAAAGTTTGCGTTCCGTCGTTGTTCTTCACGACATTTCGCAGCTTCCCGTTTGCCGCAACCAGCAGAGGCTGAGGCACTGTGAAATGCAACGTCACTCTATCGGCTTCGTCTGAAGGGTGGTCCTTCACGGGGAACCAGAGATCGGCCCCATCGTTCTGACAAGCAACGGTGATCCAGGGCTGACCGGAAGAAGTTTGAGACCACACAAAACCACCGACCCACGGGGGCCGTGGCGCAACTCTGGGTTTGCCGCCGTAAGCGATGCGAACGCGAACAAAACTACCCGGCTGCTGTGTCATAGGAAACGCGATCCACAACTTACCTTCCCGTCGTTCGTATTCAGCGGGCTGCTCCACATTTTTCGAACTAAGCAATGCCACACGCTCGACATTGAGTGGTGGGTCGAGGTCCAGCACGAACCAGCGAGTTGGCTGAACAATTAACGCATCAGCTGTCAAGACTCCTTTAATCGAGCGTTCGGTTGGATCGATGCGAAGGTCGAGGTCGTAAGCTTTGATATCAAAAGCTGCTTGTTCCGGCAGAAGTGGACCGCCTGATCCAGTCGCGCGGACACCGAGCTGCCTTTGCCCATGCATGTTGATTGAATTGCCGGTAAGCAGACATAGAGAGATGACGAGGATACAAGAACGAAATTTAGTCATGAGTTAGTCTTTCAACGGATGGTCTAGGAGTCTTCAAGAGTTTTGTGGGCGCCGTACCATGGTGACTAGTAGATGCTCAAGCACTTCAAGGGGATCCTTGCACCACCCGGTATGTGTTGCCGAGGTTTGAATGATGGTACTGCGGGGAGCGACGAGCCACTGGAACCGGTTTCGTTTTGGGAGTTGACCGATAGGCCCAGCCTGCTCTCCTCCTTTGCAAATTGCCGGAATGGTCGCGAGATGTTCCCGGATGGACTGTATATCCACTCTCGGATCGAGAGCCTTGAGTCTCTCTTCATCGAGTTCGATGCGCGCATCAAGAAAATCCTTCGCCACGCAGCTGACGATTACGCCCGCGTTAATAAACTCTTCGCGCTCGACTCTGGGCACTACGCGAATTATCGCGTAGTCATAAGGAAACTGATCGCGCACGGATCGCCTCCTCCAAGAAAGCATGCGGCTCTTGAATACGTCTTGACAGGTATTCCGCGTAAGTCTTCCGATCCGCTACAACATCGCCTTGCGCTGTGAGCCACGTATCCGGAATAAGTGAAACGATATCGTTTATTACAGCAGGTGTGATTCTCTCAGTCATCGTAGAATCCACATCCGCGAGGGACGCCGCGGACTTGAGCAACACATGATCTTTAATCATCGGAAAAGCTTCGCGACTGCGTTCGAGGAAGCTAATCCAGTTGTGATGAAGGTAAAGGGCTGCACCGTGGTCAATCAACCAGGGCCGTTTGTGCCAGATCAAAATATTAGTGTTACGTGCCGTTCGGTCAACATTTGAAACGTACGCGTCGAACCACACAATCATCGATGCCAATTCAGGTTCGATTGTCTCAGCCACCGAATCGAACATCACCGATCCTGGCAAATAATCGAGTGCCAGGTTTATACCCGCGCTAGCACTGATGAGATCTTGAATTTCCGGATCCGGTTCAGTACGTGCGAGTTCGACATCCAGCTCTATGAAAACGATCTCTGGAACTGGAAGTCCAATGACGCGAGCTAACTCGCCGGCCACTAACTCTGCGATAAGGGCTTTGGGACCCTGGCCCGCGCCGCGAAACTTCAGCACGTAGAGTCCATCATCGTCGGCTTCAATGATGGCGGGAAGAGAACCGCCTTCACGTAGCGGCGTTACATATCGTGTTGCAGTTACGGTTCTCACCTAATCTTTCAAGCAATTCAGGGACTTTGCCTCAAAAGTACATATCATTCTCACCCCCCGGCTTCAGCCGGGTGTACGAGGCTTTCCTTGTGGTCGGAAACCGTTTCAATGGTTTCTGCTAAAACTTAAAGGTATTGCAGAAACCGTTGAAACGGTTTTCTTGATTGACTCATCGCCGTCACCGGGCTGAAGCCCGGTGAGAATGAGTACTTTTGGGGCAAAGCCCAATTCTTGACAAAGAAAATCGAAATTCGAAATTGCAATTTTCGCTGACGTCATCCGAAGCGTCGGTGGTCCACCATTAAGCATCTATCCTGAACGACCTTAATACCCTCACGCGCCAGTGCCTCAGCCACGGCGTCGTTGATAATTCCTGATTGCATCCAAACAGCCTTCGGTTTTTTCGCCAGCATGTCATCCAAGTGAGCTGGAACATGATGCGACCGGCGGAATACGTTAACGAGATCGACCTCAATCGGGATGTCAGCAAGTCTTCGATAAACTTGTTTGCCGAGAATATGAGTAACCTCCGGGTAGTAAACGGGGACGGGAATCACTTCGAATCCTGCTGTGTGCAGGTAATTGGGTACATAGAAAGCAGGTTGGTTTGCCTGTGCTTCGGTTTTGATTCCGAGTACGGCAATGCTGCGAGTGGTTGAAATGATTTCGCTAATGCCGTTTGAGGTTTCGATTATGTTCTCACGCCAGTCCATATTTAGATTCAATACCCCTCGATTCGCTCGACATTCTCACCGGGAGCTACGCTGATCGTTCGAAAGCTCGACATCCGAACTAAACCAGGCGCAGCTCGCTTAGGCTTCGACAAGAACTTTCGTTGAGTGTAGTTCACATTCACCTTAGCGTCATTCCCAGCCTGACTGAACTTCGCTGCTAATGCAGCAGCTTCGTGAATGGTGCGCTGAGGAATCTCGCTTCTACTAGAGTTCCGAACGATGACATGTGAACCCGGATAGTCAGCCGCATGCAGCCACAGATCGTGCGGCTTCGCCACCTTGAAAGTTAGCTGGTCATTCGTGTGTGCTGCGCGCCCGACAAGGATCTCGTAACCATCTGACGACCGGTAACGACGCACGCCCGAGATCTTTTCAGTTCCATCTTTTTTTGTGGTTGCCGCACGAGCTTGCCTTCGTTGCGGTTCGAGACGATTGAGTGCAGTTTCATCGCGTTCACGTGCGATCGTCTCAAGCGAAGCCAACTGTTTGTTCAGCTCTCCGACCTCACTCTCCAGTGACTTTAAACGTCGCGAGATCTCCTGCTTTGCCCGTTTAGCTTTCGAATATCTCGTAAAGTAGCGGTTGGCTAGTTCCTGTAGTGAAAGATCTTCGTCGATATCGATTTCGATCGTGGGTTCACCTTCGGCATAGTAGTTTTGTAGCCGCACTTTTTCGCCCCTACGTTCGGCGGTGGCGAGATTCGCTAACAGCAGGTCTCCGATTTGTTTGTGCTCCTCGGCGTCACCATGCGCTATCAGATCTTTAGCAAGGTTCTCCTTCAATTTCTCTTTTTGAGATAAGCGCCGGCGCAGACGATCTCGATGTGACTGTACCCGCGACTGAAACTCCTCGTCGCTCTCGAGAGTCACGTAGTAGTAATCGGCTGCCGCGGAGAAAGAAGGAAAGTTTTCAATGGAGAAAGCAGGCTCAAATCCTGCTTTTGTAGTTTGAACTGGAGGTGGTTGGTAGATCACACCGAGTTGCTGGCCCTCTCCTCTTGGAGGCCGCAACGCGTGAAGGATTCCGTCCTGAGAATCAACGAGAAATAGATTTGCAGATCGGCCGGTGAGCTGCGCAATCAGGCTGCGAATATGTCGTTCGCCCAATTCGTCTTCACTTGAAAACTCGAACCGAACGATGCGCTCTTTTTCGTCAGCTGTTATTGACAATAGCTGTGCATTGCCAAGTTGACTACGCAACGCATGGACAAAGATACCTGGAGGTTGTGAGAACCTTTCGAGATCTCGAAGTCTACGCTCGATCAAATAGAACCGAGGCCTCTTAGGCTCGACGCTGATGAGGAGGTACTTGTTTTCTCGCAGACGAAAATCAAACACGAGAGTAAACGGTGAGAGCTGAAAGACTTTTCCGAGCGAGCGGTCGACTAGAAGGTTGGCCGCTTCTGCGGTGATGGCTTTGATGGTTTCCTGGTTCACAGTTGTCTAGAGCAGGCTATCAGCGTTTCCACTCCAAGCCCAAAACAACCAAGTACGAATTTGTAGCTGTAGACCTGTATGCGGGTTTCATTCACACCGGGCTTCAGCCCGGTGAGGAAGGGGCCCGAGAATCCGTAAACCGTTTCAACGGTTTCTAACTCATGAGTTGGGGGTATCTCTGCGAATCCGAGGATTGCGTTTTCACTGCAAGAGTAAACCGTTAAAACAATTCGGAGGCCTTCGTGTCTTCAATCACCGGGCTAAAGCCCGGTGTGAATAAGAAGGAAACGGATTGTCGAACGTTGACTAAGCTCTTACAACGACGGTTCTGGTGACTCGGTCGTGTATTGCCTGGCGTTCCGAATCAACCAGTGCAAGCGCAAAGAGAATTCCGGCTGAGAGAAGGGAAACGAGATACAGCAATGCACGTCCTGCCGATTGTTTGCCCGTAGGAATCAACCCAGTGCGAGTATCAACGACGCGAATACCGAACAACCGCATGCCAAGCGTCCGTCCGGTCAACGCGACAGAAATCGTTGAGTACAGAAACCCGATCGCAAGCGCTACGCCTACTACCGTTCCAATCACCTGAAGATTGCGCCAATCCCCGCTGTATGAATTAGCGGCTGCAATCATAGGGGTGTTAAGCAAGGTCAGGATAACAAGATCGACAAAGCATGCCAGCAGGCGACGGAAAACGGGAGCATTGTTGGTTACGTTGTCGACTCGAACTGCCGTGTGAATGGAATCCAAGTAATTAAGTGCTGGGTTGTTGCCATCATCGCTGATTACTCGTCGAGGTTTGACCGGTCTCGTAGGAACGACGGGACTCTCTGGCGGTTTCTCAATAGGTGGTTCCTCGACACGTAGTTGCTCGATAGGTGTCACGGGTGGAACAACGACAAGATGAGGAAGCTGTGAAGTCTTGTTTGAGTCTGCGCGATCAGTGTTCTCGTCAGCAGACTGCCGCTTTAATTCATCATCGAGTGCTATGAGCGAATCGTGGAGAGGCGTGCCGTGTCTCTCGATCGCAGGTTCGGCAAAATCTGGCACCGGATCGGCGTAAGCGACTGCAGCGCGCGCGTGGCTACGCGAATTGGACATTGCGCGAGTGGGCTCGCTGTGTGCGCGTTCGATGCGTTTGAGAGCAGCTGCGACTAACGGGTTCAGCGGTGGCGTCTCCGCATGAGGAAGGAGTTCTAGTGTTTGCTTGTCAGGAACTGAGATTCCTTTGGCAGCCTCAGCAGCTTCGGCCGCAGCTTCGCGAGCGCGCCTTTCCTGAACTTCTCTTACTCGCTCACTAATCTCCTTACGCCATCCTGGTACTGAACTTCGAGTCACACCAGGAAACTCAATCAAACGGGACGTTTGTTTCACCGCGTCGGCAGTTGATACGGATTCAGTTTGGCAGTTCGCTTTGAGATCCAGAGAGGAGTCGGGTGCTGGTGTTGCCATTTCGGCAACCCACTGCGGAGCAGTTCCTTCACAGGTTATAGAACCGTCATGAAGGGCGCCGCATGAGGGACATTGCATAGCAAACTGCCTCCGAAAGGGTTCGTTTGAACTTGCAAGGTGCGGCGGAGTTCAACGGTGCGTTGATAAGCTCGCTGCGCATCGGGGCGCATGCTATCAAGAATCACTTTAACTGGTCAATCAGAAAATGTTCGCAGGATTAGAGTTGTCTGCGCGTGAATTGAAAGAATTTTTGAAAGGAGGGGTTGTGGAAAACTCTTAGAGTGGAGTTCGTCCGGCGAATCCCGCATCGACGTCGTGCCACCACTCCAGCTCGTCGCCTTCGCCCATCTGCCAGCACAGAAGCACGACGCGACCTTCGCGCATTGAAGGAAAATCAACCAAGCCACGATCGAAATCCTTTATCTGTACTCCCAGTTCTTCTAACTCAGTGATCATGCTGGCAAATTCGAGGAGCAATTCAGCATATTCAACGCCGTTCGAGAACCCACCACCACCTTGTTCAGCGGCCTGAGCAGCAAGCTTCGCCGGTTCACTGTAGGCATTAAGCTTCCTATGACAACGCTGAATTCTCTCCAGCATGTCTCGAACGGATGGGAGTAAGGCGTTTGCCTCTTCAATAGTAAATATTTTCATTCTAAGCAGAGCATAACGCAGCCAGTGCCCATTTCAATGATCGTCTGTGATTCGAATGTAATCGTTGGGGGTTTCGAAGCTCTCGGCCTCCTCTTCAATCTCCGCCTCCAATACAACGCGCATAGCTGACTCAAATCCATTGACTGGCTCTTCAGCTGAGAGTTGCAGGTCGTCATGCATAAATTGAGAAGGCATAGGTTCCGGTAGATGAGCTTCGTCGTAACGTGGTCCTTGTGAAATTTCCTTGCGCACCTTATCGGCTATTTCGCCAAGATCAATGAAGTAGTCAGCCACATCGATCAGCTTTGGCGCAGTGTTAGAACGGAAGCCAGCAACTTCCACGCGACACCCTTTGTATGCTACGGCATTCACAGCGTAGACAAAATCCTCATCTCCTGAAACCAGTACCGCAGTATCGTACCGGCCGGCCAGTGAAAGCATATCGACAGCAATCTCAACGTCGAGGTTCGCTTTTCTCGATCCGTCGTAGAAGGTCTTGAGTTCCTTTTGGACCACGCGAAACCCGTTTCGTCTCATCCAGAGCAGAAACCCTTGTTGGCGTTCGGCTCCAACGTCGACACCGGTGTAAAAGAACGCCCGCAGCAAGCGTCCGTCTCCCAACAACACGCGCAGCAACTTGTTGTAGTCGATATCGATGTTGTGGAATCGGGCCGCGTGAAAGAGGTTATTACCGTCAATAAAAACCGCTACTCGCCCGCGGTTTCCTAATTGCCAGGAAATATTGTTAGTAGGATCAAAGTTATTCATTTGATAAAAAGCTCCTAATACTATTTTCTTAATGAACCAAGCATGATGTTTTGTCGATTAACGGTCAAGCATTGAGCGCTTCATAATCAAGCTGTTCCTAATACTTTGCTATCTACCGCATCCAGATAGACCGTCTTAATTGGTGCATTCGAAATTTTGATTTCCCACGCTAAATGGAATTGAAGCGAACCTTGCGCAGGAGTCACGTAAACCACTAGTTCACGCAACTCGACCGAATTAGAAATTGGTTTTACCGTCTGCGGCCGTCCATTTACATCTGTGTAAGTCACACCATTGTCCTGGATGTACTTCGCAGCATCTTCCGGTTTTACGACCGGAGTAATGGATGCTATAGCAGTTTGCAATCGTTCAGCGTCGGGGATGCAAGTGCTCGAGATATTTAATAGTCGACGATCAGGAGCAAACCGGATGTGAAGCTTGCCGAACTCTCCGCGCAACGGGTAACGGAATGGACGTTGTTCGTAGTCAACCTGCTTAATTCCGTTTGGTTCATTCACCTGGTTGATGAGTGACAGTTGGGAAGGTTCAGCGCCAATGACGTTGCGCCAGTCGTTGATGAACCTGCGCAACGACTCTCGCGTCTCGTCTTCACTCATCAGTGCCCCAGTTCCCACTTTCGGAAGGTATACAGGAAGGTTTGCGTTCGGTGGCAAGCTCACAATGGTTGCAGTAATCGGATGCAACACCACCTGTGTTTGGCTTGCGCTCTTGTTAGCGATGAATTGATTGATCGCAGCGAATGTCGCGTCACGCCTTAACGGATCCGCATTGAACACTACTGGATAGTCTCGTTCGCTCGTCCTTGGTCCATCCGTATCAGCAGCCTGAAAGACAGAGCACGCCGTGACAAAGAGCAATGGAAAGAGTAACAAAGGGTTGGTCAATCGTTTTATTCGGTTGCAGATATTTGTCTGTTGAAGCTTTGTCATTGCCTCTGCCGCGTTATTCGTGCCTGGCGATGGTCCGACGCATTTGGGTCCATGAATCATGGGTTTATGGGGGGCGTGCTCCCTACCCTATAATTAAAAGTCTTGGAGGAGCTGTTGCCTAAAGATAACGAAAACATTCCCCTGTTCGATCCTGGTCCACTTGGGCCGGCGGAGCCGATAGGGTTCCGTCCCGAGCAGATGGTGGCTTGCAACGAATGCGATCGTTCAAATCCTCCCACCAGAGTCAGTTGTGTTTATTGTGGCGCTAAGTTGCCTACGAATGAAAAGACAGCGTCGTTACAACGGCCGACGTTGAGACCACTCGAGAGTTGGGAGCAAGGATACAGCAACATTTTATTACCAGGAGCCAGGGTTCTTCCTTCACCGCAGCTTGAACAAGCCGCAAAGCTGTTGAAGTTGGACCAGCAACTGCTCGAGCGGATGCTCGCCTCTAACATCCCGTTGCCCGTTGCGCTCGCGGCAACGCCGGAAGAAGCGTCGCTCGTCAAGACGCGGCTTGATGACTTTGGGATTCGCACGCTGGTCATCTCCGATGCAGAGTTAGAGGTCGAGAGACTAGCCCCCGTTCGAGTGCGCTCATTAGATTTTGAGGGAGACTCAATTGTCGCAAACCCAAGCGGCGGAGGAGACGCGGTCGATTTATTGTGGAGCGATCTCACACTAGTCGTGCAGGGAAGGCTGATCGTTACGACGACAGAGGTAAAGGAGCAGAAGCAAGCGCATAAAGAGAGTGAGATTGTTGACACGAGTGAGACCTACGCTGACGAAGCAATGCTTGACCTTTACAGTCAAGGATCGAATTCAAACGTCCGCATTGCAGCTAACAATTTTGACTTCTCTTGTTTGGGGGAGAAGAAGGGCTTGCTCGCCACTGAGAATTTCTCTCGCTTGGTGAAGCTCATCGGAGAGCACGCTCCTGCCGCTACATTTGACGATGCATACAAATCGGTTCGCCAGTTACTTGAGCAAGTTTGGCCTTCTGAAAGACAGACAGAATCATCGGGTTGGCGACGTGAACGGTTCGGGCGCTACACCGTCGGGTCTAAAACTGAATTGAATAACGAGCGACAGTTCACACGATATTCGCGACTGCGCAATTATCTCCACACCAATCGTCCCTTGTATGAGATCGAATAGATCGGGCAGTCGCAAACGCACTGAAGGTCATGGGCCCCCTGGACCGGCGGCTCGCGCTCGGCCAGGGGCTGAGCACCATGTGCAATCAGACTTGATCTATGGTGTGATCCCAGTTGTCGAAGCGCTTCGCGCCGGACGCCGGCAAATTGAGCAAATAACAATTGCTGAGGGAGCGCGACCGGAACGATTGCGTGAGTTACTAGAGTTAGCCAGGAACGCACGGGTTCCCATCCATCGGGTACCAAGGCATGTGCTGAGTCGTGGTGCTGTAGATTCTCCGAACCAGGGAGTGATGGCTCGCGTCGCCGCCGCTCGTTATAAAGATGCTGAAGATTTGGTAGATGAATTGTCAGCGAAGATCGGAACTGAAGATCCACCGTTAGCATTGGGCTTGGATGGGATCGAAGACCCAAGAAATCTCGGCGCGATCCTACGCACTGCAGAATGTTCTGGCGTGCATGGCGTATTCATTCCTGAGCGGCGTTCTGTTGGTCTGAACGAAACCGTCGCAAAGGCCGCGGCAGGCGCACTCGAATATGTTCCCGTAGCTCGAGTGACGAACCTCGTTCGTTTGATAGAGCAGTTGAAAGAACGTAACATTTGGGTAGTTGGAGCTTCAGCAGATGGCGACTCGGTCTATGCGGATTGGAATTGGACGGTGCCGACCGTACTTTTTTTAGGAAGTGAAGGAGCGGGATTACACCGGCTGGTCAAAGAGAAATGCGATGCACTCGTGCGAATACCGATCCATGGACGGCTCGATTCTCTCAATGTGTCCGTAGCTGCCGGAGTATTGTTGTACGAGGCGCAGCGGCAAAGAACGAATGCGCGGAAATCCCATTGAGCACTGGACTGCATTGGTCACGCATAACATCCTAAACGGAGGTTGCAATGTTCTGTCCTAAATGTGCGAGTCAGAACCTCGAAGGCGCTAGCTTCTGTCGCGTCTGCGGTGCAAACATCAGTCTGGTTCCTCAAGCACTCTCCGGACAACTACCCCAGCAGCAGAGCGAGCGCGAATTGAGCCGCGCCGAGAGACGTCAACTCAGGCGGCATGGCCGCGAGGCAAGTCTAGACAGTGCGCTCAGGAGTGCCTTTATGGGGATTGGTTTTCTGTTCGTTGCTATCGCGCTGTCGTTTTCAGGTATTGGCCGGGGATGGTGGTTCTGGATGTTGATTCCTGCCTTTTCGATGATGGGAACTGGCATTGCTCAATACATTCGACTGAAGGAACAGCAGAAGCAAAACCTTGCGCCGCCTCCTATTCAACCTGCATTTCAACCTCCTCCGCGCGTCACATCTTTCCCCAGACGTAACACAGGAGAACTCGCCCCACAGCCACCGAGTGTTACTGAGGGAACAACGCGACACCTCGGCGCCGAAGCGCAAACGCGCCATCTGGACACGTCTGAGCCGAACAACAATTAGTATTGAAAGCTGATTCAAAAGTTCGCATCTGTGTTCCGCTCTGCGAGAAGACTTTCGACGCGGTTGAAGCGGATCTTCCAAAAGCATTAACCGTTGCGGATCTCATCGAAATTAGACTTGACTGCCTCGATCCTCTCGAACTTGAAACGGCTCCGACGAGACTTGCCTCTATTTCAAAGAAAACTTCGGTTCCATTGATTCTGACGCTTCGGCCAGCTGAAGAAGGTGGCAATCGAGAGCTTGGCCCAGACGAGCAACGAAACTTTTGGCAGCGAATCCGAGTAGAAAAAACGCTGCTGGATATTGAGTTGAACCTGCTAAGAGCTGTGGAGCCCGGCATGATGGATTGGAACCGTGTGATCTGTTCTCACCACGATTTCTCGGGTGTCCCCGCTAATCTCAATGAAATCTACAACGAGATGGTTCAGACACCCGCTCGTATTCTCAAGCTCGCTGTTCATGCCAGTGATGTGACCGACTGCCTTGCCGTGTTCGATCTCTTGAAACGAGCACGAGCTGATTGTAGAGAGATGATCGCCATCGCGATGGGAGCAGCAGGAGTGACAACGCGAGTGATGGGTCCGATGTATGGATCGTACCTGACGTACGGTTCGCTAACTTCTGCCAGTGGCACAGCACCGGGACAAGTCACTGCTCACGAGATCAGGGATACATACCGGATCGACGCGATTGATGAACAGACGCAGGTTGTTGGTTTGGTCGGGCTGCCTACTGCGCACTCGATTTCTCCTCACATACACAACTCAGCCTTCGAAGCAGCCGGTGTGAATGCCGTGTACCTGCCCTTTGAAGTACGTGATCTGGCAGCATTCATGAAGCGAATGGTCCACCCGCGTTCCCGAGAACTTGATTGGCAGCTCCGCGGCTTGAGCGTTACGGCACCTCATAAGTTAGCGGTAATGGATTATCTGGATCGGATAGATCCTGAAGCTAAAGAGATCGGAGCCGTCAACACAATCGTGGTTACGGAAGAAGGATTGCGAGGTTACAACACAGATGCGGCAGGATTCTTATCTCCGTTGCTCGAACGGCTAACCTCACTCGCTGACTTGAATTGTGCAGTCATTGGAGCGGGAGGGTCCGCTCGAACTGCAGCGTGGGCGCTTAGACAACAACGAGCAAAGGTGAGGATTTTTGCTCGTCAGCCCGTTCAAGCGCGCGCTCTCGCAGATTCTCTTGAGGTCGCATGGAGCGATTTACGAGATGCACAGTTTGGTGATTTTGATCTGGTCGTGAATGCAACACCTGTTGGAACCTTTGGGCCGTTACAGAACCAAAGCGTTGTCAGAAGTGATCAATTGCGCGGGGCGCGTCTGTTTTATGATCTGGTTTACAATCCTCGAGAGACTCAACTTATGCGCGAAGCAAAAGCTGCAGGTTGTGATGCTCTCGGTGGTTTAGCAATGCTGGTCGCGCAGGCTACGGAGCAATTTCGTTTGTGGACTGGAATTGAGGCTCCAGTAGCGAGTATGAGGACAGCTGCTGAAAAGGCGCTGGCGTCGGAATAAGTTTAATGCTAGAGACCGCGGCAAAACATACTGAGGATCGTTACAGTCGTCAGGTTCTGTTCTCGCAAATCGGTGCGGAAGGACAGGAGCGATTACGCGCATCACGCGTGCTCATCATTGGCTGCGGTGCTTTGGGAACTGCACAAGCCGAGGCCTTGAGCCGAGCCGGAGTTGGAACGATTCGCATTGCCGATCGCGATTTCGTTGAAGCTTCCAATCTACAACGGCAGACGATGTTTACGGAGACCGATGCTGCTGAACGAATTCCAAAAGCTGTCGCCGCCGCTCGTCACATTCATGAGATCAATTCTGAGATCAATGTGGAACCTGAGATTGTTGACGTAAACCATTCGAACATCGAACGGCTGATTGAAGATACTGATGTTGTCCTTGACGGTACTGACAATTTTGCCACGCGCTATCTCATCAACGACGCATGCGTGAAGCACAACACAAATTGGATTTATGGCGCTGCGGTAGGTTCGTACGGCGTAACAATGACCATTCTGCCGCATCAAACCGCTTGCTTGCGTTGCGTGTTCGAACAAGCGCCGCCTGCGGCGAGCGCTCCGACTTGCGATACTGCCGGAGTCATCATGCCGATCATTAGCATCGTCGCTGCAGTTCAAGTAAGCGAAGCTTTAAAGTTACTTACTGGCCGGCAAACTGATCTGCATGGCTCGTTGATGCAGTTTGATGTTTGGCAGAATGAATGGCGCAAGATCAACCCCGGGGGTCCTGCACCAGAGTGTCCGACATGCGCCATGGCTCGTTACGAGACTCTGAAACCAGAATCAGGTGAGTTTGCAGCAGTGCTGTGCGGACGAAACGCAGTTCAGATTTCACCACGCCAAAGCGCGCGAGTTGACTTCGAGAGTTTGGCGGTGCGTTTGAGACGAAACGGTGAAGTGAAGTTCAACGAGTACCTGCTTCGCTTTCGAACGGGAGATTTTGAGTTGACGGTTTTTCAGGATGGCCGATCAATCGTTCGCGGGACTAACAATATTTCCGAAGCTCGATCCCTATACGCAAAATACATAGGAAACTGATAATCACGAATGATTCAAATCAAACCTTTTGCACTGCTTAAAACAGCGTGCACCTTTCTGTTGCTCATCTCTTTCTTCTCTGCTCATGCCTCCGCAGGTCAACCTGTAATCTGGGAAACCAATTCGCGCACCGAATTGCTCAAAGGTGATGCGCGCGGTGTGTCAATCACTGAGACTGGCGTGTTGATGTTGGCGCCTAATCTTGCCGAAATCTTTAACACGGAACAGGCCTACATCTGGTCCAGTGCGATTGATAACCAGGGAACTGTCTATCTCGGCACCGGTCACGATGGGAAGATCTATCGCATAAGTGCTGACGGACGCGGCTCATTGTTATATGACGCTGCAGAACTTGAGGTAACTGCGCTCGCGATCGGACGCGATGGTGCGCTCTATGCTGGAACGTCTCCTGATGGAAAGGTCTATCGAATCGGCCCAGACGGCAACACCAGCGTTTTTTTTGATCCAGCTGACAAGTACATCTGGTCGCTTGCCGTCATGACCGATGGCTCTCTCGCCGTGGGTACTGGTGACAACGGCAAACTCTACCGAGTCAGAAGCGCAGATGCGAAGCCGGAAGCATCGCTCCTCATCAATACGAATCAAACTCATGTGATGTCTCTCACTGTTAATTCTCAAGGTGATCTGATCGCCGGTACAGATCCTGGCGGATTAGTGCTTCGAATCTCGCCGGATGGCAAAGCCTTCGCATTGTTCGACGCACAGTTGCGAGAGATCCATGCGCTAGCGCCTGCGTCCGACGGTTCCATATACGCCTTGGGTCTTAGCGACGCAGCGTCGACGAGCCGTCCGCAAACGACGCCACCACCACCGCCAGCGAGTCCTGAGTCCAGTCCGACCGCTACCGTGACGATTACAGCAGTTGACGAGAGTGGCGCACCAGTGCAAGCACAACCACCAGCGCCACGCAGTCGTACTGACATCACAAATGCACGCAGCGCAGTCTTCCGCATCTCTCCTGATGGTGGTGCCGACGTCGTTTGGAGTTCAACAACTGTTACTGCATTTGCAATCGCACCCGCGCTTCAGCCGGGAAGTGTTTTGATTGGCACGGCTGACAAAGGTCGCATCTACTCAGTGACCAATGACGGTCGCGACACGCTGTTGCTGCAATCTAGTGAAGGCCAGATCTCTTCCTTTTTAACTCGCGCCGGTCAGGTCTACGCCGCATCAAGCAATCAGGGAAAACTCTTTCGATTCGGTACTGCGCTCGTGGCAGAAGGGACGTACGAATCACCTGTCAGAGATGCGAAGCTCATTTCCGCATGGGGAAGAGTTTGGTGGCGTGGAGCCGGCAATGTCGAATTGCAGACTCGCAGCGGCAACGGCGAGCGTCCCGATAGTACCTGGAGCGAATGGAGCGCCGGTTATCGCGACCCATCAGGGAGTCAGATCCTGAGTCCGCGGGCTCGCTTCATTCAGTGGCGTATGACGATGCGCTCGAATTCGCCTGCGGCAAACACCTGGGCTGAAGATGTTAGCGTTGCGTATCTGCCGCGAAATGTCGCTCCAGAGATACTTTCGATTTCTGCGCTGCCGATCGGAGTCGCATTGCAACAGGTGGTCCAAATGCCGGTGGACCCCAACGTCGAATCATCTGGTCTAGATCCAGCACAGTTTGGTGCAGCGGCCCAGGTGCCGCCACGGCGTTTATTTCAAAGAGGAGCGAGGTCGTTTCAGTGGCAGGCGGAGGATCGGAACGGAGACACGCTCGAATATGCTGTGTACTACCGAGCCCTTAATGAAACCACGTTTCGGCTGTTGAAGGACAAGTTACGAGAGAACTTCTATACGATCGATGGCGCAACCCTCGCTGACGGACGCTACATCATTAAAATCACTGCTTCCGACGCTCCTGATAATCCGGTCGGACAAGCGCTTTCAGGCGAGCGCTTAAGTGAACCCGTCGATATCGACAACACTCCTCCAGTGCTTCGGACCGTTGGTCCACCGCAGTTTATTGGAAACGGTTTACGTGTTGCGTTTGATGCGGAGGATGCTACAGCGAAGATTAAGAAGGCAGACCTAAGTATTGATGGGTCACCCTGGACGCCGATCTTTCCCGATGATGGCATCGCAGATAACGCCAGGGAGCGTTATTCGGTTGACGTACCCGGGCTCGCGGCAGGAGAGCATACAGTTAGTCTGCGAGTATTCGATACCAGCGGCAATGTTGGAACCCTAAGCGTTTCTGCGCGTCGGTAGGGGCTGTTTTCTCTAAACAAAGCTTGCACGATACGGTGCGATTTTGCTCGAAACGGTGCGGCAGTCTGGGTTTATTGGTAAACTCGGAACGGTTTTTGGCCGTCTAAATCGGCGGTTTTCCCTTTGCTTCCATCTCGTCGTTAACTGGCATCCAGCTTGCTCCGGCAATGGCAGCGCAGCTCTTTCTCCCTCCCATGAGCGCTGAAACACCATGAGGAGGCTTGAGAATTAATGATTAGCCTGAAGCAGAAATTCCTGACAGCGGCAGTGATCGCAGTCGTTTTGGCGGGAGGAGTGCTCGCCCAAAAGGACGACAAGCGTCGACCACCCAAGAACCCTGACACAAAGGTTGTGGTTCGGGACAAGGAACCGCCGCCAAAGGGGAATAACAATCAGGATAAGAAAAAAGGCGACAAGAAAGGAAGACCATGACGGTCTTATAGTCGCGATTGCCATTGGCTATTAATTAAGGACAGCAGTGGCTCTTAAAAGAGAACCCGCGCATCCCCGCGCGGGTTTTGTTTTGCGTTGGTACCGACTTTCGGTAGCGGATGGATCGGAGGCTTGAGTGCCAGTACCCCCTCGGAGTAGCAGATGCGATCCGAGGGTGCCAAGGCCGTTAGCGGTAACGGATGGATCCGCCGGTGTTAGTACCGTCGGCGGTAGCGGATGGATGCGCCGGTGTCAGTACCGTCCGCGATAGCGGATGGATCCTGCCGGTGTCAATACCGTCCGCGGTAGCGGATGGATCCTGCCGGTGTCAATACCGTCCGCGGTAGCGGATGGATCCTGGGCAAAAGAAAACGGGCGACACCAGATCCACTGCGTCGCCCGTCTGTTAGTAATAATCGTCGGAAGTTAGAAAGAAAT
>JBKPAL010000197.1:0-8483 GCA_046726395.1 Acidobacteriota bacterium
GTTGCTAACTTGTAGACCACAAACTGTCTGGCGGTCGTCATCGGCAACGAGATGATATATGCGACTGTTTGATCTGACGGCGTACACAATCCAACCCACATTGACCTATTTAAGAGAGACGTTTCGCCGCGATTTGACTGCCAGTGACTTGGGCTAAGGGGACTTCCAGGTAATTCAGCGATCTCAGCAGTTACGGAAATCTGGATCTGACCGTCCTTTTGATTCAAAAATGCGTTCTGACTGGGCGAAACTTCGACATCTGAAGTTCAGGTTTAACCTTAAGGTTTGACAGTCCAAGGCGGTCACATGGAACCCTGAAAGACTTCGCGGGTTGCTGTAAAAAACCCCTCCGAATCCCTTGGGAAAGCTTGGGTTATTCGTGTATAATCGCGCCGTTGAATACGCCCCTTTCCTCCTGTGGGTGTAGTTGAGCGCGACGGTTCCGATGGACCGTCGCGCTTTTTTCGTCAGACTCGACTTTTGTCTTTAGTGACACATATTCGACATGGCGCGTCAAGAGAGTGACCACTAGATCGAACAAGGGTGGGTATTAATCAAGCGGGCCGCTAAGACAGCGGCCCGCTCGATTTTTGGGATACGATGAAGTTGAGATCCAAGAATATGGGCCGGGGGCCGTCGATTGTTATCGTTCGAATGGCCCGTCCCCGAGTTTTTGCTTCAATACGGGCGCCGATTGCCGCGACGCTGTGTCCTCCTGCTTACCTTGTGGGTTGAAGATATAGCTATCTCGGGCCCTGACTGCCAGGTTCGGTTGGTTCACCTTCACACGAATTTGCCTGCGTTCGCCCGCTTGGGCTGTCCGCTTCGGATAATAGCCAAGGCTGTATTGTCGTCGAAGTTCTTCCGCGATATTCGAGAATGCATAAGACAGGTTCTGGGTTGTGTCCGCTTCGTACCGTCGTGCCCCAGTACTGTCAGCCATTTGCCGCAGATACTGGTTGGCAAGATCGTAATCGGCTCGTGAAGAACCTGTTCCGCGCCCTCTACGTCCTGGATATCCGCGCCCACCTCGGCCCATGCTTCCCAGAATCTGGGCAAGTATGTCCGCAGGTGAACCACGGCCCGGCCATGATGGGACTCCGCCACCTCCTACTACATCCATGTACGTATCGTACTGAATCGGATAGACCAGTGCGTCTAACTCCTCGGCGTCTCGTATATTGCTCGAGTAAGAAGCGCGACGGCTTGTCGTATCTACGCCGTCGGTGAAAAGCACGATGGCCTTACGACCTGATGTGCGGTTAAGACGCTGATTGATCACTAGATCAACGGCGTCGTAGAGCCTAGTCCCTTCGCCTGTTTCTGTTTCGCGAATCGCATCACGCAATCTCGAACGGTTGTTGGTGAACTCACTCAGAACACGAACATCGTCATCGAACGAGACCACCATTACCTGATCATCAGGTCGCAATTGGCTGACAAAATTAATGGCAGCGTCCTGAATATCTTCGAGCCTGAAGCGGGTTGAGCCACTCGTGTCGATCATCAGAACAACTGAGAATGGTTTGTCGACTGAGGAAAAGTAGGCGATCTCGTGTTCAATGCCGTCTTCCCAAAGCCGAAAATCTTCCTTCCTTAGGTTAGGAATATAGCGACCGTCGCGATCGGATACGCTTAGTGGGATCGTAACCAGAGTTGTGTTGACTCGGATCACGTCACCTGCTTCTACCTCCTCGGGCTCATTGTCAGCAGGTTTAGCCGGCGGAGCTTGAGTTTGTCGATTACTGCCGGTGTTGCCACGCAAGACGGGAGCCTGTGAAGGCACAGGCTGTCCCTGCGACGGAGGTGAGCTGTCACCCACTCGTCGCGGACGGGTTTGTGCCTTCGAGTTAAATGGAATGACTGTAAGTAGGGAGAGGGTAAGTACAAGGAGGAATAAGCTTCTCATGATGTATTTCTCAAAGAGGTACCCTGGGGCAACTCTCTTGGATGCGTAGGTTTAAAAATGGATGTACGTCTGCCAACGACGACGCCGTTTGGGGAGAGCTGGTTAGGGAGAGTTGCCGAACGGGAGAGACTTAATTTGCAGGGCTAAGATACGCCTGAATTGGTTCAGGCGGCAAGAGAGTTTAGATAACGATTCGACCGGCCAATCGGAGGGTTCGAAATCAGCCTTTTACGCTCTTCAGTGCGTTCCATATCAAGGGCAGTGTGCCCCAGGTTTGCCCGCGATGCTGCGGGCGAAAGCCAAACAATATGATTCTTCCCTTACCGTAGGCGATGTCTGCGAGCGCGATCGTACCGCGGATTTTTTCTTCCCCTAACAACCAACCCGAACGAAGCACCTCCTGTTTCGCATATCGAGCGACCACGCGAACTTTCGGGTCGGCCGTCTCGAATGCTGAGCTGTTAATGAAGTAGGCGTCAAGCGGTGTTGCCACTACTCGCGAAATCGGATTTGAGCGGTCCAAGTCGAGCGAGAGGATTGAACCAGGACAGAAAAAGTCAGAAAGCCGCAGGCCTTCAACGACGTTTCGAAGTGGCAGCTCAAACTGCTTGATGAGAAGTTCGCACGAGGCGTCAAAACAAATAATCACGCCTCCATTTTCAGTGAAGGTCTTCAGATTGTTCACACCACCAGTTGTAATGCCACCAGTAAATTCCGGCGGATAACTGCCGGCGGCATTACCTTCGAGGATGTCGCGCGCTCGTTGCGAAGGCAGAATAATGGTGTCATATGTCGCCGATAAATCTCCCTTGCGAATATCAGCATCACGGACACTCTTGTATGGCACGTTGAACGTGTCGAAGACATAACGCGTCCAACCTTCATCCATGCTTGCAGTCCAACCTCTATAAAGGCCGATCTTAATAGCATCGCCCACAGGATTCTTAATTGGTGACTTGTCGTTTGCGCCGACTGGCAGTGCAAGATCCTTACGCACCTCCGATGCGTTCTTAATGAGTGTCAACTTTCGCTCCGTTGCACTCTCCTGAATGGCATGCACCACTGCAACCTCGACGCCCAGTTGCATCTGCAGTGTCCAACCCGCAACGTCGTAAGGTCGCTCAGTCTCGCCACCGATGACCCGGTTAGGGTAGATCTGCGGTTCGAGTAACGCGGCCAGGTTAGAACGTTGCGGTTGAGCAGCAAAGATTATGTAACTGCCGGCCGGGACTTCATGCATTGCCGGATGGGCCGCTATTACTTCGTAGGTACCCAGCTTCTCAGCAGGCGGGTTTGTGCGTTGCAAGGACTGACTTCCAAAGATCGCGTGAATTTCTCGTTCAAGACGATGCACTTCAATCCCTTGGTCCACGAGCGTTCGTACCAACTTCGCCACTGCTTCATCGCGCCCTTGTCCTGCAGAGATGAGATAGGCAATTGGTTCATCCTTCTTCTCGGTGATGTTGGCACGACCAAGTTCATAGAAATTTTGAAGATAGTCCCGACGATACTTTGCGGCCATGGACAGAACTGATCGGGCGGCGATCATTTCCAGCTTGAGTATGTCTCGTGGGTGCCACTCACCTCCCGGCCAGGGATCAGGAAAATTGGTTGCTGGTTCAAGAGCGTTCCGCATACCTCTTGAAGTTGCTCTTGCCAACTGCTCAATAGTGATCGTCGTAGGCGTCATCAGCCTGGCGCTGGCTGCTTCCGACAGTATTCCGATCGAGTTGTGGAAATAAGGCGCGGTTCGGAATCCACCGTGCCACCATGTGTCATAGACGGCATTTGTTATGACGCCTTTTGTACCGCCAGCCTGCAGGTCAGCGGCAATCTTATGGCCGAGCAACCCGACTTGCCGCAGCAAGAGCGGAGCAATGTGGGGGTTAGGCGGGTCAAAGAACGGAGGAATGAAAAACCTCGATCCATTCGGACCCTGTTGGTGTACGTCGTAGACAATCTCCGGAAACCATTCCTTCCAAAAGAGTCGAGTAATCGCTTCCGTCTCCTTCAGGTTCAACATAAACCAGTCGCGATTGTCGTCGTGCCCAGCATAGTGGTGATAGAGCTCTGGCGGGTCCTTTCCCTCGTATGGAGTGCCGAGCGTCTTCCGATACCAACTTGCGACGATGTCGATGCCGTCCGGATTTGCAGAAGGGATCAAAATTAGAATGGTATTCTGGAGGATCTCTAATGTTGCTGGGTCCTGAGCTGAGGCGAGTTCGTAGGCTAATTGCATCGACATCTGCGACGCGACGATCTCTGTCGAATGGATTGAACAAGAGATCGCAACTACGACCTTACCTTCCGTCAATGCCCGGTCGAGTTCAGCTTGCGAGCTAATGGTGCGTGGATCGGCTAGCTTCCCTTGAAGCTCACGATACTTCCTTAGTGCTGCGATGTTTTCTCCTGAGCTGATAAACGCGGCGATTAAGGGTCGCTGTAGAGTCGACTGCCCGACCGTCTGTACCAACACGCGATCCGAAGTCTTGTCCAATCGGGCGAAATAGTCTGTAATCTGTGACCAATCCGCAATCTTGCGATCGTCGCCAGGCGTGAATCCAAGGATTGAATTAGGCGCCGGAAGAGGAGCCGTTGTGGTAGGTCTCAGCCGTTGTGCATAAACAACAGGGGTTGCAACGATCGATAAAAACAGAACTGCGGAGTAAGTGAACAGAACAGTCCGATGACCAGCCATTCTGGAGATCCCTCGCCTGAGCTAATTGAAGTTGGAACATCGACCCGCGGGCCAGTTGCTGCGGAGTCTAACATAGGTGAGCGTCCCACGATGGTGGGGCGACTTCACTACTGGTGGTCACTATTTGTCGCCGGAGCACTGTTGTTGATTCTTGGTCCGCCAGTGCTTTTAGTTGCGTGGTTAGTCAACAAACACGCTCTCGTCTATCCGTGGGCAAACTTCGGAGCACGCACCTGGCTTCGACTCAGCGGAGCTAAAGTTCGCGTTACAGGAAAAGAGTTACTCGATCCGAATCAGACGTATGTATTCATCTCTAATCACCGGTCCTATCTCGATACTGCGACTCTGTTTGTCTATACCGGTAGGCGCATCGGAATTCTCGCGAAGAAGGAACTATTGAAGGTTCCAATACTCGGAGTGGGGATGGGGTTTGTAAACGTGATGGCGATTGATCGCTCGAATCGTGAGCGCGCGCTGCGCACGACGGAAGAAGCTACGGCGCGAATTCGTTCGGGAATTTCTTTTGGAGTATTCGCCGAAGGAACTCGAGCGAAACCCGGGGAGTTCTTGCCATTCAAGAAGGGCGCGTTCTACATGGCGGCCCAGGCAGGCGTACCGATCGTTCCGGTTGCGATCAAGAACACTGATGCAATGATGGGCAAGGGAACCGGAGTGGCTAAGTCAGGTACGATCGAGTTTGTCTTGCTACCACCGATTTCTACCGAAGGTGTTTCCACGGACGATGAAGTCAATCAGCTTGTCCAACACGTGCACAGCGTGGTCGAACGAGAACTCGTTCGCTAAGGTTTCGGTTTATCGGGTTTCTGAGCTGGTTCTTTTTTCGAATCGATCTCATCGACTTCCGTGATCTTCACTGAAGCTCGCGCGGGCTCGAAATCCGAATACTTAACTTGCATTCTAACGTGCAGCACTTCTCCATTATCGAAGACGAGTTCTTCGTCGGCGTAGGAGTACGTGGGGAACCACCATTTTCCGTCTATTTGCTCACGATACGTCTCAACAACTGGAAACTTATTAACCTTCGTTTCCGGGACTCCTTTACCCTTGGTCTTCACGATTTGCAGATCGCGATCCTCTACCCACACGCGTCCGGTAAATAGTCGCTCTTTACTTTTCTTGGGATCCGGAATGACTTTAGGCGTGACGTCGAACACATAAAGATCTAACTCGTCGATCTTCTCCTTACCGACGTACTTGATGTTGTAGCTCGGAATTTTTGAAGGCTCCAATGCAAACGGTTGGATCCCACCGAGGTCCTCAAGGTCTTCCTGTGTCACTGCTCCAAAAGAGGGCATCGGAAAGAAAGTGATCTTTTCAAAGCGGTTTCCTTGATCGTCAAAGGTGAAAGTCGATACTCGGTGGTACTCGCCTGTGACCTGCTGGCCCATACCCAGGCTCTGCACAAGCGCGTCTCGCTTGAAGACGTATGCGTTCAGCGCTTTGCGGAAGTGTGTTTCCTTCGCAGTGAACGCAGCGATTATGCGATCGATCTCGGCTTGGCTGAGATTAGATGAATTAAGCGAGCTCTGCTGCGCTGTAGCACTCACTGCCAAAGCAATTGTCGCGAGCGTGACGGAAAGACACTGAATAAACTTGAATGGTAGTCGCATATTGTGACCGACGTTATTTCGTGGTGAAAACTGAATGAATCCGGCGATCAGATGCTTTCCGAACCGGACGTGTTGCCAAACTGACCGTGCACATCCCAATCTAAAAACCTCGCCTCGTATAGTCAATGTTCAGCACAGCTACTTTACTCTTGCAACGAACGCTGCAATTAGTGTAAGGTGCTTTTGTTCAACATGTTATCTGACCAGCTGTTTTGCTTTCCTTACAATTACTGAGACGCAAAGCTACGAATTCCAAGATAAACGCATTCCTCGCAGGAAGAGCAGATGGCCGACTTAACTCGATCTTTTCAGGGTCCTCACGTCGGAGACCGGCGGCTAATCCATGAACCTCTAGAGCGCGCGAGCGCACTGCAACGCTGAGCGGCCGCGTTGCTACATGGAAAAGCTACGCCAGACTTTTGGGAGAAGTTTGGTAAAAGGCTGGTTATCCGATGATGTGCGCGACGGTTGTGCCGCTCAAATCTGGGCAGGGTGGCATTCATGCCGTCGCGCACACCCCAGCAGGGCTCACCGCCCACTAGGCAAACTCAACAGTAACCTGATGCGGAATTATTTTCCGGGCGAAACCTTCGCTCAGGAGTCTCCGCACAGCTTCGCGCCCTCGCTCAGTGTAATCAAGCGTCAAATCGTTAACCCACATCGCGACGAAACGATCAGCCAGCGCCGGATCCATTTCGCGTGCGAACTGCATTGCATACTGGAGTGCATCATCGCGATTATCGAGCGAGTAGCGGATGCTATCGCTTAGCAGCTTCGAAACTTTCGCGATTACCTCTTCTCCCAGATCGCGTCGGATACCATTCCCACCCATAGGAAGCGGTAGCCCCGTTTTGTCGTGCCACCACTCGCCTAAATCTAAAACCTTGTGAAGCCCTTGAGATTCATAAAACAGTTGACCCTCGTGAATCAGCAGACCGGCATCGCAGCGGCCGCTTTGCACGGCGTCGATGATCTTATCGAAGGGCACGACCTCATAGCGAAAGTCTGAATTAAAGATCCTCAATGCGAGAAACGCGCTGGTCAGCGTGCCAGGTACAGCTATGTTCAGCTTGCCAATATCGTCGCGATTATGAACTTCCTTCGAGACTAGAATTGGACCGTACTTATCGCCGATTGACGCACCGTGGGGCAGCAACATGTACTTGTCTGAAACGTAAGCGTAAGCGTGGAAGCTGATCGCGGTTACGTCGTAGGTTCCTTTGATTGCTTCTTCGTTTAGGGTCTGGATGTCTTTCAAGACATGACTGAAGACGATTGGTCCCGTATCCAATTTGTTAGTAGCAAGACCATAAAACATGAATGCATCATCTGAGTCCGGCGAATGAGCAACGCTAATTTGTCGTGGTTCAATTTTCGTTTGCATTTGTGATTAGTAAAAAAGAGGTGACAACAAGTGCGTTTGTCTCCAGGCAAGTTTATGCAAGGCTAACACTTCGGCGGTCAACCCGATTATAAATGGTATCTCTTTCTACCGGTTCGAACCCTGAATCTTCGATTAGAGCGACCAACTCCTGTCTAGTCATCTTTACTTCATTGTTTGCTTCAATCGAATAACTTTCTGTTAGCTCCCCGCCTTCGGTGATGGTTCCGTCGAGATCGTTGGCGCCATAATGCAAAGCCACCTGCGCGAGGTGTTTGCCTAACATTACCCAGTAAGCCTTGATGTGATCGAAATTATCGAGAATTAGCCGCGAGACCGCTATGGTTTTCAGCGAGTCCACGGCTGACGGTCCAGGAAGATGAGCAAGCTGAGTATTCGGTGGATAGAACGCCAGAGGTATGAAGCACTGAAAACCCTTCGACTGATCCTGCTGCTGACGCAACCGGACAAGATGATCGACGCGATCTTCAATCGATTCAATATGCCCGTAGAGCATAGTAGCGTTCGTGTGCAGACCAGCGGCATGGACCTTTCCAGACAGCTCAAGCCAACGATCAGCGTCACACTTGTGGGCACAAATCATTGAACGCGTCGGTTCGCGAAAAATCTCGGCCCCGCCTCCCGGACAGGAATCCAGGCCTGCGGCAATCAACTGACTTATCACTTCCTCATCCGCCATCTTGTAGAAGTGAGCGAAGTGATCCAGCTCAACCATCGTAAAAGCCTTCAGGTGAAGTTGGGGATACTGTCGCTTCAACTCAGACAGCAAATCGGTGAAATAGCTAAACGGCAGTTTTGTATTTAGTCCTCCCGTTATGTGTAGTTCTGTTGCGCCTTCCGAGA
>JBKPAL010000198.1:0-37878 GCA_046726395.1 Acidobacteriota bacterium
GCGTGAGAGCTTGACTGCCGAGCTCAACTTCTTGTTGCAGTATGCTGTAAAAGTCTCGGCTTAGATTCGGAACGTTGATCCGGTTGTCGGATTGCAGATTGAAATCAGATTTTGAATCTATTAAGCCCTGCATCTTCGTCACCTGTTTAATGCTGGGCCGACCGTGTGAGCGGCGGGTCAGTCTGAACGGATAATCAGAGCGCTTGCGGAAGCGATTTGGTTGCGGCTCGCTCGCTATTGTCTTTAAGACCTCACCAGCGCTGAGCTCCATGCGCGAGGATGCTTACCGTATAAGGAATTAGCGTGCCGTGATCTCAATTTGTTTTCAAACCTTGGCCCACGACTGGCCCACGACGCTAAATCTTTTAGGTCCGTAAAATAGAGTTATTGGACCAGCAGACATGAGAGTAATGGGCGTTATCCGTTGGCGGCGCAAGCTATCTGAAAGTAGCCATCGTTATCCGATTGGATAGTTTCCGAGAGGCCTTAGCTTGGGAGTTTCAGGAAACGTCTGAGTACTTCAGGCGCCTGGTTCGATCTCCTCTAGTCGGATACGCGAGAAGCAGCGAAGAAACCTCTAACGAGGGTAGCTGGTGATTGGACCAAGTAATCCGGGACAAGACTTATGATTTGATGGGCCTCACGACTGTCTAACGATATGAAGTGGGCCAGATGAATTCTTCGTCACCTGAAGTGACTAAACTCTTGGTTGCCTGGGGCCACGGCGACGAGGCTGCAATCCTCCCGATTGCGGACGCGAGCCGCAAGATCCATCCATAAAGACTCAACATCAAATTCAAAGCGGCGTCGCGCTTCGCTTCCCGCCGCACTCCAAAGAGTTAAGCTCTGCCCAGATCAATCTTGAAAAAGGTTGACATCCTCTGAAGGTCTGGAGTATATCACCACCACAAAGAGATGTTCTGAAGAAAAACTCCGCAGCTGAACCTCAGTAAGCAGCTAGGCTATGTCCAAAACGAAGCATATTGCGCCAACTAAAGCGGGTTGTTTGCTCCGGATTAAGAGCGCAATAGAGATGTTTAAGCCTGCCGAAAGGGCAGTGGCCGACTACGTGCTCAGTCACCCAGCAGAAGTAATGAACATGTCTGTTTCCGAAGCGGCCAACGAAATTGAAGTAGGTGAATCTACCGTAATCAGGTTCTGCCGCGCACTGGGTTATAAGGGCTATCAGGAGTTCAAACTCAGACTGGCTCAAGATCTCGTCGAGCCAGTCGAATTCATCCACGAAAACATTAGTTTCGCAGACAGCACCGCCGATCTTGCGCAGAAAGTTTTCCAGACGAATATCAAAGCGGTGGGTGACACGATGAAGGCGCTCGATCCAGAAATGGTCGAAGTGGCAGCCAAGGGTCTGGCCCACGCGAGACGAGTTGATATCTATGGCGTCGGATATTCCTCTTTTACTGCACTCGACGCGAAGTTGAAATTCGTGCGACTTGGTTTGATTGCAGATGCTTATGGAGATGCGCACCTTCAGGTGATGGCTGCCGCTTCACTCAAGAAAGGTGACGTCGCGATCGGAATCTCTCATTCGGGCAGTACCAAAGATGTAGTCGACGCTTTGGCTGCTGCAAGGAAAGCGGGAGCTGCAACCATCTCAATCACAAATTTTAGTCCCTCACCGATTACCAGAGCTTCGGATGTAGTACTACTGACAGCGTCTCCCGAGTCTCCGTTAGGGGGTGAAGTCTTGACTTCCCGAATTGCCCAACTCTGCGTTCTCGATGTGCTTTCGGTAGCTCTAGCCGTAACGCTCGGCGATGGTTGTCTTGATTTGATTAAGAAGACTTCGGAAGCGGTAAAGAAGAAACGGTATTGATGTTCGGGTGCTCGTGCCGGCACTCGCATACAAAGCTAGGGGCGTTAAGAGGGGGAATGCTCCTCGCCGACAAAGAAGGCGCGGGTGTGCTCGTTGAGAGGCCGTACACACCAAATGCTCGACTAGTAGTAATCCCGTCAGCCCCAGGAGATTCTTGCGATGAGAAGAACTATAGGTTTTGCGCTTTCCTGCTTGTTCCTGTCTTTGGTCCTGCCATTCGCCGTGATGGCTCAGACTGAGCGAGGCGCCATCGTTGGTATCGTAACCGATGCCACCGGAGCTGTTGTTCCGGGAGCTACTGTTACGATCACGAACCTGGGCAACAAAACCGCTCAAACTTTGACTACCAACGGTGAGGGCATATACGAAGCGCCGTTCCTACCACCGGCGACTTACGTAGTATCTGCCACTGCGCAGGGGTTTGCCACGATCGTGAACAACAACGTCGTGGTAGGCGTGGGCCAGCGCGTACGTGTAAATCTTGAGTTGGCTGCCGGCAGTCTTGAAAGTAGTGTGGTGGTAGTCGGTACCGCGCCTTTGTTACAAACTGAATCTGCAACGATTGGTCAGGTAATCAACAACAAGCAGTTAACCGAGTTACCATCAGGCGATCGGAACATTTACAGTTTCATTCTCCTCAATTCAAATGTTAATCAGCCACCTGGAGGTAACGCGGTGGCTTTCCGTTTAGAAAGCGGAGGGTCATTTTCGATCTCCGGCACTCGACCTTCAACAGCGACGTTTAAGATTGATGGCCTCTCGAATACCGATCCGACCTTTGGCACGCCGACCATCACGCCTTCGCTCGATTCAGTGCAGGAATTTCAAATACAAAACAGCGCTTACTCCTCGGAGTATGAGGGGATTGGTCAGATCAACGTAGCGACGAAAGGCGGCACCAGTCGAATTCACGGAAACTTGTTTGAGTTTTTGCGCAATGACCGCCTTCAGCCACGAAATCCAATTGCGGCGCCAGACAAGAGTGGAAAACCTGGCCGCGGCAAACTTCGATTCAACCAATTTGGCGGCACGGTTGGCGGGCCGCTTTGGTTGCCACGCTTCGGCGAAGGCGGTCCTTCATGGCACAAAGAAGGCACTTTCTTTTTTGTTAGTTATGAAGGCCGACGGCATAACACAGTGACGCCTACCGCTACCCGCGTGCTAACAGCAGCGGAACGTGCCGGTGACTTTTCAGCTGCGCTTGGCGCTTGTTTGGCAGTAAGCGGTGTCCAAGTGCCCCTTTTGGATCCAGCGGGTCTCCCGACTGGACAGTGCGTCAGAGCGGGTCAAATCTTTGATCCGGCTACGACCGCAGCGAATCCGCGGTTCAATCCCGCCCTCCCCGAGTCGCCAACGAATCCACGGACAATTCGTCAGCCGTTTGCGAACAACAGGATCCCTACTAACCGTTTAGATCCGACTGCTCAGGCTCTGATCAATTTCCAACAACCGCTGCCAAACTTCTCGGCCGGTACAAACAACTTCTTGGGGCCAGCAGGAGCAGTGATTGAAAACAACCAGACGTCGGTGCGGATCGATCATAAGTTCTCTGAGAGTGACAGTCTTTATGGGCGATTTGTGATTCAGAACAACACTCGACTCAATCAAGGGGTGCTCTTCCCTAACACTGCCACGGCGAATCTTTTGGGCAAAGGCCGAGTATTCAACTCCACCTGGACTCATGTTTTCAGTCCCACCGTCGTGAATGAATTCCGTCTCGGTTACGTCCGTGGAGTTTACGGACAGACCGTTGACGAGGTTGACCCCACTCTATTCGGCTTCAACAACACTTTTCTTCAGACGCTACCTGGCATTGTCATAACCGGAAATGTCATCAATTACGGAGGATTTACAGCTTCGGTGCTGCAGACTACGCAGAATACTTATCAGCTCGCGGATAACCTTTCGATCGTCCGTGGCAATCACAGCTTCAAGTTAGGCTTCAAAGGAGATCACAACAGGTTTAAGAATGGGGAATTCGGCAACGGTGCGAACGGCAGTGCTACGTTTAGTGGACTTTACACAAAAGCCAGCAGCGCTGCTCAGGTTAGTTCAAATCGAGAAAATGCTGTAGCCGACTTTCTTTTGGGAGTGGCTCAAACCACGACTCTCGCTACGCCTTCGATAGCGAATGTGAGAAACACGCCCTGGGCCGCTTATATTCAGGATGATTGGAAATACTCGCGACGAATAACCATCAACCTGGGTCTTCGTTACGAATACCATCAACCTTATCGAGAACAACTGTTGGGAGGCGCTCGTTTTGATCCGAGCAACGGCGGGCGCCTGATTGTCGCCAATCCCGAAGTCGCGAGACTATCGAACACTCCTTTAGTGGTTTGTTGTACAGATCCAAGAGTTGTTGAACCAGACAAGTTGGATTTTGGACCACGAGTCGGAATCGCTATCCAACCATTCAAGGATGATCCGACCGTCATTCGCGCCGGCTATGGAATTTTTTATGCCGACTCGACGCAGTTTTTTCACTGGCGTGCGTACGAGCCTCTCCCGGAACGTCGTTTCGTTGCGCCTACCAGCGATTTCACAAATCCTAGCGGAACTTTAAGTAACTTGTTTCCAAACAGTGCTTTCACTACGGGATTAGGATTTATCCCAACCTTCGGACCTGTTCCTCCAGCGATCTTGAACAATCAGCCCTTCCTTCCAAACGCAGGTAACTCGGGCGCGCTCTACGACTACTCAACGCCATACTCGCAACAATGGAGTGTGAGTCTGCAGCGAGAACTTGTCGCAAATATGCTTTTGGAACTCAGTTACACTGGTTCCAACTCCAAGAACCTTCCTATTCAATGGATCTTCAGCCAGGCTTTTCCTAGTCCTGTGACAGCGGTTAACACCAGCCCCGATCCAGCAGCTAATCCCTTTTTGAGACGTCCATACCCGAACTTCAACATTGGTGCATTTGCAACAACGAACGTGCTGCAGTCGAATTACAACGCCGCTACGATCAAGCTGGACAAGCGCTTCTCGAAGGGCTACAGCTTCCTGGCTAGTTATACGTGGTCCAAAAGTCTAGACCAAGGCAGTGAAGTCTTCGCTCTGGGCTCAACCTTCAATATTATTGCAAATAACAATGACTTCAACTTGGACAAGGGGTTGTCTACCTTCGATGTTCCACACCGTTTTGTTGTAAGCGGCACCTATGAGTTTCCATTCGGTCGCGGTAAGCAGTTTTGGAACAATTCCGGCTGGGTGAATAAGTTTGTCGGTGGTTGGCGAACCTCCGCTGTTTTCCAATTGCAATCCGGCTATCCCTTTTCACCGAACATTCGCAACCGCCGGGCCAACACCGGTTATAGCCTTTCAACGGAACGGGGCGACCTGATTGGCGATCCTAATTGGTCAGAAGCAGAGTGGGAAAGACGGCTTAGCGACTGGGAGGCCGGAATAGGAGGTAATCTGTTCCTAATAAATCCGGCATCGATCAGTCTTGACTATGCGCCGGGAACATTTGGCAACATTCCTCGCAACTTCTTCCGCACACCTTTCGGCCGGAACCTCGACTTCTCGGTTGCTAAGGTAACGAAACTGGGGGAAATCACCGACATGGAACTTCGGATTGATGTTATTGGGGCGACCAACGAAAGACTGCACCGCTTTGACACCCAAGCTCGCACGGTCGCCAACAATCAACTCACCGCGGCGACAGTCGGAAGCATTCCAATTCGTAGTTTGATATTTGGGCCGCGCGTAATCCAACTTGGCTTGAAGTTCACATTCTAGCGATCGGACTAGACATTCAGTTTTCTTCTCCGTTGGGTGACGTGTGGCCAATGAAGAAAGAACACCAAGTCGAATTATTAGATAAAGGACAGCTTAAGGTCTCTTGACGCAGTCTGAGGAGAGATTTTGTTCAAAGCAGGATTTAGCAAAGTTTGCATTTCACCTCCGATCGGGGCGCCACTAGCTGGGTTCGCGGCGCGGCAAGAGGTTTCCCGCGGTATTCACGATGACCTGTTCTCGAGCGCCTTAATTTTTGAGACGGCCAACGCGGCGGTCGCGATCGTGAGTGTGGATGTCCTTGCGTTACCCAGCGAGTTTGTCAATCGTGTAAGAGCTGCGATTCAAAAGCAGACCGGCCTCAAGCCTGAGTCTGTGATGATTGCCGCAACGCACACTCATGCCGGCCCGGTAACGATCACCACTTTCTTCAATCCGGACGAGAGTGTGGACCAGGGTTACATGAATAGCCTCGCTGATCGGATCACGCAGTCTGTAACAGAAGCCTGGCACAAACGTTTTACTGCTCGCGTCGGTGTTGGCGTCGGCCACGTTGAGGGTGTTGGCGTGAATCGACGTAGCCCTAACCAACGACCGGTGGATGAAGAGATCGGAATCATCAAAGTAGAAGATTCGGATGGAGCCACGAGAGCAGTCTTCATTAATTACGCTTGTCACCCCACTGTACTGGGACCTGACAATCTGCTCGTCACTGGAGATTTTCCGGCTTTCGCGGTCAAAGAGATAGAAAACGCAATCGGGCCAGACGGCTTTGCGATGTTCGTCAATGGCACCCAGGGTAATATCAGCATGGGCCATTCTTCGGAGTTGAGCGCGATTGGAGTGATTACGCCCGGCCGTACTTTTGAGCGAGCTGCCGACCTTGGCCACCTTTTAGCGGAAGCCACACAGAAGACTCTCAAGGTCATAGAGTCGGACGATCGTCCGTCATTGAGCTCGGTATCCCTTCCCATTCATCTGCCACTTAAGCATTATCCTTCTTTTGACGAAACAAGCAGACTGCTGACTGAGGCAGAGAAACATCTCGCCGAGTTGATCTCAAGTGATGGCAATCGCCTTGACGAACTACGACGTGCAAAGTCAGAACATCTTTATGCGTCGATTACGAACTTTTATGCAAAAGAGGCAAGAGCCTTTGCTGACGGCCTCTTACCCATCGAGTTACAGGGAATTGCCATTGGGGATGCCGTTTTCGTCGCCGTACCTGCTGAGGTGTTCGTCGAGATCGGACTACGACTTAAGAGAATGGCTCGTCGTCGAACGTTCGTTGTGGGAATTGCCAACGGCTACATCGGCTACTTGCCGACAAGTGCAGCGCATGCAGAGGGCGGCTATGAAGTAGTTTCATCAAAATGTCGTCCCGAAGCCGAAGACGTTTTGATCGAAAAGGTTTTAGCGTTGGAAGAAACGCTCTTTAATCAGCGGAATTCGGAACTCTCGCGAACCTAGATCAGGCAGTGCTTACTGAATGACAGATAAAGTCCGCATTGGCGTAATCGGGTTGGGCATTATGGGTGAGCAGTATGTGCGTATTTACCAGGCGCACCCACTTGCGACCGTAACCGCCATCTGCACGCGAAACCGTGAAAAGTTAGACGAGATAGGCAAGAAGCATCAGGTCGAACGACGCTATACGGATTATCTCCAGCTCTTAAGCGAGGCGCCAATCGATGCTGTTTGTGTGGCTACACCTGACTTCGCCCACCATGGACCAGTCAAAGCAGCCCTTCAATCAGGCAAGCACATACTTTGCGAGAAGCCTTTCACGACAGACTTAAAGCAAGCGGATGAGCTGCTTACATTGAGTCGTAGCAGGCCGCAGCAGAAACTACAGGTTGCGTTCAATCATCGTTGGCTCTCTTCCTACTATCACGGCTTTGCCACCCTCAGTAAGGACGTGATTGGCGAACCCCTCGTTGGTTATGCCCGCAAGAATGACACTATTTATGTGCCGACAGAGATGATTAACTGGGCAGCCAAGACCACGCCCATCCACTTTCTCGGCTCGCACGACATCGATCTGATGCGATGGTACATGGGGAGTGAACCTGTAGCCGTTCATGCTTATGGTTCCAAGGGGGTTCTCTCAGCTCGCGGCATCGACACCTACGACATCATTCAAGCACAGGTGAAGTTTAAGAGCGGTTCGTTCGCGACAATCGAATCGGGATGGATATATCCGAACACGTTTCCGTCGATTGTCGATTCTTTTGTCGAAGTTATTGGGAGCCGCGGCCACTTACATTTCGATCGGAAGCGTGAATCGATTGAGCTCAGCACCGAGCAGCAATTCACCTATCCAAAAACTTTTCTGAACTACGAAGTGTTTGGAAAGCTACGGGGAGCGTTCGTTGAATGTTTGTCTGACTTTGTAGATGCCATCATCGACAACACCGAACCCAGGGTGACTGCTTTTGACGGACGGCAAGTGACGGCGGTCCTGGACGCGGTGGCTCGTTCGCTCAGCTCGGGCCTTGTCGAACCCGTGTCTCAGGCTGGCGATTAGCGCGTTGCGTTGCTGAATAAGCGCGCGGAAACAGAATCTCCTTTCTTGCTGGCGGAATGTTTCTCCCCTGCGTCTCCCCAACGAATTCGAAAATGTGATCTCCCGTGAGTCATGGTCCAGCCGTTACTCACAGGAAAGCTGAAAGCAGAAGTGACACTTAGCCAACTGAGGTAGAGCAATGCCGGCCGGACTTCAACTTGCTGATCACATCATCATCGGCGGCTACTTCATCCTGTTGACGGCAATCGGCTTCTATTTCTGGAAGCGCATGAAACACGTGCGCGACTTCTTCACCGGCGGAAATGCGATTCCCTGGTGGCTTGCAGGTGTCTCGTTCTACCTGACAGGTTTCAGCGCGTTTACCTTCGTCGCATATTCGGAAATGGCCTATCGCTTTGGATTCGTGGCGGTTACGCTGGCCTGGAGTTCTGCGGTGGGTATGGTCGTAGGTACGCTTCTGCTTGCAAAGCGCTGGCGACGCGCACGGATTCTAAGTCCCATCGAGTTCCTCGAGGCACGCTACAACAAACAGATTCGTCAAGTACTCGCTTGGGCGGGGCTACCACTCAAAGTGATCGACGACGGATTAAAGATCTACGCGACCGGTGTCTTTGTTTCCGTCGGGCTCGGTTACGACCTCAAAACAAGCATCATTGTGAGCGGCGTCGTCATGCTCCTCTACACCTTTATGGGTGGTTTGTGGGCCGTCGTCGTCACCGATTTTATCCAGTTCATCATTCTCACATTGGGAGTGCTCGTTCTTTTTCCACTGGTGTTTGCAAACGTTGATTCAGTCAGCTTTTTTACTCAGGGAGCGCCGGCAGGTTTTCTTTCGCCCGTGAGCGAGCCGTTCTCACTTCTTTACGTTTTCGCTTTCTATCTGCTCATCATCCTCAGTTACAACGGCAACTGGGCCTTTGCGCAGAAGTTCTACAGCGTGCAGGACGAACGTGCCGCGCGTAAAGCAGGAATGCTCGCAGTATTTCTCAAGATCTTGGGACCACCACTGTTCATACTTCCGGCGATGGCAGCGCGCAGCTTGATGCCCGAATTGTTGCAGCCGCCAAATTCTCCTCAGTTCACCTATGCGGCGCTTTCGCTGAAGTATCTTCCAGCCGGCCTGATGGGACTCATGATCGCGGCTATGTTCTCGGCAACTATGTCCACTCTTAGCGGCGACTACAACGTGATGGCAAGTGTCATTACCGAAGACATCTACCGGCGACTTTTTGACAAGGAAGCTAGCCAGCGCCGGCTGATCGTCATCGGACGACTCGCGACGTTAATCGTAGGAACGCTGACTATCAGCATCGGTATCAGCCTAATTGCATCTGCGCGAAAGGGCTTGTTTGAAGTGATGGTGACGGTGTTTGGTCTCTTTGTAGGACCAATGTTGATACCAATGCTCGCTGGACTGTTGATTCGTCGCGTCACGTGGCGCGGCGCCGCTGCTGGTATCGCAACTGGTTTCGTATGCGGGCTCTCGCTCTATCTTTATAAGACATTTGTTCTGTCGGGCCAGCCGGGAGTTGATCCAAATTGGTTACGGTACGACTTTGAAGCAATCAGCATCCTCACCAATTTTGGTTTGACCATCGGGGCCATGCTGCTGGCATCGTTCCTCTGGAAAGAGGAACCTCAAGAGCGTGCAAGGATCGACGAATTCTTCGAGCGTCTTTCGACGCCAGTCGATCGTGAGAAAACGCACGCGAAAGTTACCGGCGAGGTCTTTTCTCCCTTCTACATCATTGCTTGGATCACGGCAGGAACCGGGTTGCTGCTCATTATCGCCGGTATTGTGCAACCGAGTCAGATCGGACGGGTTGTGAACATTGTGTCGGCAGCTGTGTTGGGTTTATTGGCCCTCGGATTCTCTCGATTACACCGAAAATTTATCCGCGATGAAGGAACTGTCGCGGATCGAGCTGCAGTAACTCTCGTCGAATCCGAGACGAACGTGGCGTCCTGACTTGTAAACGCGTTGGCTCGAACAATATGAAAATCGCCAATTTCAAACGTAAGTACGTTGCGGGACAGAAAGTGCGTCCTGGACTGGTCGTAGATAATTTCATTCTGGATATGGCAGGAGGCGAATTCGATATCCCGGATACCTTATCTCTTATCTCGAAATTCGGTGACATCCGCGACGACTTAGTCAAACTGATAAATCAATGCACGCACAGTGACGCGTTTCCAAATGCATGTGTAAACCTTGACGACGTCAAACTCGCTGCACCGCTTGAACGTCCCGGCAAGCTTATTTGCCTGGCGGGAAACTACACGGAGCACATCAAGGAGAGTGGCTTCGTCGCCCCCAACCAGACTGACGTCATAACCCAGCAGCTATTTCTGAAACCCTCAACTTCGATTATCGGAAATGACGACGAGATTCTCATCGGCAGCAACAACGTTCGGGTTGGTTGGGAGACGGAACTCGCAGTCGTGATTGGTAAGCGAGGAAGGAATATTTCGCCAAGCGATGCCCTCGATTATGTCTTCGGATACACCATTCTAAATGACGTTTCAGAACGTGGGCTGAACTCAACAATCGAAAATCGACGACCCCGCGAGATGGATCGTTTTTTGGATTGGCTCGCAGGCAAGTGGTTCGACACCTTCGCCCCTTGTGGGCCGTGGATCGTAACTGCCGACGAAGTGCGAGATCCACACGATCTGGACATCACGTTGACCGTCAATGGCGAAGTCCGACAAGAAGGCAACACCCGCGACATGATTTTCCGCATCCCTGAGCAGATAGCGTACGCATCATCAATCATGACGCTTGAGCCAGGCGACATCATCTCAACCGGAACACCGGCAGGAGCGGGTGTCGGTGGTAGAGATACCTCTTTGCATGATGGCGACATACTTATTTGCGAGGTAGAAAAGATCGGCAAACTCAAAAACAGAGTGAGGTATGTAGCGTGAGAACGCTGGATTGGTTGGTAGTTGGTCTTTACTTCCTCTTCATGCTCGTCGTCGGCCTTTACTTTACGCGACGCGCGAGCAGGAGTATGGCTGACTACTTTGTCTCTGGACGAGATTTACCCTGGTGGGTAATCGCGCTCTCTGCAGTAGCTACTTACACTGATGCTGGTCTCGCGCCCGCCGTCACAATGCTTACCTATCAGGGAGGCTTGCTCGGCAATGCTGTCTGGTGGATTCCTTACGTTATCTGGATGCCTCTTGGTGCTGTGCTTTGGTCTAAGTATTGGCGCCGCCTGGGAACGGTAACCTCTGCCGAGCTCTTAAATATTAGATATAGCGGCAAGTTTGCGCACGCGTACCGGGGTATCTATTCAGTGTTCATGAGCTTTGGGTTCATCGTGGTGCTGATGGGATACGTGTCAGGTTGGCTTGGTGCGGCACTAGGTCCAATTCTTGGTTGGGAACCAATTAGCCTCATCCTTTTCTCAGCGATAGTGACAGCTGCGTACACCGTGGCCTCTGGTCTTTCCGGAGTCGCCTACACCGATGCGTATCAGTTTGGAATCTTTCTCATCGGCAACATCATACTCGTACCCATCGTGTTGGCAGGTGCAGGAGGGATGGAGCACGTCTATCAGACGATTGAAGCGACGCGTGGCGTGGCAGGTTCAGAGACGCTCATGCGAGTTATTCCTCCAGCGGAAGGATTAGGTGGCCTAACGATCCTCGCTTTCATTGTGCAGGGTCTCTTTTTTGCGGCCTCTCCTACGGGAGGCGAAGGCTTTACAGCTCAGCGTTTCATGGCAGCACGCAATGAGTTTCATGCGCAGGTGGGCCAACTCTTCAACGCCATCCTGACGCTTATTGTGCGCGTTGTCCCATTCCTTTTCCTCGGACTAATCGCTGCAGCGCTTTACTCACCTGGGACCGTTGCTGAGCCGGGTGAGATATGGGCCAGGATGGTTCGCACCTATGCGCCAGTAGGATTGTTGGGACTGTTGGTAGCAGGAATCTTCGCCGCTTACATGTCGACTATTAGCACTTTGATGAACTGGGGCGCATCGTATGTTGTCAATGACCTTTACAAGCCATTTATCCGGCCCACCGAAACCGAGCGCCACTATGTTTGGGTGGGACGAGTCAGCTCGATCCTAATCTTTGGGCTTTCGCTCTTCGTTGCTTACTACTTCGTGGAAGGACTGCGGGCCTGGTTTCTCTTCATCAACTCCGTAGTCTTCGCCTTTATTTTGCCGCTTTCGTGGCTCAGGTTTTTTTGGTGGCGACTTAACATCTACGGCGAAGCAGCCGCACTCATAATCGGTCTGCCGTTAAGTTACATCGTTTGGTTCCCGCTCGGATTCTCCAATGAACAGGCCCATCCCTTCTGGCAAGGATTCCTACTCTTGTTCGGTTTGGGCATGGCGACAATTGTGGCGGTCACCTATCTAACACGACCTGAGCCGATTGAAACGCTCAGAGAGTTCTACCGTCGCTGCCGTCCACCTGGATTCTGGGGTCCAGTGGTCAACGAATTCGGAACTGAAACCCGAACGCAGATCCGTAAAGAGACTCTAACCGACTTGATCGACTGTGGACTTGGTGTGGTGTTTTGCATCGCGGCTATCGAAGCGGTGATCAGTCCACTGGGTCGTCATTGGAACGTTTTTATTGCTTCGGTAGTAACCGGCCTACTTAGCGGCGGTCTCTTTATCGTTCGTTGGGCCCGTCGTGGTGTGTTCCGTGGGCTTTCAGCAGACGAGGTCTCAGAAACGATCAAAGGTAGTAAAGAGTCACAAGTGGCGAGGGAACTGGAAAATGCAGTTTGACGCACAAAGGTTTAGGTTGCGATTTCTGTCGTTCGCCGCGCTGATGGCGGTTTTGATAAGCGCACTATTGTCGGCTTCGAACTCGACGGACGCGCAGAAAAGCCAGCCGAAGCGCGAGGTCCATGCGGTGTGGGCGCATCCTCCTTCCATCGGAGCCAACGTTGAGGCTGTACGTAAGTTCGTGGATCAGTGCAAACGCGCGAACATCGATACCATCGTAATCTTGATCAAGGGTGCGCAGGGTGAGCTTTATTGGAAAAGTAAACGTTTCCCGCAGGCCATAGCAAAAGGTTTCGAAAACTTTGACTTTCTTGAGAACCTCACGCGCGAGGCCCATGCGCAAGGGATCAAGATTGACGCGTGGTTTTGCGATTTCATTGAAGGCGCTAATGGCGCTGCCTACCGTGAGCACCCCGAATGGGCGCAAATCAATCCTGACGGGGGCACCACCGCTACTGAGAAACTCGGGCATACCAAACCTTACGGTTACGTCTGGATGTGCCCGGCTCAACGGCCCGGTTACGTTGATCAGTGGTTGATTCCGATGTTTGAGGAGGTGGCAACTATGTATCCGGTTGATAGCGTTCACCACGACTACGTGCGCTATCCCGGAGACGTGGCGCCGGACAGCTACTGTTTTTGTGACTATTGCCTGGCGAACATACCTAAGTACGCGATGCTCAGTTATCAAACGCGAGCGTCAGAACGATATCGTGTGAAGTTTGCGCAACCACGTATTGAAGCAAACTGGTGGAGCGATCCGACGTTGGTTCCTGCTGATTGGGATCAGATGGACCGTCGCGAGAAGGCCGATTACCTGCTAAATGGACGCACCATTCCGGGCGGACCACCCGACATGAGGTATTTCTTCTATGACTATCGTTTGCATCAGATCAAAAACTATGTGCGTGAGCTTGCAACTCATATCAGGCGCATCAACCCGAAACTTGGTATCTCCGCTGCGGTTTTCAAGAATCCCATTTTGAGTGGGCGGTTCATCGGACAGCGGTGGAATGAGTGGATTCCATGGATCGATGTTTTCATGCCGATGACCTACCGCAGTCACTTCGCAGGTAGCTTTGAGAGTTACCTCGACCATCTGATGGAAACAACTGCAAGGCAACTCGAATGGGTGAATCACGAGCGACCCGTCTATGCAGGTATCGCCACGACTTATCTATACCGAGAAGAGTTGCAGCCGGTTGATGACATACGAGAACGGGTTACTGAGATGAAGGCGCTCGATCCGAATGACGCAAGAGGCCGAGCCGCAAAGGCTCAGGCAATCAAAACCTCTTTCGAAACAATGAGGAGGCACCTGGCAGAGGTCGCGCCAGACGTAGAGCGTGAAATAGGTGCGCTGGTGACAACTGTTACCGTCAATGATGGACGCGATGCCACCCCGGCCGCACTGGATAATTTGACAAATCGCATTTCGAAGTTCAGAGGTGATTTGCCGCCCGGTTACTTCCCCCCGACGAAATTGCTGCGCTCAATTGAAGCTGCTCGCAAAGCAAATCCGGATGGAATTGTGATCTTTTCTTCTGGCAACCTAACGATCGAGAAACTCTGGCCTGCACTCGAGTCAGCGTTCAAGCGTTAGTGTGTTTTTCGGGAACGAGCCGCGCTCTTCATTTCGTTGGATCAAGTCGTAAATCTTCTGTTCATTCCCCCGGTCCGTTCCTGGCGTTCCTTCCGTTTTCTTGGTGGCGGACTTTTGCAGATTTAACTCTGCAGAAAGCTACGTCAGGGCGCACTGGAATCCGGCGTATGACAAATCGACCAAATCGGATAGTTGAGTTGGCCATAAAGCAGAGCCGTTGGCCATTAAGGCTGCTGGTCTGTCTCTTATTAATGTTTGTGATTGTCGAAAAGGACACCAGTCAGTCAAAGCCGTCTCTTCTGACTGAGCCTTACTCTATTCATGATGATTTTCAGGCGAACAGTTTGGCCCAGTGGGCCAGTTACCCACCTGCTCAGGATGTCGGCTATGAGCCTAGTCTGTCGCCTACCTCGGATTATGGCGCTCCCGGCGGCCGCGCACTGATGCGTGTGATCAAACCTAATCGAGCTGGCCCGCAGCGCTTTGGATTCATAAAGAAAGTAGGAATAAAAATAGCGGGCGACTCCAGTCTCCGGTTCACCTATCGACTTAACTCACCAGCCAATGAGGCGACAATCGCAATGGGCCTCGCGGCAAAGGGTGGACGACTGTACACAGCAGAGACTGTAGCGAAAACCAACGATTGGACTGTTGCTAATTTTTCGCTTAGCGAATTTCGCGGTGCTCAGCTCGGGACCGAGGTTGAAGCCGTTTATCTTATGGCCGTCATTCCCAACGCTAACGGGGATTTCACTTACCGCTTCATAATTGACGACGTCACGATTACAGCAATGCGTGACTCACGCTTTGATGTGAAGTTTCCACAAACAGAGGTTGTTGACCCTTGGCCTTCTTTGATTAGCGGGAGAAGTTTCCACTCGGAAGACATCATAGCGGTTGAAGCCAAGGGCCCAGCACCTCTGACGCGCGTTGAATGCTCACTGGAAACGCCTGAGGGTCGCATCATCAAAACTGAAAACCTTTACGACGATGCTACCCATGGAGACGCAAAAGCGCGCGATGGCACCTGGTCAAACAATGCTGTATACACATTGAGATCCTCAGACCCAAATGGTGTATGGCTGGTGAAGTTGAGCGGATCAAACAGCGAGGGACAATCGGTCAATACTTCCATTCGCATGCTTGTTCGTCCGTCACTAGTTGGAACTCATCCGCGCCTTTTCTTCGATGCTGCTGATCGACAGAGGTTGATCGATCGATCCCGCGATCCGAAATTAGCGACCTTGTGGTCCTATCTTCAGACCACGGCGAAATCAGCGCGTGAAAGCGGCGAGTTGGCTCACGGTGGCAAAGTGTTTGAGATGCTCGACACGGAATATTTGCTCCCGTCGCTTTTGGGTTACTTCGACGTCCTCAACCGCGCACGTACCCGGATTGCGTACAACGCATTCGAGGCTTACGTCACTGGAAATAACGAAGCTCGTTCGGCAGCAAAAGCGGCGTTACTTGATGTCGCACAATGGAAGCGTTGGGAGCCTCCCTGGTTCAGAGCTCACGGCCAGCACACATATTATCCGGCGGGACTGCTAGCCGCTGACGTAGCATTGGGCTACGACCTTCTTTACGCCGATCTTTCCGAAAACGAGCGTTCGATCGTTCGGCGGGCCCTTATCGAGAAGGCAATCATCCCCACTTTCAAAGAGTACGTCGCCGATAACCGTGTTATGGCAAACACCAGCAACTGGATTGCACACACTGTTGGTGGGGCGCTTATCGCTGCCGCAAGCATCGCGAGCGATTTAGACCAAGTGGAGAATGATGGGCGCTTCGAGATTTATGTTGGCGGGCTGCTCCGAAAGCTCGAGGATCACATAGCCGCCAGTTTCCTCGCAGATGGTAGTTATGGCGAAGGAATTAGTTATCACGAATTCGACGTCGAAACTTTGGGACCTGCTCTCGTCGCGTTACGCAGGGCTTTCGGTATTGACTATTTCCAGCGGACACGTGTTTTGGATTCACTCACATATCCTCTCTATACATTGGCGCAACCAGTTAGCGGTAGTTTGGATATGGGCGACACGCATCCACCTGCCGGGCACGGCATTCCTGCGCTCGTCTTTCAATCGAAGGATCCCGTTGTGCGCTGGTATTACTCACAATTCGATCGACCCTCCCTCAACAAGTTTATCTTTTACGACGATTCAGTGAAGCCGCAGGTTCCCGCTCAACCAACATCTCGGATCTTTTGGGAAAAAGGTAATGCAGTCTTTCGTAGCGGTTGGGGAAAAGATGATCTCATCTTTCTTTACCGAGCGGGCCCCACATTTAATCACAATCACGCAGATCAAGGTTCGTTTCTCCTTAACGCATTTGGCGAGAGCCTCGTCAGCGAAGCGGGTTGGTCCGATTACTACAAGGACCCTTACTACGCGTCATACTTTACACAGGCAGTTGGACACAGCTCGGTGCTAGTCGATGGTGATCCTGAAAGCCAGGATATCGCCGACACCCCTCAATTCGCAGCGCTAAACCGCTACCCTCGTATTACTGACGCTATCACCAGCGAGTTTCATGATTCGGTTAGTAGCGAACTCGCTTCGGTGTACAAGGGACGCTTGGACCGCTTCACCCGCCGAATTGTTTTCGTGAAGCCTCACTACTTCGTGATCTTCGACGATCTGGAAGTGAATGGCGCTCCAGCTCGTTTCGATTGGTTGCTACATTTGCCTAACCATTCGTCGGTTGAGACTGGCGGAGACCTGGCGGTTTATCGCGGCAAACAGGCGGTGCTTGCGGTTCGTGCGTTCGCTCCTAATCAGTTTGAAATGAATCTGCGTCGTGGACACGTTCCATATCCTGAGTTTGCGGCGCGAACTCCGGCGACGCTGCCTGCTGAACCAGCGTATCTCGACCTGAGTACCGGCCAAATGTCATCGACGAACTTTCTCGCGGTTCTGATCCCTGCGCGAACCGCAGAAACCGCGAAGTCACTTGCGTCGAGTATGTCGCAAATTAAGGACAACAACTGGTTGGGAGTACGCACTCAGCGCGAAAGCGAAATGGATCTGATTATGTTTCGTGTTGCGGCAGTCGGCGGTGAGGCGCGTTATGGTGAGTGGTTGACTGACGCGACTACTTGGACAGTAACAGAATCACATGACCGACCGGTAGTTGTGGCAGCTCAATCCGTCAAAACTATTTCGCGTTCTGGTCGAGTATTGTTTCAAAGCGATCAGCCAGCCAGCTTCGCCCTACACTTTGAAAGCAATGCGGTCATGATCAGCCTTTCTATAAAGAGTGAGACGCAAATACGGATAGCTACAGAAACTGCACCGACGAAAGTAAAGCTCGACGGCCGCGAGTTGCCATCGAGTGCTATGAGGTACAGTCCGGCAGATCAAACGAGTCAGTTATCAATTGCTCCTGGCCAGCATGAGGTTGTGTTTATGCTCCGATGAACGTTCTTCTGCGCGCAACCACTGCGACCAACTTAACTATAAGAAATAGATCATGTTACGACGACGCGAATTCATTCAACTCTCTTCGATGGCATTAACTGCAACGGCTTTGTCGCCGGCAAGAAGCAACGGGCAGAGACCTTTACCGAAGAGTGAGTTTGATTATGTCGACTGGAGTTGGCAGCGCTGGCGTGAAATCACAAACCAACCGCGTCCGCAGATCAAAGGTCACCAGACTGGCGTCGCTGAATTGGTCGACTTATTAAATGTTCGAGACAAGAAAATTACTACGGCCGATCAGTGGGACGAACAACGTGCATCCACTCTAAAGGTGCTTACCGAGATCTTGGGAACACCCCCTTTGGAGAAACCACCACTGTCTCCGCAAATTATCGAAGAGACTTCGCACGATGATTACAATCAACGCAAGCTCACTTTTCAAAGCCAGGCAGGCGAACGAATCCCCGCATACCTGCTCATACCAAAAAACAACACCGAGCGGAGGCCTGCAGTAATTTGTCCGCACCAGACTACTCAAGAAGGAAAAAAAGAACCTGCTGGTCTAGCTGGTAAGCCGGAGTTGCAGACCGCGCTCCATCTTGTGAGTCGAGGCTACGTGACGCTTACTTACGACGCGATATGTTTTGGTGAACGTCATGATCCTGCGAGCGGGCACTATGGTGATGCGATTCCTTTCTATCGTAAACATCCCACTTGGTCGTTGATTGGAAAGATGGTTTGGGATCTGGGTCGCGCCATCGATTACCTACAATCAATCGATCTAGTTGATCCTGAACGCATTGGTTCAATCGGCCACTCACATGGCGGCATTACGACGCTCTTTTCGATGGCCTTAGATAAAAGAATTAAGGTAGGAGCGAGTAACTGCGGGTTCGACACATTTCGCATAGACGGTAACGTGTGGCGCTGGTCTCACGCGACGGCTCTTATGCCGCGCCTCGGGTTCTACGTAAAAAGTCCGTACATCAACATGGATTTCTACCGCGCGGTACCTGATTCAGAGGTGATTCAGACTCCGTTTGACATGCACGAATTGCTTTCTCTTATTGCGCCACGACCGCTTTTTCTGTCGACTTCTGATGAAGACTTTGTTTTTCCCAACGGAGGTTGGAGCGCAAGACGTGCGCTTGCTCGCGTCGAACCTGTCTACCATCTCTTGAACTCGGCGGACAAAATTGAAGGTTACTTCTTTAAAGGTGGCCACAGCTTTCCGAAGGACGTGTCGGGTCGCGCCTACGACTGGTTAGATCGCTGGCTATTGTAGGGCGAGTCTCCGGGCCGCCTACAACAAGATACAGAGGTATGGAGATCATTCTCGCTATTGATGGTGGTGGTAGCCGGACTCGCTGTCTGGCAATACATCGGAGCGGTCACGTAATCGGTGAAAGCACAAGTGGTCCATCAAACCACCTGCTTGTTGATCGCAGTATCGTCAAGCAATCGCTGGATCAAGCAATTACCGAGACGCTTGTGAGTGCCGGAATAAACCGCGCGGACGTCGAGTGTTTGTCGGCTGGACTCGCCGGGGTTGATTTTGATGGTGCGGGCGCTTCAGAAATGGAGTTGTTGCTAAACGAACTGGGTTTTTCACGCCTGGTTATAAATGGCGACATGGTGATTGCGCACGCCGGAGCGCTTCGACGTAGGCAAGGAGTAATCGCACTAGCTGGAACGGGTTCCGTAGTTCTCGGAATCGGCGCAGGCGGTGAACGTGTCAAGGTGGGTGGTTGGGGGCCAGTTTACGGCGATGAAGGAAGTGCTTATCGAATTGGTCAGATGTCCCTCAGGGCAGCAGCCAGAATGTATGACGGACGTGGTCCTGATACTGCCTTAACAGAAGGACTACTCCGAGTGCTTGGTTTACAGGAGTTCAAGGCAACAATCGCACGCGTCTATGTTGACGAAATGGAACCCCGCGAGATCGCCAGCTTAACTCGGGTGGCCTATGAGATCGCAACGAAAGGCGATGCGGTCGCCCGCAGGATCTTCTTCTGCGCCGGGGAGGAACTTGCTGAAAGCGTAGAAACTGCGATCCGCAGACTCAAATTCGACGACCGGTCTGAAGTTCTAGTTTCTTACCAAGGCGCCGTATTGGAATCCTGCCATCTGTTGCGCGAGCAATTTGTCGAAACACTCAAGCGAAACGTCCCGACGGTCTCGGTTGTTATGCCGGAGTTTGAACCTGTAATCGGCTCTTATTTTCTCGGGTGTGAGGCATTGGGATGGGAGATCGATACCAACGTTGAAAGGTTAAATCAGCGTTAAGAGAGGCAATAGGAGAAGGAGTGCGTGTCGTTCATCGAATACATCAATGGCCTGCAAAGGGTTCTCGAAAGAATAAAACGAGAGCAAGCAAATAATGTAAAGCAGGCAGGTTTGTATGTTGCGGATGCCCTTACTGCTGGCGGGATTGTTCATACCTTCGGTACTGGCCATTCGCATCTCATCGCGGACGAAGCATTTTTTCGTGCAGGCGGCATCGCTGCGGTCAACCCGATCCTGCACGAGCGCTTGATCTTCCTGAAGGGGGCCCTCGAGAGCACGCGCACCGAGCAAGAAAGTGGATTTGCCAGGCAACTACTGTTAGAGCAGGACGTGCGAGACGTGGATGTCTGCATAGTCATCTCAAACTCAGGCCGTAACGCTGCCCCCGTTGAAATGGCTTTCGAGATGAAGGGCCGTGGACTAAAGGTAATTGCAATTACCAATCTCGAACAATCGCGTAACTCAACTCCACGTAACCTAACTGGTAAGCGTCTCTATGAAGTAGCTGATGTTGTAATCGATAACTGCGTGCCTTCGGGCGACGCGTTATTGGAACTAGTCGGACTCGAAACGCACGTTGGACCTTCATCGACAGTAGCTGGCGCAGCGATCATCAATGGCATCGTTATCGAGGCAGTCAGCGAACTGCTGCGTCGAGGCGAAGCCACGCCCGTTTTACCCAGCGCCAACACGGAAGGCGTAAGTGAACAAGCGCTAAACGAGTTACTGCGCCGTTATGCGGGACGAATTAAATATCTCGATACTGATGGGCCAGCCACTGCACGAGGAAGAGGTTGAGCCTTATTCAAAAGGTGCGGCGTTGCTTGAAGTGATTGCGTGTTCTGTCACTGATGCTATTGAAGCCGAGCAGGGGGGCGCTGGTCGATTGGAATTAATCCGCAACCCTGAGCGAGGTGGTCTCACACCGCGTCTTGAACTTGTAGAACAGATTACTGCTGTTGTTTCGATACCAGTGAGAGTGATGCTTCGTGAAAGCGATACTTATGGCGTTTCAAACGAGGATGAGTGTAATCGCCTTTGTGATGCCGCACGCGAATTCTCCAAGCTTTGTATCGATGGGCTGGTACTGGGATTTTTGCGAGAGAAACGTGTAGACCTGGAACTGACACAACAGCTCCTCGGTTGGGCGCCCAACCTGAAGGCTACGTTTCACCATGCCTTTGAGGACGCTTTTCCCTTCCAGGCAATTGCAGAAATTAAAAAGATTAGGCAAGTGGATCGAATATTGGCGCATGGTGGCAAAGGTAATTGGTCCGTCAAAATCGCCAGGCTTGTTGAGTATCAGAAGCAATCTCGTCCCGAGATTGAAATCATAGCCGGGGGTGGGTTGGATGCGAACCAGATCAAAGCCATTAGCGATTCGACAAGTATTCGGGAGTTTCATGTGGGACGCGCTGCACGAGCAGGTGGAAATGTTGAAGGAGTGGTGCAGGCGGCCAAGGTGAAAGCGTTAGTCGACATTATAAGCAGTAGAGATCTTCGGCCGACTAGTCGCGACTCAACTTTCTGAGTGTGGAAATATGTTAGTGGAGAAGTCCTCAATCAGTCACAGCAGGTCTAGTTTGAAGATTCGCGCAGAACAACTACGAGAACACCTCGTAAGTATTCGACGAAAGATTCACGCACACCCTGAGTACGGATTTGAAGAGCATGAAACTGCCCGTTTGATCATCGCAACCCTCAAAGAATTGGGGGCGAGAGTTGTCGAAGGTGTTGCGAAGACTGGGGTGATTGGTGAACTGGGGCAGGGAAGACCGGCAGTTGCGATTCGCGCGGATATGGATGCGCTGCCGCTTGCGGAGGCCACAAACTTGTCCTTTGCGTCGCGGGTTCCAAACATGATGCACGCGTGCGGTCATGATGCGCACGTTGCGTGTGCGCTTGGCGCTGCAATGCTTTTATCGCAGGAATCACTTGTTGGAAGAGTCAGGTTTCTGTTTCAACCATCGGAAGAACAAAAAGACAAAGAAGGCAAGAGTGGCGCGATACGTATGCTTGAGGAAAATGCGCTCGATGACATTACGTCGGTCATCGCACTACATACTCGGTCGCTTCCGGTGGGTTCAATCGGAGTAACGGCTGGTCCAGCCATGGCTGCTAACGACACGATCAAGATTACGATTCAGGGTCGTGCCGCTCACGGCGCTCATCCGGAAGAAGGCCTCGATGCCATAGCTGTTTCGGTGCAGATACTTAATGCTCTTCAACAGATTGTGTCGCGACGGATCCCGGCTATTTCACCTGCGGTGGTGAGTATTACGACGATTCATGGTGGTATTAAGGAAAACATAATCGCCGATAACGTGGAGTTGGGAGGTACGATTCGCAGTACAGGAGGAGAGGCGCGTCGGCGAGTCATTGAGGAGCTCGATCGCGCGCTTGAAGTCGGTCGAGCGTTGGGTGCGATCTGCAAGCTCGAGATACGTGAGGGATACCCTGCCACAATCAATGATGCTGGCGTTACGGCGACAATACGCGACGCGGCGAAAGCTCTAGTCGGTGATGAACGAGTTGTCGAGATGCCCTTTGATCCATGGGCGGAAGACTTTGGATATATGACGGCCCAAGTACCGGGCGCGATGTTCTGGCTCGGAGTTACAAGTGAGCGCGTTCCATCTCCAGTTTGGCACAGTTCGACGTTCGATCTCGATGAGGATGCGCTTTCGGTTGGAGCAGCGGTGCTCACAGAATCAGCATTGCGTTTGTTGGAAAAAGCGGGAGGCGGAATGAATGCCATTCATACCGTGTTTTAGCCCCGTGCGGATGAGCATCCTTGCTCGAGGGATTACGATGTCGAAACAGATCCTAAACAAACAGACTTACAAACTCGCCTTGCTTGGCGGACCTGCAGCTGTCACGCGTCAGGCTCCGGCCTGGCCTTACTTCGACGACTCGGATCGTGAAGCTCTGCTCGAGGTGCTGGAGAGCAGAGTGTGGGGTGGATATCACGGCGCTATTAACGAACTGGAGCGAAGGTTTGCCGAATACCATGGCGCGAAACATGGAATCGCTGTCGCAAACGGTACGGTCTCACTTGAGATTGCTTTGTCGGCGGCGGGTGTACTGCCGAACGATGAAGTCATCGTGCCACCAATTACGTTCGTTGCCTCAGCGACCGCCATTGCTCGAATCGGGGCGGTGCCGGTGTTCGTTGATGTGGACTCAAACACGATCAATCTAAATCCCCAGCTTGTTAAAGATGCCATCACAGAGAGAACGCGTGCGATCGTTCTCGTGCACTTCGCCGGGTGTCCAGCCAACCTCGACAGCTTTACGAGGTTATGCAGGGACAACAATCTCATTTTGATCGAAGACTGTGCCCACGCTCACGGTGCTGAATGGAAAAGTCAACGCGTTGGAAGCTTTGGTCATTTTGGATCGTTTAGCTTTCAGGGTTCGAAAAACATGACATCAGGTGAAGGAGGTATTCTGATCACTAACGATTCTGATTTGGCAGAGCGCGCGCGTTCCATTGCAAATCAGGGACGTCGTACCGGTGGCGCATGGTATGAGCACGTAAATCTAGGGACAAATGCGAGGCTAACTGGCTTTCAGGCGGCTCTTCTTCTTAATCAGCTTGAGCGCCTGACGCAACAAGTGCGAACTCGCATGGACAGAGCATTGTCTCTACGTGCTGGCCTAGCAGCGCGTGGTGTGTTGCGAACAACACCCACAGAACTCGAAGAGCAAGTGACCGCTCATGCGTTTCATTTGTTCTCAATGAGCTTTGACCCAGCCGGATTGAGTGGGGTATCGCGCAATAAGTTTGTGGCTGCCTTGCAAGCCGAAGGCGTTCCGGCAGCGTCGGGATACCCGCATCCGATCTATCACAACGAACTCTTCAAACAGCGACCACATATTGTTCATCCGTGTCCGGAGGCTGAAGCCTATTGCCGATCTTCTGTTTGGTTACCGCAAAACGCACTACTAGCGGATGAAGACTGGATTCAGGAAGTGCTGTCGGCAATAAACAAGGTATGCGCAAACGCTGACCAGCTAATTGCCCAGTCACCGCAAGTTGAGTTGTCGTCCCCACTATCGGGTCATGAATAGAAGAGGATTCCTGAGGAGTTCCACCGGAGTCGCCGCCATCATGGCAGCTACGTCCGCCGTTGGTTCTGGTCAACAAAAGGAAAGCGCGCGTCGAGCACGTCCAGCAAGTGAGCGGAAGAATGTTGAGCTAGATTTGATCCAATTAAGGGATCAATATCGCAATTATCTGTTCACCGACTTTCTTCCATTCATGGACCAGTATGTCATCGATCATGAACTAGGTGGCTTCAGGTGCAACACAGACCATACTGGAACGCGCGTCAACGACAACAAAAGCAGTTGGTTTGAAGGACGCGGCACATGGGTCTATTCATTCCTCTACAACAATCTCGCTCGAGAACAGAAGTATCTCGATGTCGCCCGTCGGTCAGTTGACTTCACGCTTCGGTCGAAACCTTCCCAAAACGAACTGTGGCCCAAGGAACTGACGCGAGAAGGGAAGCCACTCACGACAGCCGAAGGAGAAATCTATGGAGATCTCTTTATTGCGGAAGGTCTGGCGCAATACTCAAAGGCGACTGGCGATGCTCGCCACTGGGATATGGCGCGAGCGATTCTTTTCAAGTGTCTTGGGATTTATGACCGACCCAACTATCGACCGACGATAGGTCAAACCTACCTGGGTCCTACTGCTAAGTCATTTCCCGGCGCGCGAATTCAAGGTGTTTGGATGGTTGTGATCAGGGTCATTACACAGATGCTTGAAATGCGAGCGGATGCTGAGCTCGAGAAGGTATCAGATCGCTGTGTTGAGGCCATCACAAAACATCATTACAACCCGGAGTTCGGGCTGATTAATGAACTGTTGAATCATGATCTGACGCGTCCCACAGACGAGTACGCTCAACTTGTGTACACGGGCCACTCAATTGAAAACCTCTGGATGCTCATGTTTGAGGCAGAAAGACGGCGCGATAAAAAACTCTTTGAGAGTCTGTCGGCATGGTTCAAGCGCCATGTTGAGATTGCGTGGGACGATGTTTATGGCGGTGTGTTTCGAAATCTACAGAATGTGGAGCGCAATGTGTGGCTTGTCGACAAAGTTCTCTGGCTGCAGGAGGAAGTGCTGATCGGCTCGTTATTTATCTTCGAGAAAACGGGCGCTGATTGGGCCAAGGACATGTTCAATCGTGTGTACTCCTATGTGCGTGACAAGTATCCGCTCAAGAGTCACGGCTCGCCACTGTGGATGTTTGCTTCGGATCGTAAGGTAAGTTACGAGGCGTTCCTGAAATTGCCGAAGCGCGTCGAGAATTACCATCACCCGCGCCACTTGATGCTGAACTTGTTAAGTATCGAGCGAATGCTCAAGCAGCAGGGGTAAGCGTACGTAGGAAGAACGGGCAAACGTTGCTTTTCGGATAAATGGGTAATCAAGCCGCGTCTCATTCACACCGAGTTGAAGAGCGTGTTTGAAAAACTCAACCTCTCATTCTCCCCAACCTGAAGGTTGGGGAGAATTAGAGGGTGGCAGCTCAATAGAGAGAAACAGATGACTTCCACGCTACGAGTGATCGCTAGCATGCTGTTAGTTCCAGTGCTCCTGCCCTTCAGTTCCTCAGCGGCACCTTCAGATGCCGTCATCAACGTCTCCCTCAACAGCACCAGAGCAAACCCGGGGGAGACTGTTGAGATCAGAGTTCAAACTCGCAACACCGAACGTGTGTATGCAGTTCTTTTAACTCCATCTGTCGGTGCTTCGAATTTGTCCTTGGTTCCACTTCCGGCACAGAGAGGAGCATATCGAGGCACAGTAGTTCTGCCCGCCGCGGCTCCCGAAGGGATGTATCTGATCCACGCATGGACAGGAGAGGCACTACATCCTACAGCGGTTGGTAAGGGCAGTTTCTTGCTAGGTCGAATCGTTAATGATTTCTTCGTCGCTCCATACGTAGACAAGGACAAACCAGCGCCCGACATTGACGCATACCTAAGCGAATTTCGTCGAATCGGTGGGAACTTCCTGATTGCTCACAACCTTATTACCTCAACCAAGGCATATTACCCATCGAGGATCTGCAAGACCGATGTTGTGAGTAGTTCCGATAGTGACGTGGTCGAGCTGCTTCTAAGTCGCGCAGACAAGACCGGCATCGCAGTGCTGCTCTCGGTCAGTTGGGATATGACAAAGCAATCGCCATTTAAAGATCGTTTGCAGGAAATCAAGGCGATTGCCAGAGAGCTGTATGACCTTTACCGTCATCATCCTTCCCTTGCTGGTTTCTATTCATACCAGGAAGGCAGCGGAACTTACTTTGTGCCTTTCGTTCGCGAGTTTAGTCAGTACATCAAGAATCTGGAACCTAATCTCCTAACGGCGTGTGCTCCTCATGTTGACGATCCACTTCTGGCCGGTTATCTCAGCACAGTTGAAGAGCTGGATGTCATCATCTATCAGGCCGGCGTCATGGCGAGCTATCGCACCGATAATCGAAAGAAGTATCCCTTTCGCCGCGTGAAGGACTTTTGTGCTCTTGGTGCGGGGGCAAAGCGCTTGCAAAACAAGATCGCGATTAACCACGTCGAGTTGTTCGGCTATTTAGAGCAACGTCTCAATCCCCAAACTACTGCAACCACTTATCAGAATATTTACTCGCAGATTCTGAGCGCGGCGACCGTTACTGGCGCTGATGGCATTTCGTTTTTTTCTTACCACGCTCACATTTACGACGCGGCAAAAAAACAACCAGGTGTGGCGCGGAGTAGAGAGGCCGTCGCTGACGGTTTGAAGGTTTTCGATCTCCTCACGTCCAAAGTCTCACGCAGTCGCAATCGCCTGACTGTGTACTTCCCATACTCAGATTGGATTATTGAGCGTTGGCCCAACTACTTTTTGCCCGCGCTGGACGCGTTTCGCGTGCTTGGCGTTCCGATAGATGTGTTGCCTTATGCTCCCCCACTCGAGGAATCCTTCTACCCCTTTTACCCATTTCACATGAATCAAGACGTGCTCGCGCGGTTGTTGAAAGAACATACGGTATTGGTCCTGCCTAACGTCTCTGGTTTCCAACAGACTGATAGCGATCTCATCAAAGCCTTTGTGGAGCAGGGCGGTGTCATTGTGTCGTTTGGACCGCAGATCCCCATGGGAAGAAGCTATGAACGGCATGAGCTGTTCGGTCTTGATGAGAGTCATCGTAGTGCAATTCACACAGCAGTGATTGTTGAAGAAGCAATTGGAACCCGCATCAAAGCCGGAAAGCGCTTTGGTTTCGAGGCGCTGCAACTTCCGTCATGGACCACAAACGGTGCCCGAGTTGTCGTGGCGTTTGAAGATGGCTCGCCGGCTATCACGATAAATAAGTATGGACGGGGAACAATTGTGAGTATCCTTTCTGATGCTCCCACGGCAGCGCGAAATATTCCGGAGTTGGTCCGCGACGTATTGGACTATGCAGTGTCTTTGGCAGGAGATTCATTGCTCGTCGATGTCGTCGGAAGCAACGAGAACTCCGACATTGCCGTTGAAAAAACTACCAAGGGATTTCGCGTGGCTGTGGTGAATTACAACGCCACTGAGATGGAGCTGACGCTTAAGCCGATCAAGACTACCGCGGGGCGCACCTTGGAATGGCTTGATTTGGAAACGGACAGGAAAATTTCGACGGAACAATCCCTCCAAATGAAAGTCCTGGGCAGCGGATATCGTGCCCTTGAGTATCGCGTGAATGAGCGTTAAGGACCTTTCGTTTTGGGCGATCGAATACGCCTTAAGCAGAAGAACCTATGACTGAAGACCTATCCAAACGCCACAATCTTGTCGGGGATCTCTTTACAAGACCGTCTTATGCAGCTGACTGGGCTCGGTATCGATTAACCAACGAACAAGTCGAGTTTTATCGCGAACACGGATACCTGGCAGGGCTCAAAATGCTTAGCGACGAGCAGGTGGAGGCTCTTCGCAAGGAAGTGGCAGAACTGGTTGATCCTAATCATCCAGGAAACCATCTGTTCTATGAGTTCAATTCGAATGAATCGGCGGACCCGCAAAAGATTCTGTTTCACGCGTTGGGGGGGTGGCGTATCGCGCCGGGGTTACACGACATTTTATGGAACCCTATCTTCACTGTTGCTGCTTCACAGTTACTCGATGGGGCCGTGCGCTTCTGGCATGACCAGATTTTCTACAAGCCCGCACATCATGGCGGAGTTGTGATCTGGCATCAGGACTACTCGTATTGGACTAGAACTCAACCGATGGCCCACCTTTCCTGTTGGATCGGCCTGGATGATTCAACCCGCGAAAACGGTTGTGTCTACTATGTTCCTGGGAGCCATCGGTGGAATCTCTTGCCGCGTGCAGATTTCGCTAACAACATGGACGCGATTTTGGATGCGTTGACACCTGAGCAGAAACGAGACTTCAAGCCTGTCGCAATCGAGCTTAAAAAAGGTGAGTGTTCGTTTCATCATCCTTTAATGGTCCATGGCTCGTACGAGAACCTTACTGATAGATCGCGTCGCGCAATAGTACTTAACGTCTTTCGTGATGGAGTTGTTTCGGCCTCAGATGCGCCACTACTTGAAGGCGTGCCGCCGATTCCAGTAGGCGAGAAAATGAGAGGCCAGTTTTTCCCGCTGCTGTTTGATCCCGAGGAAACATTCCAATGAAATCTTCAAAGGGTTTAAGGATCTGGCACGTCGGAAACTGGTGCATCCATATCGGCCAAAAGTATGTGGAGTCGCCATTTGAGGCTCCAAGCAAGGACGTCGAAGTGCTCAACTATGCTCAACCATTTGTCGACGCGCTGCGAGCAGTAACAGATTCAGACGTCATCTCCCAACCATCATGGGAGCTGTATCACATGTCGCCTGATGCTTTTGATGAACGCTTGGAGTGGGCAACTGTGATTGTGTTCGCCGACGTAGAAACGAAATGTTTGATGTTACACCCGGACTTCTTTCAGCGGGCGAAGTGGGGTAACGAGCCTTTGGTTTTTCCGGATAGATTCGACTTATTGCGGAAGTGGGTGATGGACGGCGGCCATTTTCACATGAATGGTGGCTGGCTTAGTTTCGCAGGAGAACTTGGTAAAGGCGGCTGGGGCCGCTCTCGCTTTCATGATGCGCTTCCGGTTGAGTGTCTGCAGCATGACGACCTAATCGAATCAACGGCTGGTTACAAAGTTCGTTGCGCACTCCCTTCTCATCCTGCCGTAAAAGATTTGGATTGGTCTGATGCCCCACCTCTACTTGGATTCAATGAATGCCGTGCGCGAACGGATGGTAAATGCATCGTTGAAATAGAAAATCAGGGGAAGTGGTATCCATTGCTGGCAGAACGGAGACTCGGAAAGGGCCGGGTAACGTGTTGGATGAGCGGTGCCAGTCCTCACTGGGGGATCAATTTCATGAAGTGGTCTCAGTACCGCCAATTCTGGTTCCAACTATTTGTGAATCAAAGAAACTAGGAGTTGGCGCCCACATCTAATTTAAAGCGTCGTCGTGCTTGCCTCTGCACTCCAAAGCGTTGAGGGCGATCTTCTTACGTGGCTCGGACCACCCCACCTACGATCTCTTTCCTTACCACGTGTGTCCGTTCACGTTCGAACAACGCGACACGAAGTTCTTTCCAGTGAATCGCGACATCGCCCAACAGAACTGACATTGCCAAACACGACCAAATGATCGCCTGAACAATCTCGACTCCAAGCGCTTCCCATCCCGTAACTCCCATAACGAAGCGTCCCGCAATGAACACCAACGCGATAGCATAACTACGCGTCGCCCACTGCCGATGCAGCGCAATCTTCCTTTTGATCGCGAAAAGAAAAGCGAGCGTGGTTGCCATCATCAGCATCAACGCATCGACTGTCGCCAGGATCGTGAAAGAACGCGGCGCTCCGGTGCGCTCCTGGACATACTGAATGTACGCTCCGAGCGGCGCCAGCACGAACACTCCTAGAACGTACAGTCGTCCCATCACGCGATGCGCTCTGGTAAATCGCTGCCGTAGCCGATCGGAAAACTGCAGCGGCGCAAACAGAAGAACTATGGCGCCGAACAAAGCGTGTGGCAGCAACCACCACTTGAAGGGCTCATAGTGTTGCCACGCCGGATGTGACGATTCGATGAGAAATCGTTCATTGTGATACAGCACATAGATGCTTGCCATTCCTATTAAAGAAAAGACTACATACTTCGCGTTGATCTTCATTGAATGAACCTTCTCCTGTTTCTGCCGAAGCGAAATTGCCTGTCCGACCATTGGCTTTGCAGGCCTCATAACCCGCTTGTTTAATAACGCGAAATTTTTGCTGCTTTTAGGTCATCGAGAAGCTGTCGTCGCTCAAGCCCCCGACAGAGAAGGAAGAACAAGTTCGGCGATACACAGGCTCGACTTAGATTCCCAAAACTCAATCAAATCCCACCGACCGCAGTCGGTGGATCGTTCATATCCAGCCTACAAAGATGACTACGACCTTCATTTAGCAGTCCTAATTTCCGCCCTCAATCCTAGAAATGCTGCATAGCGCTCCGCCGCTTCTTTAAGGTTCAGTTTTTCATTCCTATTCAAAACGCGAGACGGTTCCATCGTGATCACTGCTGAACTGTTACTGAGAGCGCGATTCCATCTTCCAGCGACTATCCCGTCAATAATTATCGTTGGACCAAAGATGCTATCAGCATTGCCGACTGCTGCTGTTCGGTCTTTATAAGCCACAAGGTATTCATCGTACGCCGGCAGGAGATACACAGAAGCGGAAGATCTCTTCGCTCGCGCAGCAGACCGCGAAGTCCAATATGTTTTGTCGTTCACGATCTCACCCTGAACCAACGCAAGACCTTTCTTCGCATCCGCCGTCGTAAGACCAGACCACCAGACGAAATCCTGTACCGTCGCAGGCCCGTGGCTCCTGAAATATCGTTCAGTTAGTTTAGACAACGCTTCCTCGTGAGTCAGGGAATTAGTAGTCGGCACTCTTTCATCTAGCAGCGCATAGGTAAACTGATTGCCCATCCTCGGTCCACTGCAAACAACGCCATCGAGTTCTGCTCGCAGCAGAATGTGGGCCAATCGCACTCCGTCATCCGCTGCGACTCCTGCTTCATTCAGAACTTTCTTAAGAGTCGCCCGGGTCAAGTGCTTCCCGCCTGCCAGAGCTCTCGTGAGCGCTTTGTTGCTGCGATTGAAGATCGTCGTGTCGAGTTCGAGCTTGCGGTAATTTGTGCCGCACGCGAGGTTCACGCGCGGCGCCGTCAATTTGAGCAACCAACGAATATCTTCTGGCGCGACAAAGTGCCACGTCGGGCGCATTAGATGAGTGCGAACGATCGTGCCTCCATTGAAGGCTTTCTCGATTGCGGCGTTTGTTGTTGTGGTCATGCGTTGAGCGATGGCCCATTTGGCTCCGTGAAAATCTTGAGCCTGCATTGCTCCGAACCAACGCACAACGTCAACATCCTTTTTGAGCTTCGCCGAAGTCAACCGCTGATTGTGAAGTCGTTGATAGACAACGTCTGCGTTGTTCATAAGCTTCGTCATACCTAAAAGCGACTCATGTGACACCACCGACTTTAGTCGTGTGGTCCTTCAACTTTAACCTACTCTCGTGTTCGTCGCTGTACGGAGACTCCACCGACTTCAGTCGTGTGGAGTTTCAATTTCGACCTACTCTCGTGTTGCTTGCTGGTACGAGACACCACCGACTTCAGTCGCGTGGAGTCTCAATTTCGACGCCGCGGCAAGGATGAAGTTCACGTCCCTGCGCGTCTGTAGTTTGTCGCGTCTTCAGTCACATGGCAGCGTCTAATAGGTCGAAATTGAAACTCCACGCGACTGAAGTCGGTGGTGTCCACGTTCCACGCGGTTTGTTGGCCCGAGTTGCCGTGGTCTGTGTCCTTCGCTATCAGGTGTTATTTCATCTGATTTCGTGGATCGTTTTTCTTTTTTTCAGATCGCGTCCATGCGCGTCATCCGCGGCATAATGTCGTGAACTTTGTATGATGTCGTAATCGTGGGAGGAGAAAAACATGCTAGTTAATTGGACCAAAGATGCAGATGCAGCCCTCGCGGAAGCCAAAACCACAAACCGTCCGTTACTCGTCGATTTCAGCGCTGCTCCGGCGTGAGGCGCATGCGCTCGGCTGGAAGCCGAATCCTACAGTGACGAGCAAACAGCTTCTTTCATCAATCAAACCTTCGTCGCGCTCGAAGCGCACATCAAAGAACATCCCGCCTACTTTCATCGCTTCGATGCAGTTTGGACTCCTACAGTATTAGTTCTCGATTCAAACGGAAAAGAGAGGGCACGTCTTGAAGGTTATTTGCCAAGAGATGAATTCCGCGCGTGGTTAGAGTTGTCGCTAGCTCGCATTGCTTTCATGAACAAGAAGTGGTCTCAAGCGGAGGAAAAGTACACGCAGGTCCTGGAACGATATCCTGAATCGCAAGCTGCGCCGGAAGCACTCTACTGGAGAGCGGTAAGTCACTACAAAGGTACAAATGATCATACGGTATTGGGCCAGGTTGCAGAGGAGTTCAAACAAAAGTATCAGGACAGCATCTGGGCGTTGAAGGCGATCCCCTGGTGCCACTGACGGTCATTGCCAATTGCAGATTTGACGATTGCCAATTCGCCAACCCCGGTGGGATGATCGGTTATTCTTTGCATGCGGTTGGTTGCTTTACTGAGACCTAGTAACGGCGCACGCGAATCGAGTTTATTAGATACCACCGGCTTCAGCCGGTGGTCGTTCAATTTCAACCTATTAAGAGCCGTGTCTGCCAGATAGATACCACCGACTTCAGTCGCGTGGAGTTTCAATTTCAACCTAGTTGGCTGCGTTGTAACTGATAGACACCACCGACTTCAGCCGGTGGTCCTTCAATTTCTACCTATTAAGAGTCGTTGTGTGACTTATAACCCGCGGCCTCAAGCGCCTTCAGCCAAGTTAACATGTCAACTTCACGCAGCCGCAGGTAGGTTGAAATTGAAACTCCACGCGACTGAAGTCGGTGGTGTCCATTCAGTCGCAGCTTCTACTAGGTCAAAATTGAACCTCCACACGACTGAGTCGGTGGTGTCCATCCGATCACAACGCAGCTTTTACCAGGTCAAAATTGAAACTCCACACGACCGAAGTCGGTGGTCTCTCCGAACAGCATCGACAAGAGGAGTGACGTGACCATTGCCGGACACATGACGAAATGTCGTCACTAACTGACACCTCCCAACACTAATCAAACGCAATTGCTATTGATTCCCTAACGAAAACCTGCGGCGGGGCAGTTGCTAATAGAGCCACCCGGCGATAACCAGGACAATGGTCGAATCACAGTTTGGTTTTTCAATAATGAAAGGAAAAGGCATGGCTAACAAAAAGCTCGAAGGAAAAGTGGCGGTTGTAACTGGAGCATCAAAGGGAATCGGCGCGGGCATCGCGAAGCATCTTGCCGTAGAAGGCGCGTCTGTGGTGGTTAACTACGCATCCTCCAAAGAAGGTGCGGACCAAGTCGTGAATGAAATTGTGAAGGAGGGCGGAAAAGCAATCTCGGTACAGGGCGATGTTGCAAAGAAGAAGGACATCGAACACCTCTTCGCGGAAACAAAGAAAGCATTTGGCCGGCTCGATATTTTGGTTAACAACGCCGGCGTATACACCTTCGCACCGCTCGAAGAGGTGACGGAAGATGAGTTTCACCGGGAGTTCGGTATCAATGTCCTGGGTTTGATTCTGGCAACGCGTGAAGCATTGAAGTATTTCGGCCCCGAAGGTGGCAGCGTCATCAACATCGGGTCAACCGCAAGTTCCATAACACCGCCGACTACAGTGGTCTACACAGCAACCAAGGGAGCAGTAGATGCAGTCACGCATGTGTTGGCGAAGGAGCTTGGGCCAAGGAAGATCCGCGTCAACTCAATTAATCCTGGCGCAGTTGAGACTGAGGGTTATCGCACGTTGGGAGCGTCCGGAAGCGACTTTGAGAAGCAAGCGGTTGCGCAAACGCCGCTGGGCCGCGTTGGTCAACCGAGCGACATTGCACCAGCCGTGGCTTTTCTTGCGTCGCCGGAGAGTGCGTGGATCACGGGAGAGTTGCTGCACGTTGCCGGCGGCCTGCGCTGATGGAATGTGAAAACAACTCTACAACTGGTTCACTTAATTTGTCGGGCGGCCCTCCGTGGCGGCCCCAGTTGATCGATACCTGTTTCCTAATTAGGGTATTAACAACCTAACCCATCAAAGAGTTTTTCGTGTTGTTTCGTGTGATTTCGTGGATCGCTCATTTTCGTTGAGCAAAAGGGTGGTTTGGAAATACAACCAAGGATAGGGACGAGCTCCTCGAAATCACACTAAGCAACACGAAAAACTCTACGTTCCCGATCTACTAAGACAACCCTAATACACTTGCCGGACGGCCGGTGACATGGGCCTCGCCTTCCGATCGAGTGGCAGGTTGAGTGACGTCGTGTCGCAACTCAACTTGATCCTCTTCGCTTTGGAAGTCTGGTTGAACGAGTACGGGTCTGGTTTCTCTTTCAATGGAACCAAGCAGATTGTGGATATTAAACAGCACGATCCAGATCTCGCAGAGCACGCGCCAAACGAGATTGCCTACAATCACCAAACCCGCTCCAATTGCGATGTAATAGACACCCATGCGATTAGGCAGCGTTGCCGAACGAAGGCCCAGTCCAGCCCAGGTGGCCAATCCTATACCGCCAGCCGTTATGGCTATTAATCCGAGCACGTAGATGAACTTTACGAAACGCGGAGTAATCAGCTTTTGAAAAGAGAAGTATCCTGGCATTGGTGAAACTCCTGATTTTTGTTGAAGAACACAGTTAGATTAAATCAAGAGCTCACGCACATTTCCCGCCCATTTTGACAATATTCTCATTACAAATTTCATGAGACACTGGAAAACAAACGGAGAGCAGGGCCATGATAACTGTCGCTAATCGAATCTACGTTGCTAGGGAATATGCTGACGCCTTCGAACAAAGGTTTCGTGAACGCGCCGGGCTAGTGGATCAAATGCCTGGCTTCGTTTCCAACCAGGTGCTGCGCCCGGTCAATGAAGGCGACCCGTATGTCGTCTTTACTATTTGGAATAGCCGTCAGAACTTTCTCAACTGGGTACGCTCAGATGAGTTTTTAAAAGGACACGCACAATCCGGAACGCTCCCGAAAGAAGCATTTTTCAAGTCGAATGTGTTGGAGATGCACGAAGTGGTCCAGGATTCCAGTCGTCCTGATTTAGCACCAGAGCCGCACGGTGGTCCATTCAAGATGCATTAGGTTTCTCGAGACTGTAGGGCGTCTCTCCGTGGGGCGCCCCTTGTTACAAAAAGGCATTTGATACGTAAGCAGGGGCGCCCACGGAGAGACGCCCCAACAGTTCTCTGAACGCAGATTGCAATCCAAAGTTATTCAAGTCGTCGGTCTCGTATTCACGATCGCATACGCTGCGTTCATCGTCTGGATCTATGCCACGGAACCGCGCACCTTCAAAGAAGTGACAACCAGTGCTGAGGTTGCTGCCGGTACTTACGAGGTCAACCAGGAACAATTCAATTCCGCTCTCAACCTCTTCCGGCGTGAGCAATTTCGTGCGGCTCGCGACGAATGGCAGCGTGCAGATCCGGCGCAGCGAGATGCCCGCACACAGTTCTATATTGCGTATTCGTTTTACCGCGAGGGTTGGGGCCGTCTTTATTTTGACCAGGAGTTGTTTAAGCAAGGTGTGGAGGCAGTGAATCGAGCAATCGCACTGGCGCCAACCAGCCCGCTGACCATCGATGATCCAGACCTGGGTATGCATACTGCAGCGGAGTTAAAGGCCGAACTTGAACAAGGAATAGAACGCAGCTGGAGTGACGTCAATCCGCTCAAGGTCCTACGGACAAGGAAGTGAGGTAAATGGTCTTTGGTCTTAGGTCTTGGGTCTTTGGATCCTTGCTCGTCAATCGTTAGTACTCAATAACCGAAATCCAATATGCAGAATTAAGTCAAAACCAAGATCAAGCCCGACGGATCAAAGACCAAAGACCAAAGACCAAACACCAACGGACCACTGACTACTAACCACTGACCACTGACCGGTTATGACTAATCGTTCCAGAAATCGCGCGCTGGTGGACTTTCTAGTACTACCATTTCTTTTTCTGACAGTCGCGCTTCTGGGCGGACTGCGAATCGGTGCCGAGAGTCGAACGTTCATTTTCATCCCGCCTCCCCTGGTCACGCTTTTGCTCGCAACGCTATTGATGCTGCTCCTCGTCCGCGGAGGTCTACTCAGATTTCATCAATGGGTTGGGAGCGACTTTCCACCTCTCACAAATGTTGCGCACATCTGGATGTTCATCACACTCTTCTTTGCTTCCGCGCAAGCTTTCAACTCGGTATTACCTGAGCGCGGTTTGCTCCACTGGCTGTTCTCGTTCTTTTTTCTTTGGACCCTCTGGAACAATCAGTTTTCGTCGTTCGACGCGCGCAGACTCTTGCGCAGCCTTGCGATACTGTTCGCGACAGCTTTCGTCCTCAAGCACATGTTGCTGGCGAGTCTGTATAGTCCCGAAGGTGGTTGGCTCAAGCGAGTGGCAGGAACGCTATTACAAGGAGTCGCGCTCGGCACGCTCGACGCGCCGAGCTTTGCAGCGGCCACTGGCTACATCGCTTTCTTTACGTTGGCTCTGTACGTAGCGGGACTGATCCTGTTGGCATTTGCAGTCGAGACCGATGTAGTCAATGGCGAGACCAAAGTGGTCACTCATCGTGTCGTGGAGGAGTATCGACAACTATCTGCTGCTGAGCGACTGGCAGTCCGCGAAGCAATTTTGGACGAACAACATAAGTAGGGACTTAAGCGGAAGTCAGTACCACCTCGCGCAGGAAGCCCTGAAGAAACTTAGAATTAGCCGCGGATTAACGCGGATGACACGGATCAGATCAGAAGAAGTCAATAGAAGCCCGGTTTTGATCTGTGTCATCCGCGTTAATCCGCGGATTATTGTTTCTTCACTGCTTCGGTAGCGGGTGCACCAGATCTGCAAACTCGATCAAGTGTCAATTGAGTCGTTACCGGCGATAGAGTTGCGTGAAAGCTCACTTGTCATTCTCCCCACGCTTTAGCGTTGGGTTCGCGCCTTTTTTTGCCACCATACTAACGGAAATATTCAGCGGGGCAGAGCCCGCGCTGTGAAGCCAACTCCAGCGGCGAAGCCGCAGCCATGTAAACTCCAGGTAAGCGAAAGGTGAATTACAGTTGAGTGTTGTGATGAGGCTACTCTTAGTTTCAGGTTTATCAGCTCTCCTTGTGAGTTGGGTGTTTAGCCGGGAGGACGCCGTCGCGCAGAATCAACGACAGAATCAACTACAACAACCGCGCCAATCAACAGCCTTCTTACCGAGCTTGCCGCCGCAGTCCAAGGATTTACGAAAGAGTGTGGCAAGGAAGAGTTTGATTGCCCACCTCGAGAGAAGCATTCCTCAACTGATGAGAGAAGGCGAGTTGCCGGGATTCTCAATAGCGCTCGTTCGCGATGCAGAACTCTTCTGGCACAAAAGCTTCGGAGTAAAGAACGCCGATACAAAAGAAGCGATCGATGACAGCACCGTGTTTGAAGCGGCGTCATTAAGTAAGCCAGTCTTTGCTTACGCCGTGCTGAAATTGGTTGATAGCGGAAAGTTGG
>JBKPAL010000199.1:0-7137 GCA_046726395.1 Acidobacteriota bacterium
TTCTGGGGCTGGGCCCTTGCGGGTCCTTTCCATTAAAACCGATGCACACTTTTGGGTTCTGCCCTGCCCTTCCGATCATTTCACCCTTTAACGAGGGCGCAGCCCCAGAATTTTTACCCAGGTTCTCCTGAAGGGCGCAGCCACTTCCTCAAGTCCAGAGGGCGCAGCCCAGATTCTTCCGTAGGGCTCTGACGGAAAGGCCCAGCCACTTTCTCAAGTCCAGAGGGCGCGGCCCAAAATTTTTCCGCAGGTTCTCCTGAAGGGCGCAGCCACTTCCTCAAGTCCAGAGGGCGCAGCCCCAGATTCTTCCGTAGGGCTCTGACGGAAGGGCGTAGCCACTTTCTCAAGTCCAGAGGGCGCAGCCCAAAATTTTTCCGCAGGCCTCTCCGGAAGGGCGCAGCCACTTCCTCAAGTCCAGAAGGCAAAGCCCATCCTTCGCTGGTCTTCTCAAACACCTTTGATAAACTCCTCGCAATGCAGACCGTCACGCGCAGTCCTTCCCATCAACGAGGAAGGCTGACGACCTTCATTGCGAGCCTCAATGCGGCGCAAACAGCTGAACTCGCCACGCCAATCGGTTCTGGCCTGCTGCTGATTCTCTCCTTCCCCGATTACAACCTGTGGCCTTTGGCATGGATCGCCCTCGTGCCTTTGATAGTCATTATTGCTCGTCGGCCTTCACCAGGACGCTCCTTCTTCCGCGGGTGGGTATTTGGTTCCTTGTTCTTCTACGGCTCCTGCTACTGGCTGACCTTCTCAATGATTCACTACGGCGGGATCCCTGGAGGGATTGCCTATTTCTTGCTCATTCCTGGTGCGTTGATGGTTGGTCTGTTTCCAGGGCTGTTTGCGTTTGCCATTGCAATCGCAGTTCGACTTTTTAGAAACAAGGGACTGCTCCTCGCGCCTTTCATTTGGGTCGCTTTCGAATGGGCAAGACTAGGAGTAACAGGTCAGCTCTGGAACGCACTCGGTTACTCGCAAGCCTACGAACCTTTCTTGATCCAGCCGGCTCGTTGGGGTGGTGTCTACGCGGTTAGCTTTCTAATCGTCACTGTGAACGCAGCAGTCGCTTTCTTGATTCTGAATCGCTGCTTGCGAGCTGCATTAGTCTCTGCGGCACTCGTGGTCCTCGTAATTGCTCTCGTACTATCCAGCAACAGAAGAGGTGAAGATTCCCTCAGGAGCGACGACACTACTCAAGTCATTGCACTTCAGCCCAACGTTCCGATGACTCTGGTGAAGACTCCTGACGAGTTGCGCGACTTGACAGCTCGTCATGTTCGCATGACAGAGGAAGCACTAAGTCAATTGCCAAATACTGGTGGTCGACATTTAGTCGTATGGCCCGAGTCCCCAATGAACTTCACCTATGCGAACGATTCACTGTTTCGAGAACTAGTTGATCGGTTCACACGCGAGCACCACGTGTCGCTGCTGCTCAACTCGCAAGAGCCAGCTCCAAACAACGGAATTTACAACTCTGCGATTCTCATAAATGAAGAAGGTAGGCTGGTTGGTCAGTATGATAAGATTCGTCTGCTGCCGTTTGGCGAATACGTGCCGCTCCCCCGTTGGTTACCGGGAGCAACTTTGATAACTGGAATTGTCGGTGACTTTGAGCCGGGCGCGAATTACACGCTCTTTTCGATCAGCGAAGAGAAAGTCGGCGTGTTCATCTGCATCGAATCGGCGTATCCGTCGATCGCTCGTGCGTTCGCAGCAGCGGATGCTGATGTGCTGATCAATATTTCCAACGATGGCTATCTCGGTCACACCGGAGTCATCAAGCAGCATCTCGCGAATGCAGTGTTCCGAGCTGTTGAAAACGATCGGCCAGTCTTGCGAGTTACGAACACAGGGATTACGGCCCGGATCACGCCGCAAGGCGAAGTGGAGGAGGCTACGAATGTTTTCGAGCCTGCGGTTCGTACCTGGACCATCGGCAGGTCAGAACAAGGACAGACGTTTTATACCAGGCACGGAGATGTTTTAGCGTTCGTCAGTTCATTGCTTACCGCACTGGTTCTTGTGGCCTGGCTGGTGAAACGTCGCGGAAGGATGGATTTGGAGAAAGCATGATCGAGACTTTATCGATACAAGACTTTAGGACCGCTTACGAAGATCTTCGCTCGCGAGTTGAACAGCTCGGGAGGTTTCTTTGATGTTGCCGCAGGCCGCGCGGAACTCAATCGGATTGAAGAGCAGGCTTCCTCCCCAGACTTCTGGAACGATCAGGAAGCCGCACAAAAACTCCTTCAAAAAAGGAGCTCATTGGAGAAGAGAATCCAGCGTCAGGAACATTTCGAATCTGAAGTCGCGGATGCGGGAGTGTTGATTGAATTTGCTGAAGCCGATGAAGAGTCGTTGAAAGAGCTGCGAACAGTTCTGGAACGACTGGAACATGAAATCGGTTTGGCCGAAACCGAGATGCTTCTTGCAGGAGAGAACGACCAGCTCAATGCGATCTGCACAATTCATCCCGGCGCCGGCGGCACCGAATCCCAGGATTGGGCTGAGATGCTTTTGCGAATGTATTTGAAGTGGGCCGAACAGCGCGAATTCAAAACTGAAATTCTTGATTACCAGCCCGGCGAAGAAGCTGGCCTGAAGAGTGTGACCTTCAGAGTCGAAGGCGAATATGCTTACGGACTGTTAGCAGCAGAAGCGGGAGTTCATCGGTTGGTCCGGATTTCGCCTTTTGATCAAGCGTCGCGGCGACATACTTCCTTTGCTTCACTCTTTGTCTATCCCGAAATCGATGAAAACATCGACGTCGAAATTCAGGAAAAAGACTTGAGAGTTGATACCTACCGAGCTACTGGCGCGGGCGGGCAACATATCAACACCACCGACTCGGCTGTACGCATCACGCACCTTCCCACCGGCATTGTCGTGCAGTGCCAAAATCAAAGGTCGCAACACCAGAATCGAGCGGTGGCAATGCAGGTGCTTCGTTCGCGTCTCTATGAAATGGAGTTGGAGAAACGGCGCGCTGAGACGGCGGAGTTGGAAGCTAATAAGGCAGACATCTCGTTCGGATCACAAATCAGAAGTTATGTGCTCGCGCCATATCGTTTGGTCAAAGACACGCGGACCAAATTGGAGAAAGGTAATGTCGATGCAGTGTTGAGTGGAGACATCGACGACTTTATCAAGGCATATTTGCTCGCAAGAAAGGCGGCATAGTCAGTTCAAAAGTGTCATAAGTTAGATAGAAGCCCATAGACCCGAGACCTAGCTTAGCTCAAGTACGTGAAGGTTGGACCCTAAACGTTAGTTGGTTGCGGAGTAACTAATGGCAACTTCACGCATTGAAGAGAAACCCCGAATAATCATCCCTCCCCACAACCGACGCAACGAGATACTCGCAATCCTGTTAATAGCTTTTGGATTGCTCCTCGTTCTGTGTCTGGTGTCCGGTGCTTTCTATCCGAACGATCCGTCGTGGAACTCTGCGGGACAAGCGGTGACGCAGAACTGGGCCGGCTCGATTGGAGCCAACGTCGCTTCAGCTATGTTCCAGGCGATCGGCTTGGCTGCGTACTTGCTGCCGGTGCTCCTCTTTGCAGCAGCATGGCGCCGGTTTAGGACACTGAGCATCCGCGGACCGCTCTCTCGATTATTGGGATTGGTAATAGTCGTCTTAGCGTCGGCCGCTCTGCTTTCTATCTCGAACTTGAAGCCGGTGTTTGACGCGAGTGTAGAACCTGGCGGATTGGTGGGAGCTGTCATCTCGCGCACGCTCGCGAGCGGACTGAACACAGTCGGCGCCACGATACTGTTGATTGCCATTGCTGCAACTGGTCTGCTTCTGGCCACCAACTTCTCTTTCGTTACTCTCTACAAAGCTATTGCCAACGCACTGAGCACTCGTTTCGCTTTTGTAAATGACATTCCGGCGAAGTTCCGCGCGTGGCGTGAAGCGCGTATCGAGAAAGCTCGTGCTCGCAAGGAGGCGAAGCTAGCTCTCAAGGCTGAGAAAGAAGCCGCTCGATTAACGCTCAAAGATCAACGAGGGCTTAGTGCGGCGGAACGCGTTGCAGAGTTCATGAAAGAGAGTGAAGCAGGTGCGGTTGCCCCGCCTACTTCATTGATGCGTACAGAACCTGCCGTTGGATCAATCATTGGTAAGAGAGAACCGGCGCGAGCTGCGGCAGCTGCAGTCGGGATTGGCGCAGCGACTGTCGTTGAAAGCCAGGGAGGACGTCGCTCGATTTTTCCACTCGGAACTACTGAAGTAAGCGAAGAGTCCGTCGAAGACATGCTCAAAGGCGCCTCGGTGTTGCGGACGAAAGCAGAGGCACCCGCAACTGGGAAACTACCATTCGATCCGACCAGGCGTGTCAGCTATTCAGACTACACTCTACCGCCACTTGAATTTTTGAACGAAGCCCCGCCACACAGTGAACAGGCGGATGCAGAGTTGTTGAGCTTAGCGACTCGCTTGGCTGAGAAATGCAAAGAGTTCAATGTAACCGGACAGATCAAACATATCTGCCCGGGACCGGTGGTCACCACTTATGAATTCAAGCCCGATCCCGGCGTGAAATATTCGCGGGTCGTATCGCTGGTTGATGACTTGTGCCTGGCTCTGAAGGCAGAGTCGGTAAGAATCGATCGCATGCCGGGCAAACCTCACGTCGGAATCGAAGTACCAAACCCACGGCGAGAAACGATTTTCTTGCGCGAAGTGATCGAGTCTCGCGCGTTCCGCGAGTCTGCTTCGAAGCTGACGATCGCATTGGGCAAAACGATCGACGGTCTTAATTACGTGGCTGACTTAGCCAAGATGCCGCACCTGTTAATCGCCGGCACTACCGGAGCGGGAAAGTCGGTCGGCGTAAATGCCTTGATCGTCTCCATCTTGTACAGAGCGCGACCGGACGAAGTTAAATTCATCCTCATCGATCCAAAACGACTGGAACTCGGGCTCTACGAAGACATTCCACACCTCGCTACACCAATCATTACCGACCCGAAGCTCGCTGCTCGTTCGTTGAAATGGGCAGTATTGGAAATGGAGAAGCGTTATCGAGACCTTGCCGGGTGGGGCGTGCGCAATATCGATGGCTACAACACCGAAATCATGCGGCGCAACCTGGTGAAGGAATATGACGAGTCGGGCGAGCCGTGGAAGCCACTCCCATTCATTGTCATCATCATCGATGAGCTCGCGGATTTAATGATGACCTCAGGACGAGAGGTCGAGGAATCGATCACTCGACTCGCACAAATGGCACGCGCTGTCGGGATTCACCTGGTGCTGGCCACGCAGCGACCTTCGGTAGATGTGATCACTGGATTGATCAAGGCAAACTTCCCTTCCCGCATCTCGTTCCGTGTCTCATCAAAGGTCGACTCACGCACAATCATCGACACGAACGGCGCGGAGCATCTGCTGGGTCGCGGGGACATGTTGTTCCTACCACCGGGAACTTCACGGTTGATACGAGTGCACGGCGCATACATCGATGAAACAGAGATAGGTCGGATTGTCAGTCATATTAAGGCTCAGGGTCCCCCCGCGTATGACGACACAATCACGCAATCGGAAGAAGAGGCGTTGGGATTGGCGGATTCGGGCGAAGAACACGACGAACTCTTCGAAGAGGCATTGCGGATCTGCGTGGAGATGAAGCGCGCTTCAACTTCAGTTCTGCAGCGACGATTGCGCATTGGATATGGCAGGGCGGCGGCGATTCTCGACATCATGGAAAGAGAAGGCTTGATTGGTCAGGCAGATGGATCGCGCCCACGTCCTGTGCTTGGGCGTGCTTACGAGATGGTGGCGCAGTGGGATGAGATGGGAAGCGATGACTAGAGTGGGTTGAGAAATATACTTTCGCCACATTTTCCACGCGTAGTTGTGGAAAAACCTGTGGACAACTCATTCAGGTGTAGTTCAAGTTTTTGATAGTCAACGACTTTCACCAAATTGCACACTCGAGCGGCGCAGCCCTAACTTCTTCACAAAGTTCTGTTTGCATCAATGAAACAAACAGTCTGACTCTTGCGGGATGAGGTCAGTACCGTAACGCGGTAGCGTCGGGTCGTATCATCGCCAGTTATCGACCAGCGCTGATCTGACCCGACGCTACCGCGTTGCGGAGATGACCTCACTACTACCAACATGCGCGACCGGGAACAGTTTAGACACGCAGCGCAAGAGATATTCCGTACTGCATTGACTGCTGTTGATGCGCTCTCAGCAACGCGGGGAGCTATTAGTCGAGAAGGCACAATACTCAAGATCTTCAACGACAACTTCGATCTTAGTCGGCAACCGGTTTACTCGATCGCGATTGGTAAGGCTGCAATGGCAATGGCCGCTGGACTGAGTGCGGCAATCGATGAAGAGTTAGAAGAGGGCGTTCTGTCCGGTGTCGTACAAAACTCTGCTTCCCTCGATCTGAACAAGTGGCAAATATTTTCAGGCGGACATCCATTGCCGAATCAGCAGAGTCTTGATGCAGCCAAAGCCGCTTTAGAGCTGCTCGAAGTAGCAGATAATGAAAGAGCACTTGTCATATTTCTGATCTCCGGCGGAGGGTCGGCAATGTTCGAATGGCCGCGCTCGCCCGAGATCACGCTTGACGATTTGCGAGAGGCGAATCGACAACTCACGTCCTGCGGCGCCAACATCGCTGAAATCAATGTCGTCCGCGCGGCGTTCTCAGCAGTCAAAGCTGGTGGGCTAGCCGCTCGAGCACCAAATGCTACTCAAGTCACGCTGATTGTTTCGGACACAAATCCAGGCGATGAAACGGCTGTAGCTTCCGGCCCCACGTTCGCTTTTTCCTCCGATCCAACTCGAGTCACTCAGGCGGTAAGTAGGTATGGCTTCGGTCGATCTCTGCCTGCCTCTATTCAAAGAAGTATTCAGGAGTACGTGGCGAGTGCGCCTGAGTTTGTGGGGACTAACGCAAAGCACCATGTACTCCTCGATAACCAAACCGCACTTAACGCGGCTGCCGCGAAAGCGCGTGAGCTCGGCTTCACAACAGAAATCGCTGCTGAAATCCGTGAGCAACCGATTGTGGAAGGTTGCAGTTTATTGCTTGAACGGCTTGACGAGCTCAAGAAGCAAGCAACGGGACCCGTTTGTCTCATATCGGGTGGTGAGTTTTCTTGCCC
>JBKPAL010000200.1:0-2886 GCA_046726395.1 Acidobacteriota bacterium
AGTTGAATCACTAGAGTTGGACAAGTTGATTGGCCAAGCTCAGGTGATTGAGGCGCCATCGGATTGTGAGTGCGTCGACGAAGCCTTGGTTAAGAGAGAAGTGAGGCCGGCTACTCGAAGAGTGCTTTTCAAAACTAAAAATTCCGCCTTCTGGACCACAGGATCTGCTGAGTTCCGCACTGACTACGCGTACATCAGCCCGGAAGCAGCAACACTCCTAGTGGGTATGGGCGTAGAACTAGTCGGTATCGACTATCTGTCTGTCGAGAAGTTCAGCAGTTACGGATTTCAAACTCACCTTCGTTTGCTCTCCAAGGGTGTCGTTATTGTTGAGGGTCTTAATTTGTCCGAAGTTTCTGCAGGCGAGTATGAACTCATCTGCCTGCCGCTACGTATTGCAGACGGCAGTGGTGACGGAGCACCTGCTCGCGCTGTTCTGCGAGAACTCTAAATGGTTTTGTACATATGAAAGACGACTCTGTTTATCGAGAGAAGGTTTTCAAGTTAGTGCGTCGCATTCCATCTGGGCGTGTAATGACGTACGGACAAATCGCAGAGTTACTGGGGGATGGATACACCGCGCGAACGGTTGGCTTTGTGATGCACGGCTCGGACGATGGAACACCATGGCATCGCGTCATCAACGCGCGTGGCGCATGCTCCACTCGAGGAATTGTTCTTCCGCACGATAAGCAACAACGTATGTTGGAGGCTGAAGGAATAGAATTCGACCCACGTGGTTGTTGCAGTCTTGAGAAGTATCTTTGGATCCCATCGAGAGAACGAAAGAAGCAACAAACCCAACACACACTCTTCAAGAAGCGCGCGACAGGCAAAGGAACTTCATGAGCACAGATCCCGTACAACGTCGCACTCCCTATAACGTGAGTCCACCGCGATATTCGGTGTCACATCAAATGGTGACCACCGCCTTTGAGCTTCCGAATTATCGTGTGGTCCAGAACCTCGGTGTGGTGCGCGGAATCGTCGTTCGATCTCGCAATGTGTTCGCCACGATCGGCGCTTCACTTCAAACAATCGTGGGCGGGAACATTACCGTTTGGACCCGACTGTGTGAAGACACGCGCTCAGACGCATTCGACATCATGATCCAACATGCGACCGAAATTGGAGCTAACGCAGTCATCGGAGCAAGATACGACACTACCGAAATCTCAGCGGGCGTAACCGAGGTGCTCGCGTATGGAACCGCAGTGATCGTGGAACCAATCAATCCAGGCGAGGGTTACCGCACATGAATCAAGGCGCTCTAGACGCGGAGACAGTGGGCGAGCTTGGGCGGCGGCTTGAGCAAATTCCCTTCGCTCGGCTGCTGGGATTGCACCTTCAGGACATAGGTGCTGGAACTGCCACCCTCGGCATGGAAATCCGGGAGGATCTGAAACGGAATAATGGGATCGCCCACGGTGGGGCTATAGCTTCGCTGATTGATTCCGCAACAGCCTTTGCCATTTTGTCTCTCGACCCGGCGCAACAATCCGTCACTATCGATTTGACGGTAAATTTCCTGAGGCCATTAACCAAAGGGGTGGCGGTTGCAAAAGCTCGCGTTATCCGGTCCGGCAAAAGGGTTGTTGTCGTGTCAGCTGAGGCGTTCGACGAAGCTGGAACTCTCGTAGCTACAGCACTTAGCACCTACATCAAGAATTAATCGGGCCCGACCGAACCCTCTAGATCCACATGGACAGTCACTGTTGAACTATGTAAAATGAGAGTGGCTTTCCTACCTCGCACCCATCCGTGCGGGTTTCCTCCCGACATCTCTAACTCCCAGCTTTGCCTCCCAAGCTAACTACATGCATTCCCTCTATCATTCGCTAATTGCCCAGCATCCAAAGCAGTTGACGCCGCTCCGTTGTGCGCCTTCGACTATCACGCAACTGCACCGTTACTTTGAAGATGTGGTTCTGGAAAATCATCTAAACGCTCTGGTGGTTGAGGGTTTGCCGCTCTCTTCTGAACGCACCACTGGTGAGATTGCGCGCTTCAGAAATCTGGATAAGACCTCCTACGGACTGTTCCTGACGCTGAACAAAGATGACGAGCTCATCGCTGCATTGGGGGACCGAGAGAAGCGAAACATCAAGTCGATGATCTGGCACAGCACCGAACACGATCGCTTCAATGACCGATTCTTGGTAATTGCGGATGCTCATTTTTCAGCGGTACTTGCGTCCGTCAGCAATCCGGATGAAGACAGCCAGGAACAACGGCATCAAGTCGTATGGACCTTCGAACCCGACATCGCTTACTCGGCCTTGGAGTACCTGATGGCCCGTGTAACGGCCGAGCACCCACAGGATGCAAGTGCGTTTGCCGAAGCAGTGCGCTTGTCCATGCCAAAGGAGACGTCGCTTCAACTCACGCTAGGCGTCACTACAAGACTGACCCAACTCTTACAAGAGCAGGCCGAAAGAGAGATCGCTGTAAACCGAATAGCTGCGGCGCTGCAGAATTCTTTGAATCTTGACGAACTTATCGTAACGGCAGTGAACGAAATCGGACGAGCCCTCAGGGTCAAGTGTTGCGCTATCAGAATTGAAGGAAAGTTCCTTGGCCGTGCGCTGACGAAATACTACTTCGACTCTGAGGAGAAGCCTGAGGAGTCAGTGCTGGCGAATTATTTAGGAGATCTAGAAACGTTAAATATCAGGACGTCGCACGCGTTAAAGATCGATATCGTGGACGGCGATCATCCACGAGGTGGAGCATCAATTTGCCACGTTGTCATACCGCTATTGTATAAACGATTGTTCGCGGGAGTGCTGTTAGTTCGTTCGGATGATCCTTCGCACGTGTGGGGAGAGAACCAGTTGCTGCTACTGAACACGGTCGCAGATCAGTTGGCGCTCGCTGTGAATCAAG
>JBKPAL010000201.1:0-38887 GCA_046726395.1 Acidobacteriota bacterium
TTTGCTGATGGGATTCGCGCCGCTATTGCGATGGCCTCGTCCAGATCCTTTGCTTCGATTAAGTAGTATCCGCCCAGTTGTTCCTTTGTTTCAGTGAAAGGTCCATCGGTTGTGAGTTGCTTGCCATCTCGCACGCGGACACTCGTCGCAGTCGACGACGGATGCAATTCAAAGCCGCCCAAATGGTTACCACTCGCCATAATCTCCTGAGTAAACTTTCCGTATTCCGAATAGATCTTCTGTTGGTCCTCTTTGGTGAGTCGGTCCCACGCCTGCTCTTCATGGTAGATCAACAACAGGTATTTCATTTTCTCGCTCCTTCAATGGTGGTGAAAAATTCTCGTTTCCAACTGTACGACGGATGAGAACCTTCGAAATCGACAGGATGAAATAAAAAAATAAGGCGCGGGGCTCAGCCTCGCGCCTTCAGAAACGAAAACTGGAGAAACCTCTACTTTCGCGCCACACCGATGCGCCTTTGTACTAATCGTTCAACCTCGAGTGGCACGCCCTCAGCTTTTGCCTGCCGAATAAACTCGCCGTCGATGTTAAAGATGCGCATCTTCACCAGGTCTTCGATTTCAAGATCCCTAAGGCCCTCATTGCGCACTTCAGTGATGAACTCAGGACTGATCTTGAAAATGCGCATCTTGACGAGACTCTCAAAGGGTTCTTTATCGAAACCCATTTGAGTTACCTGAGTAACGAACTCTGCGTCTATCTTGAAAATGCGCGCCTTGACTAAGTCCTCCATTCCTAGGTTCAGAAAGCCCGTCGCTTTCATCTCGCGCATGAACCGCGAATCGATCTTGAAGATCGCAGCCTTGAACAGATCATCAACTCCCAGCTTGCCAAAGCCGGCTGAAGACAAGTCATCCGCGAGTGCGGTGGTGACATTTAACGTCGTGGCCGCGAACAGGCGATCGTCGGAGTGATCGTCATCGTCGTTCGACCTACTTTCAAAATTGAAGCCGCGGCTCTTCATCGCCGAGATAAAAGCCGGATCGGCGGTGAAGCGGAATGTGCCCGAGCCCTTACCATTCTGAAAGTTGCCGTCACAATCAATTCTGCCGGCCTCCCGAACGAGGCTAAACTTTACTGGACCACCGCTGACGGCTTGTTCGCGCGTCAGACCCTGCAGCTCGGAAAAATCATATGTCTGACCCATCTGATGACGACCGCTCTTATCCGTCCGTCGCTCGAAATTTAGATGGATCTTGGTGGATTCCTTGGTAAGAGAGGCGGACCACTCGCCGGTCAAGGCGTTCTGCGCAGTGACAGAACCAGGATCGACCGCCAGCAGCAAGGCGAAAACGAGAAAAGACGAGCTTGCGACTAAGTGCATCAACCGTTTTTTAGACATAAAAGGTTCCTCGAGTTAGATTGGTTTCAATTAGGAAAACACCGCTCGTCGAATTTTGTGGCAAGAAAATTCAATTGGTTAGGTGAGTGTCGCATCCGGTCGCTACCGCTCCCGGTTCTGTATTGTTGAGTTGCTACGGCCATACTTGACACTTTTTGTGCAAGCCTACGCCACTTCCTCAAGTCCAGATGGCAAAGCCATGGGGGTCCGTGCGTCGCTCCGGGGCTAGTTAGTTTGTCATTCTCCGCTGTTTATCATCCACGGAATGTTGAATTGATCCACGCACATGCCGAACCCTTCAGCCCAAAATGTCTTCTGGAAGGGCATCTGCACAGAACCATTTTCGGCTAATGCATCGAAGATCCGTCTTGCTTCAGCGGTATCTTCGTAATGCAGCGTGAGAGAAATTCCCTTTGGCTGTTCATACTGATCCGGCGGTGAATCAGCACCCATCAAAAGGAAATTACCGACAGTCACTGTCGCATGCATGATCCTGTCGTGCATCTCAGGCGCAACCTCTTTTGCCATGGGAGATTCACCCCAAGTCGTCATGAAAGTGATCTTTCCACCGAGCACTCTCTCGTAAAATTTGAATGCGGCTTCGCACTGGCCATTGAAACTCAGGTAAGTATTCAATCGCATTGACTTTCTCCTTCTTTTCTCCTGACCATTACCAATAACAGAATCAGTCATCTTCATTGTCCGTGCTTTGCCTCAAAAGTTACATAGAGACTTCTTCAATGGCTTGCCAGCTGGTGTGCGGCGGCGGCTTGCCCCGTCGTAAATGGCCTTTTTTCATTCTGGGCTCCGCCCTTGATCCGGCCTTTGGCGCAACAGTTTCAAGGGGGCAACCCGAACCAAGGGCAAAGCCCTAGTGATTATCCCGGTCGCTAACGGCGGGGCAAGCCACCGCCGCACACCAGCTGGCAAGCCGTTGAAGAACTCTATGTAACTTTTGAGGCAAAGAGAAAACCACAGAGGGCACCCAGATCTCACAGAGAAGAAAACTGCTCGTAGCCTTTAGACCTCTCACGCAAACTCGTCAATCGTCGATTGGCAATCGCAAATGCTCCTTGTTAGCCTACTTTCGTGAAGAACAACGACTCAGTTGAAGTTCTCTCAATCGATGGGCGTGAGGTTCGCGTCACGCATCCCGACAAACCTTACTTCTCCAAACAAACAAAGCTCTCCAAACTCGATCTCGTTCAATACTACCTTTCGGTTGCGCCGGGCGCCCTCGCGGGAATCCGTGATCGTCCGATCGTTCTGAAGCGATTTGTCGACGGCGCGGAAGGTCAGGCCTTTTATCAGAAACGCGCACCCACTAATCGGCCCAATTGGTTGCGAACTGTCACGCTTTCCTTTCCTTCCGGACGCAAGGCCGAAGAAGTAGTCGTCGATGATGCAGCGGGACTCGCCTGGATTGTTAATCTCGGCTGCATCGAGTTGCATCCTCATCCGGTCCGTTCCTCGAATCTGGACCACCCTGATGAGTTGCGTGTCGATCTAGATCCCGGTCCTGGGGTTGAGTGGGAAGATGTTCGTACGGTGTCGCTTGAAGTGAAAGCGCTCCTGGAGGAGATGGGACTTCGAGGTTGGCCTAAGACGAGTGGTTCACGCGGCATGCATGTCAACGTTCGCATCCAACCCCAATGGACCTTCAGTGAAGTGCGACGGGCCGCTGTCGCCTTATCTCGCGAGGTTGAGCGGCGCGTTCCGGCATTGGCTAGTTCGAAGTGGTGGAAAGAGGAACGACATGGAGTTTTTCTCGACTACAACCAGAATGCTAAGGACCGTACGACGTGCTCGGCATACTCGGTGCGGCCGCTGCCCGACGCTCGTGTTTCAATGCCGCTGCACTGGGCCGAGGTACCGCAGTGCGATCCTGCGGACTTCACAGTCTTCTCCGCGCCCGCTCGCTTCGCTAAGCTCGGCGACCCTCACGCAGAGATGAATGCGCATGCCGGATCACTGGACAAGTTGCTTCAACTGGCTGATGAAGATGAAGCTGCGGGTCTAGGGGATGCGCCTTGGCCACCGCACTTTCGAAAGATGAAAGGTGAGGCGACACGAGTCGCTCCGTCTCGGGCTCGTGGCGCCGCGAAGAGAGGCTCAACGAGTCAATCCAAGAAGGCCGGACCGAGAAAGACTCGTGTCAGGATGCCGCTACTGGTGATCGCGAACTCTCCGGATAAGGAAGCCGCGCTCGCTGGTCTCGAAAGGTGGAAAAAGAAGTATCGAAAGGTGGCTAAGCTACTAGCTATCGATGACATTTTGGTCGACAGCATGCGCGGTCGGTCATCAACGTGGACTCGCATTCGAGTGAATTTGCGAAATGTGCCCGAAGAACTGCGCCCGCCACAAGAGACACCAGATCCTGATGATGACCCGACGCGTGAATGGCATGAGTGGCGCGCATCGAAGAAGCGCAGCAAATAGTTTCAGCCTGAGTGAGGACTCGGTTACACATCGAGCCGATCTTCGTAAGGTACCGTCTCACCATGTTCGAGATACCGCCTTAGGATGCGTAAGTACATGGCCCAGCAGTTTGAAGAGATTCGAAAATGTTCATTCGCGCTAGGCCAGCCAGTATGGTGAAATTGGATCCAGGTGCCTTCACCGCGTGGCTCGAGGCAGAACCCTACCTGAGTGCCTTCCCAATCGCTGTCGGCCTTAACCAATTCCAATTCGAACACCCGATTTGGTTCGCAGCGAGTGACTCGTGCTCGCCAATCGAAACCTGGACCAAAATTGAGCTCGTACTCTGAACCGAGCTCGGCTCTCCCCGCAGACTGGACCGTCCACCATGCATCTAGTCCCTGCGGAGTGGTTATGCCATTGAACACTTGTTCAGTTGAAGCCTTGATCGGAAAGTCGTGAAGGATGTCAGACATGTCTTGAATTCCTCCTGAAATCAACAAACTAATCACCAGCGATGAAAGCTGTCATAAGCCATTTTCCGTTAGTCTTATTGAAGATGGCGCGATAGTCGATTGGGCTGCGAATGAACTCCCTTGCTACATAACCGCGTCGATTGTCGGCGAGATCAACCGCAATCCAAGACTGTTTGTTGCCGGGACTTTGAACCAGCTTCCAATCAGAGACCTTCACGATATCGAATGAGAGTGACCCTATTACAGCGCTGCTAATGCTCGGTGCCTGTCGCACTCTCACGTTGTCGTCGAGGATAACTCCGTACTCGAAGGAGTCGAACTTATCTGGAAACGCACTATAAGTATAAGGAGCCATAAACGAATGTCCCTCACCAAACTTCCCGCCTAAAGCCAACACCGTAAGTAATTCATCCCAAACTTTACTGTTCGGAAATTCAGGTCGCCACATCCTTTTGAACTCGGCGATTCCTCCTCCGTCTCCAAAACTATTTTTAATTGCCGGATCGAGCACGTTGATGACGTAAGCGGTATCTCGTCGCAGTACTGCCTTCATCAAACGAGCGCGAAAAGCAAAGAACGATGGATCCTTAGCCGCTTCGTCAATTGGATTTAGCTTTGCAACTTGGGCGCGGGCGTATTGGGTTAAGAATAGGTTTGCCTGAACGACAACGAGAAGAATGATGCTGTAACGAAGTAAGCGCATCTAGACGTCATCAGAGTCAACTGTATTTGATCTCCTGAGCACGGACTGTCCTCGCGGAGACAGTCGATACCCAACCTCCAGACTCTCCGTAAGACCTAATGCCTTCAGCTTTCTAACGTTCTGTTTAAATACCGCAAGCTGCTGTCTCAAGACCGGAGCTAGATCACCGGCGCGCACACCGGGATTGTTGTCGATCAAGCGAAGAACCGCGAAGGTCCACCGACCAAACGACCCCGCATCCAGCCGATGTAGTTTCCCTAGTATTGTATCCATCTCTTTCTCTGACAGATCAACTTGTTTTCGGAGCGCGATCCTTGGATCAGGACCGTCGTAACGAAAAGCGATTCGGTAGAGATCTCCGGTCTCAAAAGCATCGAGTTGGTCTAATAACGGTTGACGCGAAGCATATCCGGCGCGACGCGCCTCTGCGTCGCTAATCTCTTTTCGAGTAACACGTGTAACAGATTTTATCGAGAGTACACCAACAGGGGTCAGGAGTGTCCCACCTTCGCGAACCGTGGGGCGTTTCCAGCGACGAAAGGCTAGTGTGACTTTTCCGGACTCAATTTTTGAGAGGAAAGCCTGCTTGAATAGCATCGCGAATTTTTCAGTCCACCGGTTGGGATTCTTGTCAATACACTCTGACGGACAGTGTGTATTTGGAATTTGCCGTGTTGAAAGTGTTGACGGTGATTTTGTAGTCGCCGGACTTAGTCAAACTTCCCTGGAGCTTTGTGTTCACCTCATGCTCCTCTTCCGGCAATGCTTCTCCATCAGGATCGGTAACGTTGAAGCTCGCATCACCGGTTCGTCTGCTAATGCGTCCATTGAATTTCTGACCGGCCTTAGCAGAGAAGATGTAGACAACCTCTTTGCGATCTTTAATCTCGCCAGTAACGTTTGTCGCACGATTAGCTTTCACCTCAATGCGCTGGGCCTTCGACTCGGTTTGAGACAGAACTGGCAGCGAAAAAATCAGCAACGAGATAACAACAAGAAAGCAAAGTCGGGTTTTCATTATTTTCCTCGCAGGTTCCATGAAATTTAAAATTTAAAACTTTTTCAGCGCCCACTCGCAAAGATCGTCTCCAGCTCGTGGGGCGGCACAACTTCCAGCTGCGCAAATGTGCAGTCGCTCGGCTTCTTATCTGTTCTCCACCTCCGGAACTGAGCTGTGTGTCTGAAGCGGCTTCCCTGCATGTGATCATAAGCAACCTGGACCACCAGCTCAGGACGCAATGGTTCCCACGAGAGATCCTTTCCGTGACTCCAACGACTCTGGGCCCCGGGAATGCGATGAGCCTCTGAAAGCTCTGCCCATTGTTTCCACGGATGATTTGCGAGCGCGTGTTCACGATAGGGCAAAAGAAACTCCACGAGCTCATGCCGCTTCGTGTCAGTGAAACTCGCACAAACGCCAACGTGGTGAAGCGCACCACCATCATCGAAAAGCCCTAACAGCAGTGACCCGACCGCACTTCGTTCACCTTTCTTGTGCCATCGGAAGCCAGCAACTACGCAATCACATTCGCGTTCATGTTTGACCTTCAGCATCACTCGCTTATTTGATTCATACGTTCCCGAGATGGGCTTGGCCATCACTCCATCCAGGCCTGCTCCTTCAAAACGACGAAACCAATCGGCTGCTTCAGCAAGCTTCCGACTGGCTGGTGTCAGATGTATCGGCGACTTTGAAGATGAGAGAAGCGACTCGAGAATTCGACGGCGCTCTTCGAAAGGTACGCCGCGCAAATCGCGATCACCTTCGGCGAGCAGATCGAAGAACACGATCGACGACGGCATTTGTTGAGAAAGAAGTTTGACTCTCGATTCTGCAGGATGAATGCGAAGCTGGAGCGCCTCGAAGTCGAGCGCACCATCTCGAGCGACAACAACTTCTCCATCAAGCACACAGCGCGAAGGTAATTGCGAACGGAGTGGCTCCAGCAGTTCAGGAAAGTAACGGTTCAACGGTTTCTCGTCGCGACTCTGGATCAATATGTCTTCGTGATCACGAAACACGAGTGCCCGGAAGCCATCCCATTTGGGTTCAAAGATCCAGTCGCCGGCTTCGGGCAATTCGCCGACACGTTTCGCGAGCATCGGAAGGACTGGTGGATTAACTGGAAGCTGCATGGATGCATAGTAATTGGAAGCGTAACTTTTTTGGAGTGCGGGGACTTGTCACCGCTTTGAGTAGTTCCCCCATCTAAGAATTTCCCCGAAAGAGCAGAGCTGCGAACCAGTTATAGCGCTGACAAGTCTCCGCGCTCCAAAAAAGTTGACACCCTTCGAGCCGAGTCGTAAGCTCCGCGCCCGTACACTGTCTTCGCCTATTAACGCTGCTTCTCAGTAACTCGTTTTGTCGTAGTTCCAATACAAAGAGAGAGGAGCTTCCACCATGGCTCGAATTGTTGCTTTCCTCTATGGAGTGTTTTGCTACCTGATCTTCTTCGTGACATTTCTCTACGCAATAGGCTTCGTCGGAAATGTGATTGTGCCCAAGTCGATAGACTCGCCTCCGCTGTACAGCGCTCTCAGTGCAGCGCTGGTTATCGATGCCCTTCTGCTGAGCATCTTTGCGATTCAGCACAGCGTTATGGCGCGACAATGGTTCAAGCGTTGGTGGACCAGAATTGTGCCGGCGCCAATCGAGCGCAGCACATATGTTTTGATCGCAAGTCTTGCGCTGCAATTGCTGTTTTGGCAGTGGCGGGCGATGGACCCAATCGTTTGGGACGTACAGAATCCCACAGGCCGAACTCTGTTGCTGGCCCTGTTCTGGATGGGATGGGGAGGCGTCCTGTTTTCTACCTACCTGGTGGACCACTTTTCCCTTTTCGGCCTAAAGCAGGTCTACAACTATCTGAAAGGCAAGGTAGACGAGGGGACTCCGTTCAAGTCGCCTGCGCTTTATAAAGTGGTCCGCCACCCACTCTACCTGGGATTCATTATCGCTTTCTGGAGTACGCCCCGAATGACATTCGGTCACCTCTTCTTTGCAGTGATGACGACCGCGTACATTGTGGTCGCGATCCAATTTGAAGAGCGCGACCTTATTCACTCGTATGGAGATACATATCGGGAGTATCGCCGAAGAGTATCGATGCTGATTCCGATCCCGAGGAGAAGATAGTCGGTCCGTCGATCGTTTACGGCATTGCGAACCATTACAGAACCGGGAAGCGGTAGCGACCGGATGCTAACTCAACATATCGCGATGGTGCCGAGTCGATTCCAATAGTTAGCTGAGTGTCGCATCCGGTCGCTACGGCTCCCGGTTCTGTATTGTTCAGTGTTTCATCAGCCCTCACGATTCGTTGTGCAAGCGGAACGTTGAATGTTCCCATCAGGCCGACTCGTCATCAATCGAGGCCGCTTCATCACTTCCTGAGCTTAACCCTCGCCCAAGGTGTGATTCTCATATGGGTAGTCTTTAACGCATCGATCCATCCGCTAGCGCGAGATGATACTGACCGGGTCATTGCAGACTGCCGATTGCCAATTGGCTTTCGGTGAATGACTGATCGGAAATCGCCTATTGGCAATATTTATGTTTGATTCAACACGACGAAGATTTCTTCAGCACACGGGAATCGGTCTCGCTGCAGTAGGTGTAACCGGTTTGGTTCTTCATTCAGACGCGGAGCCGACACAAATAGTAAGCCGAGATCAGGCAGACTCCATCCTGATCAAGATGGGACCAGCGCCGAAAGAGAACGTGCCAGTCAAAGAAGCGTTGACGAAGCCTGCGCCGCTTCCGTATGGACCGTTCTACAGAGCAGGCGCGCCTTTCAGAGGGAAGCTCAGTGCGCCGGGTGAACCAGGCACGACGTTTATCTTGTCAGGTCGAGTGTGGGCATACGATACGAAACGTCCACTGCCGGGAGCAGTGCTGGACTTCTGGCACGTTGACATGCAGGAGAAGTATTCAAACGGCACAACCGATTTTCGTAACCGCGGCAGGTTGCTTTCTTCGGAAACGGGTTACTACGAGCTCGAGAGCATCCGCCCGATTCCCTATCGACCGAATCCGACTGGTGAGTTTTGGCGTTGCGCACACTTTCATCTAGTCGCGATCTGCTCAGGGTATAAGCCGTTGGTAACCGAAATTCATTTCCAGGGAGACCCGCATAAATCTGATCCAATGTATCGCGTTGAGAATGCAATTGCGGTGGAGAAGCACAGTATCAATGGCAAGGTTTTCGAAACCGGTGTTTTCGATATCGTGCTCGAGCGAGAGTAGCCGCGAATCAAGTTTGTCGATCAGCGGGGGTAAACCACCCTTCCGGACCACGAGACTTTTAATCTTGACTATCCACGTCGGTCCTTGAACGGCTTTCAAACTTCGACAACCAAACTCAAGATCAATGGTCTCGAGGTCCGGAAGGGTGGTTTACCCCCGCTCGAGATTCGTTAAGTTCAACCTTCGTAGTTTGCACACTCTTCTGGAGTATTATCTCTGCCCATTATGAGATTAGCGCTCAGCTTCATAATCCTCCTGACCTCTGCACTTTCGCAAATCAGCCATTCAATCAATCAGTCACTTGTTCTGCAGCCGTGCGACGTACCAAACATCGAAGGTAAAGCTCGCTGCGGAACGATGGAGGTATTCGAAAATCGCGCCGCACGCAAAGGTCGCAAGATCAGTTTGAAAGTCATCGTCCTACCCGCGACTGGCGAAGCACGCCAACCAGATCCACTATTCTACATTCCTGGTGGGCCAGGCTCATCCGCAACCGAAGACGCGCCCGGTGTAGCAATCCTCTTCAAGCGAATTCGCGAACATCGTGATTTGGTGTTCCTCGATCAACGCGGCACTGGAGGCTCACACGCGCTGGACTGCCAGTTTTACAACGACAATGATCCGCAGAGCTTTCTCGGCTACTTCTTCCCTCTGGATGAAGTAAAGAAGTGTCGTGAAAAACTAGAGCGTGAATCGGATCTCACGCTCTATACGACGCCGATCGCAGTGGATGATTTAGACGAAGTTAGAGCAGCGTTGGGTTACGAACGAATCAATCTGTTTGGTGGGTCGTACGGGACGCGCGCGTCGCTTGTTTATCTCAGGCAGCACCCTGACCACGTGCGGACAATCACCCTGCAGGGGGTTTCGCCAACAAATCAGTTCATGCCGCACGACTTTCCCCAGGCAAACGAGCGCGCATTGCAAGGAGTAATCGGCGAATGCGCTGCCGATGAAGCATGCAAACGTGCGTTCCCAGATCTCAGTACCGAATTAAAGACCGTACTCAACAAGCTATTGCAGGGACCTGTTGAAGTAGAGGTCACTACTGCGCGGACAATTCAGACGACTGATTCGAGCGCTCCACCAAAGGCGAGGGTGAAACTTTCACGTGATCTCGCTGCTGAGGCCATCCGCTACATGCTCTACCAACCGGTTCCTGCCAGTCGCGTTCCTTCGCTCGTGCATCAGGCGGCATCCGGCAATTACGTTCCGTTGGCCGAGACCGCTCTTGCGTACCGCCGCAATCTAGTCGCGACCGGAAGCAACGGCCTCTATCTTTCGATTACGTGTGCGGAAGATCTACCGTGGATCAAGCCCGGTCTCGGTGAGCGTCTAGCGACCGGCACTTTCCTAGGCGATTACCGTCTGCGACAACAGCGCGAGGCTTGCGCACTCTGGCCACGCGCGAAAGTTCCTGCCGACTATGCGAATCCGGTTCAGGGTTCGGCTCCTGTATTGATTCTGACTGGTCAATGGGATCCGGTAACTCCGCCTGCGAACGGTGATGCTGCGGCGCGTAACCTTCCGAATAGTTTGCACGTGGTCGTGCCTCACGGCGGACATGGTCTGGGTGGACTAAAAGGAATCGAGTGCATTGAGCAACTGATGACGCAGTTTGTCGCGGAAGGCTCAGCTAAGGGTCTGGATACCAGTTGCGTGCAGAAGATTAGTAGAGCTGGTTTCGCCGTTAACTAGGGGGAACTGCCCTCTTCAGGGAAGACACCACAGGCTTCAGCCTGTGGTTCTTCAACTTCAACCTAGTTCACAGACCGACGATTGATCTGACACCACAGGCTTCAGCCTGTGGTCTTTCAACTTCAACCTAGTTCCAGCCTGGCGATCGTACACTGGCCAGCGGTATCATCGTTCCTCAACACAGATTCACTGGTACTAGGTTGAAATTGAAGTACCGACCGGCTGAAGCCGGTGGTATCATCGGTGCCTCACACATTCACTCATACTAGGTTGAAGTTGAAGGACCACCGGCTGAAGCCGGTGGTGTCCGTGCCACACACATGGTTGAAATTGAGGTCCCCGGTTGAAGCCGATGGCCTCATATCGTACCGATCTGGCCTGAGCAAATCGACTAACACTTCTTAGACCTCTTGACAAACTCAATCTCAGCTTTCCGCCTACAGTCCGCAAGTTGAGATACTATAGGTGTCGTAGTTGTGAAGACACCTTTGAGGATTCGAATCAATGAGCTTCCGCAAAAATCCCGCATCACAAAGATCACGCGACACACTCCGGAATTCGTTCTTATTACTGCTGTGTGTCAGCGCTGCTATATCGTTGTCGAGTTGCAAGCGTGGCAGTTCAGCAACTAACTTGCGGTCGGAGACAGCGGTTCCCGCTGAAACCGGAGTTGAGAAAGTTAAGCCGGCACCTGGCACCGGAAACGTTCAAGGCAAGGTGATGTACAACAGCAAACCCGCGGAAAACATCGAGGTGAAACTGTGCGAAACCTTCAGTCGGTTCATGGCCGGTTGCGGAGGAAAGATCTACACGGCACGGACAGATAAAGATGGCGAGTACGTGATCACAAACGTCCAACCGAAGACCTATGAAGCCTTAACCGCGCAGGTCTTCGACACAGACTCATACGTTTTTGCGACAGGCGGAGTGGGTATCAGTGCAGCGAAGTATGAAGTGGTTCCTGATAAGACTCTGTTTGTCACCCCAACGCACTTATTCAAAGGCGATCTAAAAACAGTCAGCCCAAAGGCAGGAGCTAAGGTGGGCGGTCAAGGTCTCGAATTGAAGTGGGAACCTTATCCGGATGCGGCTTACTACAAGTTCAGCGTGTTCGCCAATGACCACATGGTCACTTCTCCTTATGTGAACCAACGGGTCGATGCGACTTCGTTCCAATTGAATAAACCTTTGGAGAAAGGTGACTATCGTTGGCAGGTTACAGCGTTCAACAAAGACGACCGCAAGTTATCCGAGAGCAGTGATGACATCGGATTCACTATCAACGAGTGAACGAGATTGCCGGATGCCAATTGCCAATTGGTCTTAATGGCTTCTGGTCCTTTTCTCTAAGACGCCGTGCGATCTTTCGTCGACGACGAGTAATCCAACTAAGTTCAGTTAGACCACCGCGGAATACCAAACTAGATGCGGGCTCAGACTTCGGCGCCGTTGAGCCCGTGTTGTTAAGTTTGTGCAGTGCGGAAAGCACCTTCCCTGAAAACATTGTTCCTCCTAAATGATCGAACGTAACCTCAAGATTACGACTCACAGACCGAGACACCCGTCCAAACCGTTCACCCTAATTCGATAGATCGGACGAGCAGTCATGACGTATTCCGCTGTATCAACGTCGTCTGTGGTCAACTGCGTCACATCTTCGCGCACACTTAATCTCGTTACCTCTGGCTTCCGTGCCCATACCTGGCTCATTCGAGGCATTACAGCAATGACCGTTTCGTCTTCAGCCAGCTCTCGCATTTCCCTCAAAGTCTGCGCCAGCTCGTGCGGAGTTATCAGGCCTGCTGCTACAAAAGCAGGACCCGCTTCCGCAACTGACAACTCCAGCAGTAACTTGTTTTCACCCATGGCGAACACAGGTTGGTTGAAGGTTATTTCCGCTTGGGAAAAGTTAGCGGCCAGAACCATGTGGTAGAGACTTCGTCCTAGCGTGTAGTCCACTCCCCACCTTGGTCCTAAGCGACCAAACAGAACGGCGAACGCTTCCAGTTTCGACGGTGGTTCGCTCCCTGCTGAGGTCAAGTCGCCATCTTCGCAGACCAGAAGTCCGTTCGGTTTCAGCAGGTCGTACATTTCTTGTAAAGCACGCTCTGGTTCAATCAAGTGAATGAAAAGGAAACGAGAATAGATCAAATCAAATGATTCCCTGTTCAAGCCGGTTTCCGTTGCGCTCGCCTCCACGAATGAGACGTTCTTCATTCCTTCAGGTAAAAGCGTACGAGCCTGTTCTAGTTGGTCGGGGCTGTAGTCAACGCCTACCACTTCGCCGGTTGGACCAACCATCTCAGCCAGCAACTGAGTTACCATTCCCACTCCGCATCCGATGTCGGCGACACGCATGCCTTTCTTAATTCCTGCTCGTTCCAAGAGGATTTTGGCTCCTGGACCATAGGTGTTGTGCAAGATTCGCAGTCTATTAGCAGCTGCGCCCCCGGTTGCCAGCACGTAGTCACCCTTGATGTTGTTCGAAGTATGTTCTTTCACAATGTCACCTCATTATTAACAAAAGACACTGACCTTACTGACGGTAATAGCAAGCGGAAGCACCTTTCTCATCTCGCACGCACAGCTTCACTCCCTGATCGTCACGCGAAACTCCCCATTGCCAAGTCTCCTCGTCCATCTGCGTAACCTTCTTTGAGTTCAGATGCGGTCGGCAGTTGTCTAAATACTCGATCGTGCCCCGTCCTGGTGTGATCGTCAGGGTGTCACCGTCGACTGACACAGTTCCTGTTTCTCGACCAAAGACTCTGATGGTGCAGTTGTATAGCGAGTTCTGCATCAAGATCGCGTGCTCGTACCGGCCATCTGCAAAGAACTTGTAACTATCGATGGTTCCGTTCGGTGCTCCATAAGAACCGGAGTTAGGGTTGTAGTAGCTCGAACCTGACCCACGCCGCGCCTGCCACTCTCCAATTAGCTCTGAAGGGACATTTGCTAAGCGCACATCGCGGATTGCTTGCTGACCCGGGTTCTCGACAAGCGAAACATTGGTGGTTTGCCCGACCGTGCTTATGAAAATTGATAGCAGCAATAGGATTGGGTAAAAGCGTCTCATTTCCTCACCTCCTTCAAAACAATTGTCACCAGCACCTATTCCGGGGATTGATTCCTCAGGAACTCTTTACCTAGAACGCGAAAAAGATTGGCTAATCGAATCAGATGGATTTAAAACGTGGATTTAGCTGGTGCGTTTTGTGAGTAGCCGGATTTCTTTGGTGAGTTTTGTGAGTAGCCCGATTTCTTTGCTGAGTTTTGTGAGTAGCCGCTCTTGCCTTTGCCATCTCGACTTGAGGAAGTGGCTTCGCCCTTCCGATGAAGTATTGAGAGAGGTTGTGGGCTGCGCCCTGTGCAATTAGAAACTGAGCGGCGGAGCCCAGAACTCCTTAGTGACTTCATCGGAAGGGTGAAGCCACTTCCTCAAGTCCAGACGGCAGAGCCTTGTTCTACTTTCTGCCTTCTGACCTCTGCCTTCTAATCTCTGACTTCTGACCTCTGATTATTTATAATCAACAAACACGACTTTGCCGCTGCTGATCCCTACAAACAGTTTCTTAGCCAGCTGGGGATTCAAAGTCTTAATCACCTCATATCGCTCCAAAGCCGCCGGCTTGTCTTTCTCCAGCAAATAAAGATTTGCTAAGAAGAATTGCGCCTCAACGTCCTGAGGCTTTAATCTCACGGCTTCTCGCAATTGAGCAATGGCGTCCTGATAACGCTTCAATCGTCGAAAGGCAAAGCCCAGGTTAATCCGTGCCTCGACAAAGGCCGGTCGAAGTTGAATTGCCTGCTCAAGCACAACTATCGCTGCCTTTAAGTTTTGCAGACGGATATACGCGCAACCCAGGTTGTACAGCGCGTTCGAGTTATTCGGTTTTAGACTAATCGCTCGTTTGAATGCGTACACCGCGTTATCCAGCTGGCCAGAGCTGGAATAGATGACACCAAGTTGGTTGTAGGCCTCCACATATCGCCCATGAAGTTGGATGGCCTTTTGTAATGCCACAATCGCTTGCTCGGCGTTGTTTATAAAGTAATAGGCAGTGCCGAGGTTGTAATGAGCCGTTGCGTAATCCGGACGTAGTTGAATCGCTCGCTTAAGTAATTCAATCGCGGTTTCATACTCCCCACTGTCTATTAGACGTACCGCCTGGTTGTTGTAATTCAGGACGGTTTGGGTATCGCTGGCTCCTTGAGCGAGGACCGTGGTGGACATCGAAATCGCTAAAGTCAACATCAAGCAGACCTGCAGTGCAGGTGTTTTCATAGCCGCCTCCTGGTTCTAATTCTTGGGACTCTTTTCCGGGCAGCCTGAACTATATTTCTTGAGTTCCCTTATGTAATGACGTTCCAATGACCGGAAGATTACTTTGACGTGACCTGGGATCCGACAAAGTGACTTTTGACGTACAGTTAATGCCGGGTAAAACAGACGTTATCCAAGTGACTTACAGCGACTAGTACCGCCGGCGATGTCCAGCAAGACCCACAACGTAACTTTCTTTGACGACGTAATCGTCGATCGTGAGAACTTCCGTGCATTCAAGGCTGGAAGCCCGGTAAGTCTGACCCCTCGAGCGTTCGATGTGCTTGTGTACCTGATGACACATACGGGACGGGTAATTGAAAAACGGGAGCTCTTCGACGAAGTGTGGCGAGGCACGATTGTCGGTGACAATGCGCTGACGAAAATCATTAAGGAAATTCGGCACGCGCTGAACGATGATCCTGACGCACCGAAATACATCGAGACGGTGCCCCGTCGCGGGTATCGCTTCATCGGCGAGCTCAAGCAGGGGTCAGACGAACACATCAGCACTTCACATACGCCACAGCAATTTGCTTCAAACAGATTCTGGTTCTTAATGAAGCCCCTGACTCTGTCCGTCGTTGGCTTGACTCTGTTTGTCGTAGCCGGCGCGCTCATCCTTCGTGAAAGATCTGCGACAAAAGCACCATCAATAAAATCGATCGCTGTCTTGCCGTTTAAGCCCCTCAATAATGAAAGTCGCGACGAATCGCTTGAAATGGGAATGGCTGAAGCCCTGATAACCAGACTGAGCAACTTGAAACTTGTTGCAGTGCGCCCAGTGAGTGCGGTTCGTAAGTACACAGATCCTCAGCAAGACCCAGTTAAGGCGGGTCAGGAGACCCAGGTCGAAGCGGTGTTGGACGGAAATATTCAGAAAGCTGGTGACCGTGTACGAGTTTCCGTTCGACTGGTCAACGTCGCCGACGGCCGACCGCTCTGGGCAGAACAGTTCGATGAGAATTTTATCGACATCTTCAAACTGCAGGACTCCATTGCTGAACGCATAACTCAATCTCTGAAAGTTCGGTTAAGTCCACAAGAGAAGGAGCGGTTAGCCAAGCACTACACCGAAAATCCCGAAGCGTATCAACTCTATTTGCGAGGGCAACTTCTCTGGCACGGACGCCGGCAGAACTGGATCGAGCAGAGCTTGCAGTACTACAAACAGGCCATCGAAAAAGATCCAAACTTCGCACTGGCTTACATCGGAGTGGCGGATTCCTACATCATGCTCAGCGGCCATCGCAAGATTTCCATGCTGGAAGCAGAGAAAAAAGCGAGACCGAACATCATGAAGGCGTTACAACTCGACGACCTTCTGGCCCAGGCTCACAACGCACTCGCCGAGCTCAAGTACCAATACGAATACGATTGGAGTGGCGCTGAAGAAGAGTTTAAGCACGCGATTGATTTGAATCCGAATGTCGCTTGGATACACCAGGCTTACGGTTGGTTTCTGATGTCGGCAGGACGCTTTGATGAAGCAACAACTGAAATGGAAAGGGCGCGGGAACTTGATCCAAGCTCACTCACGATAAGTGTCGGCCGTGGGCGGCTCTTCTATTTTCGCCGGCAGTATGATCAAGCCATCCAGCATTTCCAGAACATTATTGCGGTAGAGCCAAATGACGATAGCTTGTACTTTTCTCTCTACACCATCTATGAACAGAAACAGATGTACCCCGAAGCAGTGGAAGCCTTTCTGAAATACGGTAGTCTGAAAGGTGCGCCTTCGGAACTGATCGAGGAACTTCGAACAGCCTTCAAAGCAAATGGGTGGCAAGGCTTTCTTCTCAAGCAGCTTTCAATAGTGGAAGAGATAGCAAAGACAAAGCATGTTCCGCCTTCAAGGTTTGCCAATCTCTATGTGCGTTTGGGCCACCGCGATGAAGCGTTCGCCTTCCTCGACAAAGCTTTCGCTGAGAAAGATCCTCTGGTCATACAGTTCAAGATCGAACCCGCCTACGACAGCCTGCGCAACGATCCTCGATACGCAGAGCTCTTACGAAAGATTGGACTCCAGTCGTAATTTTGGAGTGCGGTGGCAAGCTTTGGAGTGCGGTGGCAAGCGCAGCGCGACACCGCTTTGGATCATTGTGTGGTGCTGATGACGTTGAGTGGACCCAAGACGCCACCCAAAGCGGTGTCGCGCTGCGCTCGCCACCGCACTCCAAATTAAGCCGCATTCCACAATTCAGCCTTACACTTTGACATTCTAGGTATCGCAGCTTACGATGCCTACCGATTCTAGGTATGACTACGTTTCAGTTCGTTTAAAGAGGAGCAAAGTGGCAAAGGACAAAGCGGATCTCTTGCAGGGCACTCTCGACATGTTGATTCTTAAAGCTCTCTCACTCGGAGAATTGCATGGCTATGGAATCATCCAACGTATTCGGCAGCTCTCGGACGAGATGCTGAACGTCGAACAGGGCTCCCTTTACCCGGCGCTTTATCGCATTGAGCAGAAAGGTTGGGTCTCATCCAAATGGGTCGTGCATGAAACGGGTCGTGACGCGAAGTTCTACAAGCTGACCAGGGCAGGCCGTCGACAGCTCGAGGCCGAAGAAGCGAGTTGGGATCGACTCGTTCTTGCAGTCACGAAAGTACGACAAGCGACATAACTCCAGGCAATACATCCCTCCCCATGATTCAACTCGGACAAGCTAAAGGATCTACAAATGAAGTGGTTCAATTTACTTCGTGACCGCATTCGAGCTTTGTTCGCCCGCGAAATAGTGATTGAAGACATCGATCGCGAACTGCGCTTGCACGTTGACATGCAAACCGACGCCAACATCGCTGCGGGAATGTCTCCCGATGAAGCGCGTCGCGAAGCACTTCGCAGCTTCGGCAACCTCCCCAAGGTTCGCGACGCTGCATACGATGTTAAGGGTGGCGGCTTTTTTGAGACTCTATCGCAGGACATTCGCTACGGCGCGCGAGTGCTCACGAAACATAAGACTTTTACTCTCGTCGCGGTTCTCACACTCGCACTCGGCATCGGGGCGAACACCGCAATCTTCTCAGTCGTAAATGAGCTGCTTCTCAAACCATTACCGTATCGTGATCCAGAGCGAATTGTGATGGTGTGGGAAGTAACGCCCGAAGGTAGACACCAGAACAATAGTTCACGCGGAAACTTCAAAGCGTGGCGCGAGCAAAACCGAAGCTTTGAGAACATGGCGGCTTTCACGGACCAACGGACCAATCTGACGGGCGAGGGTGAGCCTGAGGAGCTTACGGCGCAGTTCACAAACCCTGAATTCTTTGAAGTCCTTGGTGTGGATCCTTTACTCGGCCGGCCTCTTCTGCCAGAAGATGGTGAGGCTGACAAATCGAATGTTGTTGTGCTGAGTTATGGACTTTGGCAAAGGCGTTTCGGCGGTCAGGCAAGCGTGATCGGTAAACCGATAATGCTGAACCGAGTACCGTCCACCGTAGTTGGTGTCATGCCGGCGCATTTCCAATTTTACATCAGACAGCGAACCGGTACCGGCAGACCAGCAGAGCTCTGGACCGTTTTGCCGATGCCCGAAACTCCAGAAGCTGACCGCGGTCGCTTTCTCGGGGTTGTAGCGCGGCTGAAGAATAGTGTCTCAACGGAGCAAGCAGATGCCGAAATGCGAACCATAGCAGCGAGACTCTCAGGGGCGATTCCGCAATACAACAAAGATTGGAGTGCGGAAGTGTTGCCGTTACGTGAACAATTCTCGGGCAACGTTAGACGACCACTCTTGTTATTGCTCGGCGCTGTAGGCTTTGTATTGCTTATTGCATGCGCAAATGTGGCAAACCTGCTGCTCTCTCTCGCAACCTCACGCGAGAAAGAGATTGCACTCCGCGCGGCGCTAGGTGCGAGTCGCTTGCGAATCGTGAGGCAGTTGCTGACTGAAAGCTTTCTGCTGGCGATCCTCGGTAGTCTTGTCGGATGTGCCCTCGCGTGGTGGGGGATCAAAGCTTTGGTCGCCATCAGCCCTCGAGATCTCATCAATCTTCAGAACGTCGGCTTAAACGTAACAGTCCTGATGTGGACACTGCTCTTGTCATTCATAACCGGGATTGTTTTTGGATTGGCGCCAGCGCTGCACATTACACGACTAAATCTCAACGACTCGCTTAAGGAGGGTGCGAAGGGAGATTCGGGCCAGGCAAGCGGCAGTCGCCGTCTCAGAAACGTTCTGGTGGTCTCTGAGATCGCGCTCGCAGTGGTCTTGTTGGCGAGTGCTGGTTTACTCGTCAAGAGCTTCATCAATCTTCAGCAAGTTAATCGTGGTTTCGATTCACAGAACGTTCTGACTATGGTCGTGAGATTGCCGGAAGCAATCTACAAGGAAGATCCGCAGTTCGTCCGCTTCTTTCGTCAGGCATTGGAGCACATTCAGGCGCTTCCGGGAGTTCGCGCTGCAGGCATTGTCAACTATCTACCCTTCTACGGTGGCTTGGGTTCAGCAACCGGGTTCACGATAGAAGGTCGGCCGCAACCTCTTCCTGGTGAGGAACCGACGACGGATGTAAGAGTGGCAGACGCCGGATATTTCGAGACTATGCGCATTCCACTATTGCGGGGTCGCAACTTCACAGATGTCGAGATGAGGGAACCCAGACGCGTTGTTTTAATCAACGAAGCAATGGCGCGCCAACATTTCGCCGGTGAGAGTCCTATCGGAAAACGTATTGACGTGCAGATGTTTGATACGCCAACGCCAACCGAAATTGTTGGAATAGTTGGTAATGTCAAGTATGAAAGTCTGATCGATGAAGTCCAGCCCACAGTCTACTTCTCTCATCCCGACCTTACGTACGCGTTCATGACGCTTGTGATACGAACCGAAGGAGATCCGGCCGCTCTCGCTCCCGCAGTGCATCGGGAAATTCGCAGTCTCGATCCAAATCAACCTATCTCAGATGTGCGCACGATGAATCAGGTGATGTCCGAGACCTTGAGTCGCGCACGTTTCAACACCTTGCTGCTGGGACTCTTTGCTGGACTAGCTACGCTGCTGTCAGCAGTGGGCATATTCGGTGTAATGAATTATTCCGTTGCGCTGCGTACGCACGAGATCGGATTACGACTGGCAATCGGTGCACAGCCGCGTCAAGTGCTGGTGCTAATCTTGAAACAGGGATTACTACTAACGCTGGTGGGAGTTGGACTCGGACTGTTGGCAGCGTTTGCACTCACGCGGCTGCTGTCGGGATTACTCTTCGGCGTGGCAGCGGCTGATGCCGCGACATTCGCCACAATTTCGCTGTTATTAGTGGCGGTGTCATTGCTTGCGTCTTATCTGCCGGCCCGCCGCGCCATGAGAATCGATCCGCTAGCGGCACTGAGGTACGAGTAAGTGCCAGAGGTCAGAAGTCAGAAGTCAGAGGTCAGAGGTCAAAGTCTGGTCGATTCGATGATTTTCAGGGTTTGCCTTCTGAACTCTGATCTCTGACCTCTGATCTCTGATCTCTGATCTCTGGGTTTGACGTTCTTATAGACCACGCCGCTTTTCATCACGAAAACAACTCGTCTTACAGACGTGATCTCTTTTAGCGGATCACCATCAACCGCAATGATGTCCGCTTGTAGCCCAGGCACGATTGATCCGATCTGGTCTGACATGCCGAGCGCTTCCGCACCAAGAGAGTTCGCGGAAACCATCGCAGCCATTGGATCCACTCCGCAATCGCGTACACGATCAATGAACTCCTCGGCATTGCGCCCGTGTGATCCTGCAAGCGCATCCGAACCGAAAACGATCTTTAATCCTGAGATCTTCATCGCTCGCCTCATGAAGTCGTGGTACGCGGGCAGGGCGTCTTTGACAGCCGCAAACGCTTCTTCAGGAAAGCCTGGTGTGCCCACAAACTTGTCCTTGTTCAGAAGGTAATTTTCCATCACGAGACCTGCTTGAGGATCCAGATAAGTCCCCTTCTCCGCTAGTACTCTTAAATCTTCATCCGTCGCCCAATGCACCGTGCTCAACTTCCGTGCAACCGGCAAGACTTGCAGCACGCACCGCATCTTTATAAGCATGCACTAGCGTGCGTAAACCTTGCTTTTTCGCTTCATCGCACGCAGCACCGAGCTGCTCCTTTGAAAGCGACATCTCAGGACGGCGAATACTAAACGCAGCGAAGATTTTGATCACATCTGCGCCCGCGGCCTTTTGTCTTCGGACAAATTCGCGGATTTCATCAGGCGTACCTGTCTCCGCGCCTCGGCCGATCAACGGTTCGGCAGACGTCAGCAAGCGTGGACCTGGGACCATTCCGTTCGCGATTGCATCTCGCAGAGGAATGTCGAGAGGCGAGCCCACACTCTGCACGGTCGTAAAGCCCGCCATCAATGTGCGCCACGCATTCGACGCTGCCGCATAACCTGCTTCCTGTGTCGTAACACCTGCACCTACGTTCCTGCCGTTCTTATCGAAACTCCACGTGATATGCACATGCCCATCAATCCATCCCGGCATGACAGTCAAACCACGAAGATCGTAGTCGATCGGTGCTGCTTGAGGATCGATGGCAACGATTTTTGAACCCTCGATGACGATTCGAGTGTCGCGCAACGCATGGCCCTTGCCATCGAACGCGGTACTCACTGCGATTACAACTCGATTGCGATTTTGAGATGAGTTTGATCGCGGCGACACAGCCGCATTAAGAAGGCTCAGAATGCATAGAATGATCATTGCAAATCGCATGTATTCGGCCTTAATCGAATCGTAACAAGGAAGCTCACAAATCGCGACAACATTACGAGTGAACTCGCGTTAAATGACTCTGAGACAAACATTGAGAGAAAAGGAGAAGAAATAATGTCACAGAAAACGGCAGCGACACCCGGCAGAGCACCTTTGTCCACCTTATTCAAGAGTGCCAAGGCATTTTCAAGCTTTTCCGTGAATGACTTGCAGAAGGCAAAACAATTTTACGGTCAGACTCTCGGACTCGACGTTTCTGAAAGTCCTGAAGGTTTGGAAATCAATACAGGCGGTACCAGCGTTTTTCTCTACCCAAAGCCCAACCACATACCGGCTTCTTTCACAGTCCTAAATTTTCTGGTCCCCGACATTGAACAAGCCGTCGCTGAATTGAAACGTTCAGGAGTAAAACTTGAGCACTACGAGCTACCTGACCTGAAAACAGATGAGCAGGGAATCTTTCGCGGACCTGGCCCAAAGATCGCCTGGTTCAAAGATCCGGCGGGAAATATTTTGTCAGTGTTAGAGGAACGGTAAGCACCAATCCAGTAGTCCGAATGTCTTCGAATGAAGGTCCGTTGCATTCGGACTACTGCCCGGCTCGCAAGCTTATAAGTGAACTCACGCATAAATATAACGATAAAGGAGACACAAACATGGCAGCTACAAATCCCACTCCAACAGCACGACCCGCGACGTCAAGAGATGAACGTACGCAGCCGTTGCAGCAAAAAGTGACTACGTTCCTTTGGTTCAACGATAACGCTGAAGAAGCAGTCAACTTCTATGTCTCGACTTTCAAGAACTCGAAGATCTTGAAGACTGTTCATTACGGCGAGGCAGGACCAGGTCCAAAGGGCTCGGTCATGATCATAGACTTTCAGCTCGATGGCCAGGAGTTTACAGCCCTGAATGGTGGGCCAGAATTCAAATTTACCGAGGCGATATCGCTTGTCGTCCACTGTAAGACTCAGGAGGAGGTAGACTACTTCTGGGAGAAACTCTCCGAAGGCGGCGAGAAGATCGAATGCGGATGGCTTAAAGACAAGTTTGGTTTGGCATGGCAGATCGTGCCGGATTCTTTCCTGGAACTGCTGAGCGACAATGATCCCCAACGGACGCAAAAAGTAATGAAGGCAATGATGCAGATGAAAAAGCTTGACATTCAGAAATTGAAGCAAGCAGTGGAGAAATGATCGAAGGAGAATTTAATGCTGAGTTTGTCTCAGCGGTTGTGAACGGTACAGATCCCGACTTTGGCGAAAGCAAGAAATTGGATTTCAATTCACACTAGAAGTTGAGTTATCCCTCAAGTACCTCGCCTCCAGCACTTGGAGAACGATCCACGACTATCGAAGACAACGATGCAGGTCGTGGATCGTTTTTGCTTTGTGCCTAACGTCCTACAAACTCATTAAGAAATGCAAACACATCTTGCTGCCAGGTCTTAACCGATAGATACAGAATGTTGTGACCCTCAGCCGCAGTCTTGCCAAATGCGGAATACATCTTCAGTCGATAGGGTTTTGCTAATCGCCGCAACTCCGCACTCAACACTTCACCCGGCGCTGTCGAATAATCGTTCGCGGCCTCGATGTAGAGCATCGGTGACTGAATCTTTCGCGTTGCCGCTATAAGTCTGTCACGTAATAACGCTGAACGATTCCAACTACCGGCCGCGCCAGCAAAATTCACTACGGCACGAATTGATGGATCGCGTTCCGCAACTAACATCGCCAGCGAACCACCAAACGAGTGTCCGACCAATGCAATCCGACTCGAATCAACGCTCGGAACTGAACGCAGAACGACGAGTGCGTCGAGTGTCTCTTGGAGTTGCTCTCCCTCAAGCAAGCTCATCTGTAATCGATTCGCCGCATCGTCTCCCTTTGCCGTTCGTTCCTGCATGACGAGTGCCCCGGTTTCCGGTCCTTGATCAGCCGAGAGTCCCTGTCCGCGGCGATAAAGCGCTAGGAAGACATAACCATGCCGCGCGAATAACCGGCCTACATTGGTTACGGATGGACTTTGGCCACTTCCCGGACTGAACAGGACTGCCGGAAATGGTCCGCGCCCGTTCGGCTGAAACAAATGTGCGCTCAGCTTATAGGAGCCACTGCGAACAATGAGAGTACGCGGCTTAACCTGCGCGTTTACGCAAACACTGATGCAATGTACGACAAAGAACAGAATGAGAATGCGTTTCAGATTCATAGCAATTAAAGAATTACGATCGAGATTGAGGCTTGCAGTCGATGAATCGCCCGTAGCCCTAAACAAATTTCATAAAATGCCACGCTAACTTTCTCATCAGTGGTCTTAAAATCCCTTCTGAGTTTTAGTACATATCCTAAAGTACCCTTCTTTCCCCTGCAGTCGATCGATATCAAGTCGCGTGGCTGATTAGCTTTCTCTGAAGTCTTGGCGAAAGCGTCCGCCTCGATATCGTTTGCACTCCTGCTTTCGATGATTCGTCAGGATGTTCTCAATTGTCTGCGCGGAGCTCCCTCGATTGCCCCACTTGAAACCATTTTGAGCATGGGAGGAATGTATGTGGTTGTCGCCAAGCAAAGATAGGACTCAGCAGCTCGGTAAACATTGTGAATGCGGGCTGCTCAAGAAAATTCCCTACTTAATCATACCGGTACTTGCGGTGGTCGCCGTGACCTTACCTGTCACCCAGAAAAGTCACGCAGAGAAACCTCCTCTCCAAGGGCGCGCGCAGCGAGAGAGTTTCACGAACTTCGATGCGCAAATCGTTGCAAATGCCGAGAGGCTACTGGAAAACGGAAGAAACAGCTTCCGCTCAGACACCTTTGGCGATGAAGCATTTTGGGGCGGCACTCTCCAGCTTCACAGAGCGATATTAGGTGCAAATCTGGGAGGAGTAGGTCCCGGCATCAGTCCGAACACTGCTTTGAATCTTGGTTTGAAAGTCGATGTGGACGCGCTGCCGCGACCGTTAATAAACCAGATAAGACAGGGCAGGGTAAATCTCAATGATCCCGCCACGACTGTCGCTTTACTTAGACTGGATGCTGTAATTGGTCTTAAAGGTTTTTTTCAAGGTAATACACTGAATTCGATCGGCCTCACCTGCGCCGCATGTCACTCCACCGTCGACAATTCTCTTGTCTTCGGAATTGGCCACCGGTTGGATGGTTGGGCCAATCGCGATCTCGATGTTGGCAAGATAGTCGCGGCAGCTCCTGATCTTAGTGCCTTTGCTAATCTCTTAGGTGTCAGTCAAGACACTGTGCGAACCGTGTTGAATAGTTGGGGACCTGGAAAATTTGATGCCGAATTGATCCTCGATGGCAAGGCATTTAATCCTGTACAAATCACGGATGGAGTTGTCACCGGAACAAATGTGCCCGGAGCGACGTTGATTCCCAACGCGTTTGGCTTAGCAGGTTTCAATCAACACACTTGGACGGGCGCCTGGGGAACCGTTTCTTACTGGAATGCATTTGTTGCCGCACTCGAGATGCATGGTATAGGCAGGTTTTTCGATCCACGCTTAAACAACGCCGCGAAGTTTCCCATAGCAGCAGCTAACGGATTTGCCGATCTACCTCACATCGATCCAGAACAAGATCGGATAACCAAAAAGTTGCCGGAGCTTCATTTTTACCAACTTGCGATCCCCGCTCCAGAACCAAGGCCCGGCATCGATTTCAATGTAGCAGCAGCGGCCCGTGGCGATGATCTCTTCAGTGGCAAGGCCGGCTGCAATAACTGTCACGTTGAACCATTATGGACCGAGCCAGGATGGAACCTACATACGCCCGCCGAGATCGGCATCGATAGTTTTCAGGCAGACCGTTCGCCAGACGGTGTCTACAAGACGATGAATCTGGCGGGAATCTTTGTACGTGAGAATGGGCTCTTTATGCGTCAATCGAATAAAGGCCGGTACTATCACGATGGAAGGTTCGCGACATTGCTGGATGTGATCAATCACTACAATGTTCGGTTCAACTTGAACTTGAGTCCACAGGAGAAGACCGATCTAGTTGAATACCTCAAATCGCTTCCTGAAGAACAAGAAGACGATTGATATCTTTGGAGTGGGGCGATTTGTCGCCGCTTTCGCAACGTAGATCCCTCGAGACCACTACTAAAGCGCCGACGAGTCGACGCACTCCAAAGGCCTGCCGCGTTTCCTTCATGCCATTCATCAACTAAAATCGCCTCGCTTTCGTACCTCTCGTTAGGATTCAATCTCATGTCCATAAAGAAGTATTGCTCTGCTCTGGCAGTAATAACTGTAAACAAAATTGCTTACGTGTTTTTAACGGGTTTCGGGATCGCGTTCATCAGCTTGTTCTACTCCCATAGCCAAACAGCGGCCCGCCCCAGCCCGTCGAGCGCTCGTAGTGACGAGTGGTCTCAATTCCGCGGACCAAACGGAAGTGGCGTCTCAACAACCAGCGGTCTTCCTACCGAGTTCGGACCTCAGAAGAATGTTCTTTGGAAGACACCGCTCCCGGCTGGCCATTCTTCACCCGTGCTAGGGCATGACCGCATCTTCGTAACCGCGCACACCAGCGAGAAGGACAAGTACAAACTGCTTGTGATTTGTCTCGACCGCCAAACGGGCAAACTGCTGTGGCAACGAGAAGTTCCGCGCACGCTCGTGGGCCGTCTGCAAAACGTCAATGGCCCAGCCTCCCCGAGTCCAGTCACCGACGGTTCTAATGTGTATGTCTTCTTTCAAGAATTCGGCATCGTTTCCTTTGATGCCAATGGAAAAGAACGCTGGAAGCTTCCGCTCGGCCCATTCAACATGTTCTATGGTTTTGGCGCCTCACCGATACTCGTTGACGACAAAGTGATTTTGCCTGTCGACCAGGACAACCCCACGTCTTATCTACTCGCGGTTGATCGCAATAACGGCCGCGTGCGTTGGAAAGTCGATCGGCCCGTAGTCATCTCCGGCTATTCGACACCAATCATCTATCAGCCAAAACGAGGTCCAAAGCAGATCATTATTCCCGAGTCGTTTCAGCTCTCGGCTTATTCAGTAGCGGATGGAAAACGTGTCTGGTGGGTACGCGGCCTTGCTTGTGAGATGAAATCGATTGCCAGTAATGACGGAGAATTCTTGTACATCAATGGTTGGGGGTTCCCTACTAACCAACCGGGCCAGCAGATTAAAACGATCTCATTTGAAGAGGCGTGGGCCAGATACGACAAAAACGGCGACAAGCTGATCGCAAAGGCGGAAGTCACCGGCAAGGAAAAGATGGATGACATGTTAGCCGCTGCATTCGAAGCGTTTGACATGGACCGAGACGAAAAGCTGAACGCGAAAGATTGGGAAGTATTTCGCGCAATGATGTCTTCCGAGAATGGCTTGCTCGCAATCAAGATGGGTGGTGAGGGCGACCAAACTGCAACTGCCATTCAATGGCGTTACCAAAAACCTGTACCGCAGGTTCCTTCAACCCTGCTCTACAAAGGTGTGCTCTACATGATCAACGACAGCGGCATTCTGCTGTCCTTTGATCCCGCGACAGGAACGGTGATCAAACAGGGACGCCTGCATGGTGCGATAGATAAGTACTTCGCGTCACCGGTCGCTGCTGACGACAAGGTTTTTCTAATCGGCCAGGGTGGTCAGGTATCCGTTTTGAAGGCTGCCGGAGATTGGCAAGTACTCGCGGTGAATGAGTTAGATGATGAGTGCTTCGCGACTCCAGCAATTGCAGATGGAAAGATCTACATCAGAACTCGCAGCGCGCTGTATTGCTTTGGCGCTTAAAGAAGTTCGGGAGATTAAGGATGAACCTCGTTCCGATCTTCCTCCAATACGCATGCTGGGATCACCACGAGCGATTTCACGGTGTTGCTCGTGATAGTTTGTACACCCGCGACAGTTTGTGGTCTTACTAATGAAGTGGAACGCAACCTCAATGAGTTATTGAAGCGATGGATGGAGTGATCCACGAAGTCGGACGAGACAGCACGAAATGGGTTAGCTCGTGACAATTCTTATTCGTCAAACCTACAGCGCGCGTCTCGCATCCAACTGGCTCCCGACCCATAAACCTCACTGCTTATCAACTAGTTAGACTCATGCGTATTAAAATCGCTTTCATCATCATCTTGATTCTTTCTGTTGCCGCTGTTGTAGGTTTCAGTACTGTCAGCGGTAGCCAATCGCAAGGATCTTCCTCAGCAGTTCAGCGCGTGAAGCCGACCGCTGGAATTCGTGATTCTGTAAAACATGAGGACGCAGCAAGGCGCAACACATCACTCGCAAACAATCTCAGTTGGACCTTTGGCGGTAAGCAGCAACGTGGTTGGCATCTTTACGTTCCTCTGATCTCGCGACTATTAGGAACAGAAGCAACCAGTGACTCAGAGAAATTTGCGAAAGCTCTATCGGACTGGCAAAAGAAGCGGGGGTTAACGGCGACGGGAGTGCTTGATGAAGAAACGTTGATGTCGATGGTGGCAAGCTGGCAGGGTCAAAGACTTAAGCAAAGAGATTACGCTTTACCGGATCAACTCATCACGGTGCCTGCCTCAGAGTTTTACGATCCCACGCGCCCGGATGAATTGCGACAAGTGGAACGAAAGACCTATAAGGCTTATAAGAAGATGATCGCCGCGGCGGCTAAGGATAAATCGCTTGATCTAGCTACTACTCGTGATGGTGAACTGGCGCCCGGAGAGAAGTACCTGAAGATAATCTCGGCTTTTCGTTCGCGTGAATATCAGGATCGCTTGCGCAAGCAACAACCGAACGTAGGACGCGCCGGGCTCGCTCTTAACAGTCCGCACTTCACCGGTCGCGCTCTCGATCTGTACGTCGGGGGAGAACCGGTTGAGACGAAGGATGCAAACCGGGCTATGCAGGTGCAGACGCCGGTCTATCGATGGTTGGTCCGCAATGCTGAGCGTTTTGGGTTCCGACCTTACTATTACGAACCCTGGCATTGGGAATACGTGGAATAGAGATCAGAAGAAATTCTAAATTTAAAATTTTAAATTTTGAAATTTAAGATTTTCTGACCTCTAATCCGTGTCATCCGCGTTAATCCGCGGCTAATTATTTCTTCTTCCGAGTTGCTGCCGCTTTTTTCGCCGAACGGGACCGCGAGGCTTTGCTCCTTCCCTTCGCAACTGCACGAGCCTGTCTCGAAAGAGCTGTTTTCGAAGCAGCACTTCGTCCTTCCCGTTTTAACGCACGACGGGTTGCTCGCGACCGCTTAGCCGAAGTTTTCTTAGCTGCCTTTTTCGTCGAGCGTCCCTTCTTAAGATCCCGCTTCGCCTGTTCCTGAGTTTCTTCAGACGCTTGACCCTCTTTTGGCGGTGGCAAGTCGACGCCAGCTCGTCGTGCTTTCGACAGACCAATTGCAATAGCCTGCTTCGTTGACCGAGCGCCATGCTTGCCTTCGCGAATGTGCTCAATCTCTTCGTGAACGAACTCGCCCGCTTGTGTGCTTGGCGCTTTTCCTTCGCGTTTATCCTGTTCAGCCCGTTCCAATGTCTCTTTTTCCGGCATAAATCCGCTCCTCTTAATCTCTGTGTTTTCTCTGTGGCTCAGTGTCTCAGTGGTGTTCTTTTGGTTGCGTGTTATTCAAACCACAAAAAACCACGGAGACACAGAGATCACTTTGAGAAAACCAAAAGGGGAACTTTGAAAAGGGGATGACAATTAGTATTGCGAATCAGCGAGGTAACTACAAGCGCACAGATTGTAGTCACTCCGTGGTAACCCATAGTTTTTGGCGTCTATCAAGAAGGGACGCCCCTACAAATGTCAGCGAAGCGTGATCTGAACATCCCGACCTTCTAGGGCTACGTTCCCGGAATAGTCAGCAGCGATGATGCGCAAGATATAATCACCCTTCGGCAGGTCCGACGTATCCCAAACACCATGTGACGCATTGCCGCCTCTCACAACGTTTGTTACTTCGTAAAGAAACCGTGTTGTATCGCTGCCATAAACTGTGATTCCACTATCTTGTGCATAGGCGACCTTTACCGCTTCCATATTCGCCGGCAGACGATCGAAGACAATGTTGATGCGTGGCTGCTGGAACCCCTGCGCGGCCGTGCCATCCAAATTGATAACCTGATAACCGATACTGTACAAACCAAGCCTACGTCTTTCCGGATTCATGTCAGTTCTATCAAAGGCATTGACCACAATTCGCACACGGCCGTTTACGGTTAGCCGTCCATTCTGTTTGTCAGAAAGTTTCACGCCATCTTCGTTGAACAGTTGAATACCGTCCTTCTCGATTACCGGCGCGACATGATCCGTAAAGCCGACGGGCGCCAGCGAGAGTGGGTTGATCTCACCACCGGGAGGGCCGACGTTCATATGCACGTGGTACATGCGATTCACAGTGCCGATCGCATCACCAATACGAAACTGCGTCCCTCGCCTTATTCGCACTGCTACGAGTTTTCCGTTTTCATCCGTCACCGGAATGAAGCGACGATCGTCGAATAGCTTGCCGTCTTTGTCTCGTCCCACGAGGATGTGGATATAGGACATGATTGCCACTCGCAAGCCTTCGCTGAGATCATCGAACGCCCAATTCGGCAAGGGACTTGTAACCTTTTCCGGCCGTACTACACGCACCAATTCACCCTGCACTCCAAAGACATCCAGTCCGCTGTGAAGGTGATGGCGACTATCGTCCGAGTTGAAGCTGCCGCGGACTTCACCCATGGTCGCAACTACTTCATGCGGTTTTTCTTGTGGATCAATGGGCCACACGACTGACTGTTGGCCCAACATCGCGGGTGCCAGACGAACTAGAGATTGAGGTGATGCAGCTCGAGCTGCTGCCGAAGCATCTGAATGGGCCAGTTTCCGGATGATGTAGTTCCCACTATCTGCAACGATCAGATCGCTCGTTAGAGGATTGACGGCTACACTAGTTAATTGAGCGAAGGGAATTCCGTCTCCGTCGTTGTTCGCTATCACTCGCGCGGAACCGTCGGGCGCGACCTGAATAACTCGTGCTCGATCTAGCTCAGTAACATAGAGGAAGCCATCATGTGTCACGGCCAGACCGATGGGCTTCCTCAAGTCGGCCGGGCTCACTTCATTTGGAAAGACTGCCGACAGCGTCGTGACGTGTCCATCTTTGCCAATCTTCCTTAAACAATTGTTCCCAGTGTCAGCGACGATCAGAGATCCATCCGGTGTTACAGCTATTCCTGCAGGTGTATCGAACAGGGCTGTGTCCTGGCCACCATCCTGGTGGCCGGGGCGCCCGCCTCCAGCAACAGTATTTACTTGCCCGTCTGGCGTAATCTTGCGTATGCGATCGTTGTAAGTGTCTGCTACGTAGATAACGCTCTGGGAATCTACTGCAATACCTACGGGCCCATCGAATCGAGCTTGGGCTGCAGGAGCATCTACGTAGCCGGCTGTTCCATCACCGGCCACAGTAGAAACCAATCCTTCTGGTGTGACTCTACGAATGCGGTTGTTACCCGTGTCAGCGACTAGAATGTTGCCGGCGGGATCTACGGCCAGTGCAGAAGGGGTGTTGAAGGAGGCTTTTGAACCTAGTCCATCTGCGAACCCCTCGACGCCACCTGCCAACGTCGTCACCCCTTCATTTGATTTGATCTTACGAATTCGATTAGTCGTTCCAGCGTCCGACACGTAAACCGTGCCGTCTTTGCTTACTGCTACACCAAATGGATCGATGAAGGCTGCGTGTGACGCTTGAGCGACGTCGCGAAGCATCGGCGTGCCATCGCCAGCTACAATCGTGACGTACGGATGCCAGCCGAAAGGAGTCGGTGAACGACGAACTTTACTCGTGAGCCAGAGAATGCTGAAAGTTAAGAGACTGAAGGCAACGACGGTTGTTAAAGCGAGGGTGCGTTTGCGCATTGAAAGTAGATACGCTGAACATATCACAAGATCGGGGTCTTTGGGCTTTGGTCTTGGGTCCTGGGTCTTACGTCTTTGTCCTTTGGTCTTTGGGTCTTTGGTTTTTGTTTCTTTCTGACGAGGTTCGCATTTTTTGGCGAACGTAAGGGGACACAGAATCCAAAGACCAAAGACCTAAGCCCAAAGACCCAAGACAAGATCAAACTTTAGAAGGAGAACGTTTGTGACTTCACCAGCGCTGCGCATTGAACAAGCTACTGAACGCGATGTTCCATTGATTCTCGAGTTCATCAGAGCTCTCGCTATCTATGAAGAGCACCTTCAGTACTTCGAAGCAACTGAGGAAAGACTCCGACATGCGCTGTTTGGCCCACAGCCCGTCGCGTACGTATTGCTTGCCTACCAAGGAGAAGAACCGGCTGGCTTCGCAGTTTACTATCACACTCTGTCAACGTTTGCCGGATTGCCAGGTTTTTATCTCGAGGATCTTTTCGTCAAACCGGAGCTGCGTGGCGAAGGCATTGGGAAGGCATTGTTGCGTGAGTTAGCGCGACGGGCATTGCAGCAGAATTTTTGGCGAATCGAGTGGGCTGTGCTGCACTGGAATAAAAACGCGATCAAGTTCTACAAGAACCTGGGGGCAATTCCACGCGACGAGTGGACCGTTTACCACTTGTCGGGTGAAGCGCTGAGACGACTGGCTGAATAATCTGTAGGAGCGTCCCTCCGTGGACGTCCCTCTCTTGATAGACGCCAAAACCGATGGGGCGCCCACGGAGGGACGCCCCTACACTTTGTCTGGTGCGACGTAACCATAAGGACAATGGCGGCAGCCTCGCTCGCAACAGTAGCCACGCTTTCTGAGGAAGTGCGCGGTGAAAACCATTAGGCCGTTTTCGAGATAGTAGTCGAGGCCCTCCTGAAGCGGAGTAGCATTTGGCTCATTTGACTGATCCGAATCTGCGTCTTCCCTGCTTGTCCTTGAATCTGAGCTCATTGTAAGCATGCCGTCTGAGTGTCTGCGATTCGCATTGAGGAACATTCCCTCCGCGATAGCAATCTATCCTAAGTCGCTTGCTCCGCCCATTAAAAGTGACAAGTACACGCCCCGAAAAGACACTCGCTAATCAATGCTAATCTGCAATTGGCAATCGACAATCGGCAATGCCCCACCTGTGGTACGCTTGGCAAGCGATGGCCGCTGAAGAAACATCAGAACAATATTTCTCGCTGCGCCAGAAGCTCTGGTGGCTCATTCTGGGCCGGCTCGGTATCGCCCTCACTTTCCTCATCGCTGGTAACCTGTGGATCCGACCCGCATCGGATCAGGCTTTGCTGTCCAAGACGTTCCCCTTTCTTTGGGTCATCATTGGCCTCACTGTCATCTACTACATCGCCTATCGGTTTTCGAGCAACCTGTTGCTTCAGGCGCGCATACAGTTCGCCGTTGATATCGCTCTCGTCACATGGCTCGTATGGAGTTCGGATGTGGTTCATTCTCCATACACAGCAATTTATATCGTAGTGATCTCGATCGCCGGATTATTTCTTGGACCTCGAGACGCTGTAATCATCTCTGTAGGTTGTGCCTTAGCTTTTACAGGCTGTTCAGTGGCAGCGATTACCGGGTTGGGCAACCATCCGGCACAGGCGGTGTTAGAAGAGTCGGTGCCACAGACCGTTCAAGCCGTCGGACTCTTTGATGTTGCATTCTTGGTAGTTGGCTTGTTGTCGGCACAACTTGCCGGACGTCAATCGAGATCTGATGTGCGGCTTATCGCCGCCACGCAATCACTCGCCAACCTGCGCGCACTTCATGAACGCATTGTTGAGTCGATCCGTTCCGGCCTTGTCGCAACAGATCTAGGGGGGCAAATCTTCAGTTTCAATAGCGCGGCAGAAGAAATCACCGGATTTAAGGAGAGAGACGTTCGCGGTAAAAATGCGTCAATGTTTTTCGGAGAGCTCACGGAGCACGTTAAGGCTTCGATGGCAGCAGCAGCCGCCGGAAATGCAAGTCCGCGATTTGAAGCAGAGTGCTTCACCGCAGAAGGACTTCGCCTGCGGCTTGGTTTCAGTATCTGTCCACTGTTCTCAGAAAACGGTGAGACCTCCGGAACGATCATCACCTTCCAAGATCTGACGCAGATCCGAGTGCTTGAGGAGACTACTCGCCGGCAGGATCGGTTAGCGGCTATCGGTCGCATGGCCGCCTCGATCGCACATGAGATCAGAAATCCCTTAGCTGCCATGCGTGGTTCGATTCAAATGCTTCGCTCGGAAATGGATGGACAATCCTCGCAAACGGAATTGATGGAAATCATTCTTCGAGAATCAGACCGACTCAATCGAATCATCAGCGATTTCCTCAGCTATGCTCGCCCGCGGTCTGTAGTCCATGTTCCCGTAGACGTGGGCGAACTGCTGAGGGAAACGTTCACACTGTTGCGGCACAGTCCCGAAGTAAATGATGGACAGAAAATTGAGCATGTGATTTCCAACGATCCGCTATTGGCGCGTGCTGACGCAGAACAGCTCCGACAAGTCTTCTGGAACCTTGCGCGCAATGCTCTTCAAGCGATGCCTTCGGGCGGAACCTTACGTGCCGAGTTGAACAAGAACTCTCATGACCGTGTGCGCATCTCCTTTCTGGATACAGGCCGCGGAATGACTCCCGAGCAGGTCGAGCATCTTTTTGAACCATTCTCGTCGACCACGGGTGGCACTGGTTTAGGACTTTCAATTGTTTATCAAATCATTCGCGATCATGGTGGTACAATCACAGTCCGTAGCCGAGAAGGCAGCGGCACCACGATCATGATTGAACTTCCGGGCGATGCCGACGTCGCTGAAACCGCAATCAACTAAATCACAACAATATGGCGAAGCTTCTAGTAGTCGACGATGAACTAGGAATGCGTCAGTTCTTGACTCATCTGCTACAGCGTGAGGGTCATGAAGTACGCGTGGCATCAACCGGTGAGGAAGCGCTGGCACTGTTGCGCGCAGAACCTTCGGATCTCGTCATTTCGGATGTGCGCATGCCAGACATGAGTGGGATCGAGCTACTGCGATCACTGCGTGAATTCCTACCTACTACTACCGAAGTGATCATGATGACGGCTTTCGCCAACGTGGATACAGCGCGTGAAGCTTTTCTGCTCGGAGCGTATGACTTCGTGCAGAAGCCTTTTGACAACGATCTGATGAAGGAAGTTGTTACTCGAGCTCTCGACAAGATTTCGTTGTTGAAGGAACGCGAGGCGCTACTTGAAGAGAACAAGGCGCTAATCCAGGGACAACGCACACGTGGTCAAGTCGGAAACATTATTGGTCGTTCGGGAAAAATGCAGGCGCTCTATCAGATGATCGATACAGTCGCGCAGGTTCAGTCGACGGTGCTTGTGACCGGCGAATCAGGAACCGGCAAGGAACTTGTGGCGCGAGCCATTCACGACTTGAGTCCACGAGCCGAGAAACCTTTCGTGTCTATTAACTGCGGCGCGTTCACTGAGACGCTGCTCGAATCCGAACTCTTCGGCTACGTCAAGGGTTCTTTCACTGGAGCCAATACGAATCGCAAGGGACTTTTCGAGGCTGCGAACAGCGGGACCATATTTCTCGATGAGATTGGTGAAATGTCTCCGGCAATGCAGGTGAAACTACTGCGTGTGCTTCAGGAGCGGAGACTGCGGCCGGTCGGCGCGACTGAGGAAACAGTGGTTGACACCCGGGTGATCGCCGCTACAAATCGCGACCTCGCGAATATGGTCAAGGAAGGTAGTTTCCGCGAGGACCTTTACTACCGGATCTCAGTCATTCCGATGGAACTACCACCTCTGCGGGAAAGGCCGGAAGATATTTCAGAACTTACTGACCACTTTGTGAAGAAGTTCTGTGGCCAGACCGGCCGTACCTTGAGCGTGACAGACGCGGCCATTCGACTGCTGGAAAACTATTCCTGGCCCGGCAATGTTCGCGAACTGGAGCATACGATCGAGCGCGCGGTGGCTTTAGAAACGACTGATGCGATCCAGCCCGAACGCCTTCCGGAACGAATCACTAACTATAGCCCACACCGTATCGCAGACAGCTTTGACTTCCCCAAAGAAGGCATCAATCTCACGGCACATCTGGACCAGCTCGAAAAGACTTATGTGCTGGAAGCTCTGCGTCGCACGCAAGGCAATCAAACGAGCGCTTCAGAACTGCTGCACCTATCCGTACGTTCGCTCCGGCATCTTCTCGATAAGCACGGCATCCGTGCCCTCACTGCGAACATGAGAGAAGAGCGTCGTGGGCCAGATTCAACTCCACGTCGTCGCGTCTCTGATCCTTCACCCCGACGTCGCTCTTCCGATGAAGAAGAATTCGCCGCCGGAGCCGGAGAATCCTGAAACTTCGTCGAAGTATTTCCAGAACTTGGGCTAATTTTGGCATCTGCCGCAATTCGTCATAGTTGTGCTGCCGGAATTTGTCAGTTCCTCCAAGATTACTTGCGTCGCTGAATCCAAACGACAAGATTCCCGACAATTTGCTGAGGAGATCCTCGAAGTCATCCGTGGCACAGGCCTTGTTGGTGCACCCCCGACAACATCGCGTACTGCGCGGCATATCTTGTTGAGGAAAGCCGGTGGCGCGAAATCGACAACCCACTTCCTATCTAAGGAGACGAAATACGGAAATGAAAACGAATCGCCAAGAGGGCTTCTCTCTTATCGAGCTTCTCATCGTAGTCGCGATCATCGGCATTATTGCCGCCATTGCGATCCCGAATCTTCTTGCCTCAAAGAGGGCTGCGAATGAAGGTTCAGCACAGGCCACAATGCGCACACTTACAGGCGCTGAGGCCACTTACCAAGCCACGAAGGGTGCCGGAAGTTTCGCCGCCTTGAACACGTTAGCCACAGAAGGTCTAATCGACAGTGTATTGGGCGGCGGAAACAAGAGCGGGTATAGCTTCGTGGCCACCCCGCAAGCCCCAGGCACCTCGCCCCCAACGCCAGCTACTTACACCACAACGGCATCGACGTTAATCGCGACCGGCATCACAGCAACGGGTACGCGCAACTTCATGTCTAGCGAAGCTGGGGTCATCTACTATGGTGCAGCCAGCACCGCAGCTATGACATCAGGGACCGCCAGTCAGCCAATCGGGCAATAAGCAATCTCTTATTTCGGCTTCAAGCACAGCGTGCTAATTAGCCCGCTGTGCTTGCTTCTTTATGGGAGCAACATAAATCGTGGGACTCATTGGCTACACAAGCCACGCACAGTTCACCGGGCCAGCGGTGGCAGTTTACCGCCCTCGCGGGACGGCTTCGGCTGAGTCCGTTAAAGGAACGGCTGCTCGCCTTCGAAAACTGATTACTGAACCACTTTGGATTCTTGGAATCGGCTGGCCACTAGTCCTCCTGACGCCACACTTACCTGGCATCCCCAGAGCTTCATTCAATGTCCTGCCTTGGCGACAGGAAGCGATGCTATCCCTTCTCTTAACGATCACCATGGCGCTTCTCGTCAGAACAAAGGGAGCGCGACAGGTTCTTCTGTCCAGCACACGTGAAGTCACGCTGGCCGGAGTGTTTGTAATTTGGACTTGGCTTTCGATCGCCTGGGCCGCCGATCGCTACCCAGCGGCGCACCTGGCAATGCAATGGACCAGCTATCTCACATATTTTGCACTCATGACGTTTTTAGCGCGCCCAAGGGTCATTCGATTTTCTTTCGTGATCCTTGGCCTAGTAGTCTGGATGCTGGCAATCGCCTGTTCAATCGAAAGCTTTATGGGAGCCCCACTGACTGATGCGAGCCTGCGTTATGGTCAGAATCCTCTATTCCGAGGCTTCAGTGGGTTTGGAGAAATAATGGGGTCGGCCTCCATTCTGTTTGCTGCCTTTGCACTTGACCTTAGGCGAGCTCGCGTTGCGCTGGCCTGTGGTGCAACCGCGGCTGTGGCATGGCTGGCTACGCTGCAGTCGTTGGAGCGAGCGCCTTTGATTGGTGCTTCAGCAGGTCTCGCGTTGTTGTGCTTCGGCGTTTTAGTCAAACCATCACGCGGACGAGTAATTCGCCTGGGACTGCTAAGCCTTACGTTTGCGTTCATGCTGGTTCTAACGATATCTCCCTCACGTTCAGCGCAGGGAGATGTGGCAACCGTCAACAGACTGCAACAGAGCGTCAGCGACGACGCAAACACTCAGGTGAGATTTCTGTTTTGGGGAGTAGCGTTTGAGCTGTGGAGAAGTAATCCAGTTCTTGGGGTCGGCGCAAATAATTTCCAGAGACGATTTGCTGACGGCCGCGCAGAGTTTGCAGCGCGTTATCCAGGAAGCGCTCTAGTTCGAATGAATGATCACTTACTTACGCTTTGCGCACACAATGAATACCTGCAGATGCTCGCAGAGCTCGGGATCGTGGGCCTACTTTTGTTCGGAGTGTTTGCTGTTGCGTTGGTCCAACTTTTCTTCCGCGCTTTGCAACGGGGCGGACGATCCATTCCGATATTAGGAGCTGCCGGCGCAATGCTCGCGTTTGTCGTAAGCTCGGGTGCCAGCTCCTCTTCGTTTAGATATCTTGGCGGAGGCATTGTCTTCTTCTTTTCGGCATCACTCATTGGCCGCCGCGTCCACAGAAGATTTGCTGCCGAGGGGTCGAGCCACACGGCGCGTTCTGGTCGTCAAACGTTAGCGTGGTTGGGTCTCGGCCTTGTGGCGCTAATGCCGGTTAGTTTGATTGCTTTTACGATTCAGGCAGCGGGAACTACATTACAGCACTACGCGGAGAGTAATTCTGACTCAGCTCAAGCCGACCACTATTACCAGGAGTCACTCCGCTTATACCCTTCAAATGCTGCTGCAATGTTCGGTTACGGTATGTTCTTGTACGCGCACAAGCGTCCAGCTGAGAGCCTGCCTTATCTGAGATCCGCTGTGGAAAAAGGATTTAACACTTCGACCTGTTTTGCCTATCTCGCCGGAGCAGAGGCCACCACAGGGGACCTGGATGCAGCTGAGCGAACCCTCGCGACCGCGGTTAAGGCTTACCCGAGCTCAGTTTTTCTGCGTGCGCGTCATGCAGTTGC
>JBKPAL010000202.1:0-10840 GCA_046726395.1 Acidobacteriota bacterium
CAGTCCCTCCCTCTTTACTTTCGGTTCATGCTGAGCTAGTTTGACACCAAGTCCTGATAACAACACTTCACACTAAAAGGGGGTTGAGCAATGAAAGTTCTGCTCTTGCTAGTCCTGTTAGCTGCCCCATGCGTTACACAAGCGCAAACTCTCGCTGTTGGCCCACGGTCTTCACCTGACATCGAAGTTATCAAGTACAGTTGGAGCAAGGAAAGAGTTGGATGGGAGAAGGATCCATTCGGCGGCCCGATTGAAAATTTCGACGAGATGCGAGTCCGCGCGAGAAATGAGAAGCGTATTATGGATGCCAAGAGGAGTGGCAGTGGCGTCGATACAAACAAAGCCGAGCGGGACGCACAAACCGACGCAGCGCTAACCTCACATATTCACAAAGCGCCAATAGCACGCTATGGATTCGTGTACAGAGTCTCCGTAAAGAATAACGGTGAGAAACCAATCAAGCTGATCGATTGGGACTATGTCTTCTTTGATCCGCAGACTGAAGCCGAGCTGGGACGACGAGAGTTCACGAGCGAGGAGAAGATCTCATCTGGCAAGACAAAAGAGTTGAAGTTCTTTATTCGCAACCCGCCAACGCAGACTGTAAGTGTTAGCTCTCTCGGGAAAGATGAGAGAGCCGGTTTGGGTGAAAAGATAGTTATCGTTCATGTCATTTATGCAGATGGTTCTGAATGGTCTCATCCATAATTCTGGCGACCAGCACTCCAACCTAGCTTCTCCAAGAATTTGTACAAAAATCAGAAATCTGTAAGCAGCGCAATCCCCACCCGTCCGATTGCTTTCGGAAAACCGTGATTTCCTACCGAATTTCGGAAGCAGACTCTGACCTCCTGCATGGAATGTTGGTTGCTTTAGAAAAGCCAGCACTTATCTCGGCTCCAAACAACACTCACCACGGGTAATCAACCAGTTATTTCCTAAAGGAGGAAATGTCATGCGGAGTCTCCTACGATTCCTGGCCAGCACTTTCGTGGTTACATTTCTATTTGCCAGTGTGGCGTTCTCACAGGCAATTCAAACGGGCGGTATCACTGGAGTTGTGACCGACCAAAGTGATTCACTGATCAAAGGTGCCACGGTCGACGTCGTTGATAAAAGCACCGGAAGGACAGTTCGCACTGTAACGACCGAGGACGATGGTCGGTACACTGCCAGTCTCCTGCCTCCAGGACACTATCAACTGCAGATCTCAGCCCCAAACTTTAAGAAGGCAGTCATTGAAGGGGTGCAGGTCACAATCACCGAGACAACTCGGCAGGACGTCAAGCTTGAAGCAGGCCGGATCGAGGAGACGGTCAACGTACAAGCCACTCCCTCGTTGATCAATCCTGAAAACGCAACTACAGGTCAGGGGCTCGATGCCCAAACTTTGCGAACTTTGCCTCTCGCATCGCCAAACTTCCTCTTCCTGTTGTCGTTATCAGCGGGAACAGCGAGTGAACCTACAGACGTGCGAGCCGCCGGTCGCGGTACTGCTGACATAAACGTTAACGGCCAACGCACCAGCAACAACAGCATCTCGCTCGAAGGAATCAATGTTAATGATTTTAACCTTGCTCACTTCGATACGGTTCCGTTACCGAACCCGACCACACTTCAGGAGATGAAAGTTGCGACCTCAATGTATGACGCATCGCAGGGTAGTAAGGGCGGTGGTGCACTCGGTCTCGTGATTAAAACGGGCTCCAAAGACTTCCATTGGGAAGGTTATTGGTCGCACCGAAATGACGCTTTGAATGCGAACGAATGGTTCCGCAACGCCAATGGCGTTTCAAAGCGAGCCCGATTGTTGCAGAACGTGTTTGGCGGTTCAGGCAGCGGTCCGATTCCCAAGCTTGGCGGTTTCTGGTTCTTTAATTACCAGGGTGTGCGAGCTCGCAACGGCTTGGACCCGAACGGATCGAGTCTGACCCCGACGATTCGAAACTTTCCAACGAATCCAGACGGCACGACCTCAGCAGCGCTGATTGCGCCTGCATTCGGACTGACAGCGGCACAAATCGACCCTGTTGCCATCAATATCCTAAATGTGAGAAGCACCGCATACGCTGGCACCTTCCTCGTTCCACGCTCAGGTCAAGCTGGCTGCACCAGAGCATCATCCGCTACCGGCACCTTCACCTGCAGCTTCTCCGGAATCGCACCGATCCAAGATAACCAATACACAATTAGTTATGATCGCGTGTTCAGAAATGGCGACGATAAGATCTCAGGCCGCTGGTTCTGGGACAACGGTTTAGTCGACAAGCCGTATGGCACTGACACAAACCTGGCTAATCCGCGGACTGACACGCAACAGAATCGGTTCCTTTCAATAACTGAGACCCACATTTTTAACCCGACCTTGGTCAATGAACTGCGCCTTGGCTTCAGTCGGTTTATCTTTGCGAATATTCCGACGGACACAATCACGTTGGATGACATTGGCGCCACGCGCGGAAACAGTGATCAGTTTCCCGGGATGTACCGAGTCAACATCGATGGCGACTTCACGATTGGCACCGGTGTAAACGATGATCGTGGCACCGTGTCGAACACTTACAACATCGTCGATAGTGTCTCCTGGACCAAGGGCAAGCACAGTTTTCGGTTCGGTGGTGAGCGAGTTCAGTATCAATTGAATCGCTTCAACAATTTCGCGGTAAGGGGAGCGCTTACCTCAGGTACCACGCCAGCTTCCGGTACTCTCCCAGCCTTCAGTTCGTTCCAAAACTTCCTGCAAGGAAGAGTCACCGCAATCCAATCTGCGTTTGGCGACCCTGCGAGGAACTTCATTGCCACAGACTGGGCAGCGTTCATACAGGACGACTATCGCTGGTCATCACGTCTCACTTTCAACTTAGGCTTGCGATGGGAAGGCATGAGCTTTGGCCGAGACAAACTTTACCGCGCAGGCGTTTTTGATCCCGCCTTGGCGGCTCAAGGGCTCAATCCATTCCTGATTCCTGAGAAGGTGGATCTCGCCGGCTTCCGTGGCACTCCAGGAGTGAAGGACTGCGCGCTGAAGAGTTGCTTCGATGGCAACAACTTTGGTCCCAGAGTCGGTTTTGCGTGGGACGTAAACGGCGATCAGAAGACGGTTGTTCGTGGCGGTTATGGGATCTACTATCAAAGACTCTCTAACCAGAACATTCTGCAAAACTCACTGGCCGCCCCGTTCACCGTGCAGCCACTTTCAAGCACGACTACGCCAGCGAGCTTCCAACTTGCTAACCCGTTCGCCGGCATTCCACCACCGTCGATTATTGCAGCTGACTATATTCCCACAGCGACTTTCTTCGCCGGTCTGAGACGCGTTAGCGGCAGCGGCCCGCTGGATGTGAACGATCCGGGCGTAGCTCCCATCTTTGTGAATTCAGCAGGACAACGCTGTTTGAACTATGGCGGGACCGCAACGAATTGCTCGATTAATCTTGCATCGTTCACGAGTGCCCCTCTTGATGCGTATACCCCGTACACGCAGCAGTACAACCTGCTGTTGCAGCGTGAACTGCGAGCCGGGTGGGCCATGGAGATCGGCTATGTTGGAACACACTACATCGGCGGACTCGGAATTTGGGATCCCTTCCTTGCACGCTTAGCAAGTCCATCGAGCCCAATTGTTGTGCGTGATATGAATGGGAACAGTTACAACATCACTACCAATAATGTGAATAACGAAGAGCTGAGACACCAGGTCCTCGGACTTTCACGACGACGTGGTTCTCGTTACTCGGGCAACGTCGGTATGGGTCACTACAATTCCATGCAGTTGACTGTGTCGCGCCGGTATAGTCAGGGATTGTATTTCCAAGCTGCATATACCTACTCGAAGACGGTCGACAACGTTAGTGGCTCTCTTAGCACTGACGAACTAAACGCGACGCGAGCGGGGCAAAACGGCGCCAATATTTACAATGACCAAACGAACGTTCAGCAGAACAAGGCGCGCGGTGATTTCGATCGTCCGCATCGTCTAGTAGTGAGTTACGCCTACGATCTACCAGTACCTAAGAACGATTTCTTCCAGAATCAGGTCTTTAAGGGTTGGTCAATCAGTGGCATTGTTACTTATCAAAGCGGCTTGCCGTTCTCGATTACCGATTCAACCAGTGGTGGTGCCTTTGGAATAACTAACGCAGGCACAGGTATGTTGGTGTGCCGTCCACTCAATCAACAGATTGCTGGAGTTCCAGGTTGCGTGCCAGGCGCAGTAACGATTCCACAGAGCCTCTTCACGAGCGGTCGAATTCAGGATCGGATTGCACACTACCTGAATCCTAACTTCGTGAGTACTGCTGCAACGGCGAACGTGGTGCCCAACGCTGGTGAGCTCGCGGCTACCGGTTTCGGTAATGTTCCACGCAATTCTTTCCGTGGGCCGTTTCAACAGAATTGGGACTTCTCAGTTCAGAAACGATTCTCAATTATGGAAGGACACGAATTCATGTTCCGGACGGACATTTTCAACGTCTGGAATCATCCAGTGTTTAGAAATCCAGCTGCGGTAGCAATTGGCACTCCAAGCACGTTTGGACAAATTCGAGAGACAGCCGTACCGGCACGTCTCATCCAATTCGGTCTGACGTACCGTCACTGAAACGCTACTAGCTGAATTGAAAACCGGGCGGTTGCTGTCGACCGCCCGGTTTATTTTTCAAGGCTGTTTCACCTTCCGCCGCTCTTGTCTTTCAGCCCCCATAAGTACGATGATCTGTGTCGGACACTTGGAGATGCGAACTCTCACACTACGATTTGCGACTGCATTCGGCATCTGTTTGCTTGCCGCACTCAATGGGGCTGCTCAGCGTGATCGCGAAACTTACAACGTTGGGCCACAAACCTTCGAAGTGTCTGGTCAAGTGAAGATTGCTGACAGCGATCAGTCAGCACAAAACATCAACGTCCGCTTAGAGCGGTTTAGTGGCGGTATTGTCGATCAGATGATGACTGATTCACGCGGCCGCTTCCGCTTTACTAACCTGCCTCGTGGTTACTACAAGGTCGTTATTAACTCGCCGGGGTTTAGACCAGCACAACAAGACGCGGATCTCCAGGTAGTATTCAAGGCTTACCTATTGTTTGAGCTAGTTTCCGATCCGCTGAAGTCGAATAGCGGAGTGGCCAGTGTCGTGGATGTTCTCGACGTAAGAGTTCCTTTGTCTGCTCGCGGTGAGTTCGAGCGTGGACGTAGCGAACTCGCAAAGAAGAATACTGCGGAAGGGATCACGCACCTGGAAAATGCCATTTCAAAATATCCGGAGTTCTTTGAAGCTCGACTTGTGCTCGCAACGGCTTTCATGGATTTGCGCCAATGGGCAAAAGCGGAAGCTTCACTCTCACAAGCCTTGAACTTGAGAACTGATGATGCGACTGCTTTGTTGGCATTGGGCGAAGTGCATTGGCGGCAGAAGAACTATCCCGAAGCGGAAAAGCTATTGTTGGAAGGGCTAAAAGTGGATAAGAAGTCGTGGCATGGCTACTTTACATTGGCCCGTATGTATTGGGAGCAAGGGGACATTGCCAAGGCTGCGCCGGCGATCGGAAAGACGCTTCAGCTAAAACCAGACTTTGCTCCGGGACACTTACTTGCGGGAAACGTCCTGTTACGCGTATCGCAACGCGAGCGTGCGTTAATGGAATATCAGGAATACCTTCGCCTCGAACCTAAAGGTGAATTCGCGGCCCAAACTCGTGAACTCATCGAAAAGCTCAACAAAGAAATCGCGGCCAGTAAAAATTAGAGTGCCTGAGGAGCATCAATGAATATCCGTAGAGCACGACCGGAAGAAGCCGCGGCCCTCACGGCTATCGCTCATGATGCCAAGCGCTACTGGGGTTACCCCGAACATTGGATCCAACACTGGGAAGAGGACCTGACAATCTCACCAGAGCTCATCTCGAACCAGAACGTTTTTGTTGCGGAATCAGACAACCAGCTCCTCGGCTTTTACGCTCTGGTGGTAAATGAAAAGAAGGCCGACCTGGACCACATGTGGGTTGCTCCTTCGCAAATCGGCAAAGGCGTTGGCAAGGAGTTGTTTCTTCATGCGATGAAGACAGCCGACGAGTTGAAGATTTCACAGGTGTTGATTACGGCTGATCCGAATGCTGAAGGGTTTTACGAGAAGATGGGTGCTTCGCGAATTGGGGCTACGGATTCTGAGATCGATGGCCGAGCTCGCAGCTTACCGCGCATGAAGGTAAATACGCGGAGTGGGTAGTTCCTCAAATTTGAAATCAGATAACATCAGCCTAACAAGAAGCGAGGCTAAGGATGGACGAGGAATTCGAGGGCAACCCAACAAAAAAGAAAGGCCAAACGTTCCGATTGGGTGACACTGTGCGGATAATTTCCGGTCCTTTTGTTTCGTTTACAGGAAAGATCGAAGGCATTAATCAAGCAAAGGCGCTACTGAATGTGAAGGTGGCAATCTTTGGGCGTAGCGATCCGGTCAGGTTTAGTTTTTCAGATGTGGAACCGCTTTAGAATTTACCCGCTTCGCGTAACAAGTCCCCGCACTCCAAGAATCACTCCCCACAATCTGCATTACTTCTCGCCAACATTAGGCCAAACCGTTCCTGGTATTCCCGCGAAGTAAGAAATGCACAGACCATCCCGCGATAGTTATTCGGCTCACGATTGTTTAGAACATTGAGCCAAAAATCATAACCACCTTGCTCGGGATCGCGATTGAGATAGCCGAAGTACTGCATTAATACAAAAGAGGGATTGTATTCGGCGTTTACGAATGCGGCAGTTTCTATCGCGTGGCGAATCGCGAACGCGCGGCTTTCGTTGAGGCTCGTGCCTTGATTGTATCTATTGATGAGCGTCGCACGTTCGCTCGTGAGATCCACATTGGATGCCTGACGAATTGCGGCAATCAATGCATCAACGAACGATGAGCCAGTAGTGTTGTTTGCATACCGTTGCACGAATGCGCTTCGCTGCACGAACGTTAGTGTAAAGGCGCGTTTACTCGCTTCAAGATCCGAACCGCCCACCTGTGTTCGATCCGGCGTGAATTCGGCATAGGTGGGATTTCTCGCAAGGCCCCCCTTGTACAACCGATAAACAAACGAGCCGGTGTTTTGAAACTCGAGTTCTATGAAAAACGCAGCCGATACACCGATACGACGGCTGTTCACGCAGTGCACATTGCTGCCGCACATCGTGATCTGGTCTGTCCAGTAGGCCCAACCGCCGGAATCAGGCTCGCGACTGAGGAAGTCGAGATAATGTCGCCGGACGAAGAACGAAGCGTCATTGATCGGATTAACTGCGGTAGGACCAAGGGCTAACCCTGTTAGTGCAAGTGAGACCGAGTCATCTGCTTCTGCGAAAATCGATCCGTCAGTAAGAAACCCGTCAAGATTGCGATCGGGAAAAGCATCGATGCGTGGAGTTCCTCCATTCGAATCATCAGAACTGCCGGACGCATCTTCAATGACATAAAGGTTTCCGATCCGATCGACAGCCAGCCCGTGCAGGAAGAGATTGTTGTCTATAGACAAACCCTCAACAACCACTTCATCCAAATCGCCTCGTCCGTCGTGGTCTGTATCGTAAACTGCGAGCATCAGCGTGTCGTCTCCAGCGGAATGTGAGAACACTACGCCGCGTGAGTTTGCTGTGACATCCAATGGAGCATCATCAGAAAAGCGATAGCTGTAATAGGGCACAGGATCGAGTGCGTCGGGCAGGCCATCCGCATCGGTGTCGCGAACAATGCGAAGTTCATCTGAATGAAAGTCAGCAATGAGCAGATCGTTGTTCGGAAGTAGGGCTAAGCCATTTGCGTTGTACAGCCTGTTGTCACCGACAGTCACAAGAGTTCGGGAACGCGAGGTATCAAATCCGCCGGTAGTTGGATCACGTACGAGCAGCACAACACCAGGTGAGGGCTCGTTGTTCGGATCACCCGGGTTTGCTGAGTTGTAATAACCACTCGAGCAGACGACGACGAATTCACGGCCTGAGCGAGCAACACCTGAAACTACAGCGGCAGCGGATGGCAAACTGTAGTCGCGCTGCAAGTCGAAGGTACTGGATATGTCGGCGCGAAAGTCGCCGTTTGTGTCGAGCGCCACCACCAGCACACCGACTAACTGATTGTTCAGTGTTGCAGAGTAGACCTCGTATCTTGAGCCTGACAGACCGACCGCAATATCGAACGAACCACCCGATGAGTCGAAGGTCGTGCGTTCATCCGCAATGAGATCTGAACCTCGATCCACGAATTGCTCGTCAGTGCCTGCGGATGACGAGAGGCTAATCTGAGCTGTATGGAGAATCCTGGTGAGTGATGTACCGCTTACTATGGGCGTCGTTGCGGTTATGTTGAGAGATGACGTCGCGCGCGACGGTGCTCTCGTCGATTGACGTTGGGATTCTTGGTTTCGTTTATTCTGTCCAAACCGATTATGGTCTGGAACATAACCTCGATGTCGTAGCCCAGCACCTTGAAGATCGAGACGAGCTGCGCGAGCACGGTTCATATCGGGACGCAGATTCGGATTTATCGTCTGACCGTTCGCCATCACTGCCATAAGAACAGCAGTGATTATTAATCCCATGAGAACGGCGATCAGCTTGGCGCACAATGTTATCGCTTGCATAGCAGCCTACCGGTTTCTACTCATCATCCGTGAGATAGCTGGTTCCTATTGTTATGGATCCTGCTTTCGCCTGGGCGCGGGATCAGAGTCATTACGTTCTGAACGCTGCGCAGGCGGATCATTACGTGGAGGAGGCTCACTGCGCGGCGGTGGATCATTACGTGGAGGAGGCTCACTGCGCGGCGGTGGATCATTACGTGGAGGAGGCTCACTCCGCGGTGGGGGATCATTCCGCGGTGGGGGATCATTCCGCGGTGGGGGATCATTTCGCGGTGGAGGATCATTCCGCGGTGGGGGATCACTCCGCGGTGGGGGATCATTCCGCTGTGGGGGATCATTTCGCGGTGGGGGATCATTTCGCGGTGGGGGATCATTTCGCGGTGGGGAATCATTTCGCGGTGGGGGATCATTGCGTGGCGGTGGCTCATACCGTTGCGGAGGCGGGTCGTTACGCGGTTGGGGTTCAACGCGATGTGCGGGCGGTTCGCTGCGCGCGGGAGGGTCGTGACGTGCAGGCGGTTCATAACGTGGCGGTGGCTCCGAACGAGGTGGTTCGTTCTGTTGTTCGTTCGGTTCTATGCGCGGCCGGGGCGTTTCATCTCGATCGCGTTTAGGTCGATCCGATCTATCTGGTCGCGCGGGACGAACAGCGCGATCGACTGGAGAATCATCTTCGCTGCCACGTCGTCGAACTGGTTCTGTTGTGGAAGGTGTTTGGTTTGCCTCACGCGAGTCAGGAGAACGTGGCGCTACGTCTCGAGGATAAATTCGCTCTGGACGGGATGGCCTGTCTTCAATGTTGGCAGGAGGTGAGTCCTGATTTCTGCCGGGACGTGCTGGTCGTGCAACTGCGCCAGTGTCTCGCGTCTCTCGCGACTCGGTTGAGTCGCTAGAGTTACTAGCGTTAGATGTTGCTGGTCTAGCTTCTCTACCGTTGAAGACACGAGTACGCCGCAGCTCGGCATCGAGAGGAACTCCTGGAGTTCGATCCATTGCGCCAGTGGGTCGATCCGTAATCGGCACCCTCGGAGAAACGCGCGCCGGTCTTGCTGCAGTTCGCTCATTGGTTTCCGCGTTGCTCGCTGCAGCCGGACGAGCAGGACGTAACGGCAGATCCCCGCGCAGTGGCTCCGCGCCAATCACATTGCGCGCGACTGCGTCGTTGGCTCGAGTCAGCTTCGCAGTGTCGGATCCAAACTCTCGCGACGAAACTGTTGTCACTGCACGTAATTGTGCTGGATTGATGCGACGGAGATTCGCCAGCTCGTCTGCTCGCAAAGCCCTCAGACGATCATTGCTTCCGTAATAGCGGCCGTAATTTCGAGAGTGGGGATCGCGATGATAGTAGGAGAGCGGATACCAACATATGTTGTTGCCAAATGAGATGCTGAATGCTACGAGTGCTGGTCTCCACCAACTTCGGTTGCGGTAATACCTGCTGCGCGGGCACCACGCCCAGTAGTTATCGTGATAGACCCAGCGACCGTAATGATAAGGTGCCCAACCCCATGGTTCAGACGCGACCCAGGTCCAACCGTATGGAGGACACCACGTCCAATATCCATATCGATAGGGTGCCCAATCGCTGTATACGTTAATGACGCTGATGTGTGGTCGCCAAATCCAGCCGTACTGGTTTGTGTAAGTCCAATCTCCATATGAATCGAGATCCTCGGAGCCCCAGACGTATTGATCGTAGTATGGCGTGTCGTAACGAAGGCGTTTCGCGAGATAACGCTCGCGGTCATCGACCCAGGTATCCCACGAATCGGTCGCGGCGCTTAAAAATTCCCACTCGCCTGCGTCAGTGCCATCAACGATCAATTCAGCAGTGCGGCCGTCTCGCAATGCAAAGCCGGAAGTTTCGGAATAGATGCGCGCGCGACCACCATCGCGCGCAGTCAGACGAACATGTCCATCACGTGATACGTCAATCCTGTAGAGGCCGATCTTTTCTGCAGCGAGAGTGGTTTTCGGTGCGTCGATTTCAAAGTACTCCTTGTCACGATCAAACCTCGCTAGACGTACGGACACTTTGCCTTCAACAACACTTAACGCAACTCCTTCGTCTCTCAAACTCACAATGCGAAGGAGAGCATTGGTATCGAGACGTACAAAGTTGCGCCCATCGATCTGTATTTCGGCTCGTGAATCGTCGTCGGTAGCGATCGTATCGCCTTCCACCAGGGGAAAATTCAAACGAGCTCGTTCCCAATCG
>JBKPAL010000203.1:0-12220 GCA_046726395.1 Acidobacteriota bacterium
ACTTTTATTTCTGCGAGTACTCTCTCATGCCGTCTGCTATTTGAGAGTAAGTGGTCATAGGCAAAGTGCGAGTCCGCACTTCGAAGTAAAAATCATAGCGCCCTTCCTTGAGCCGACGATCGCCGGCAAATTCCTGTATCACTGTCACATACTCGAACATGAGGACGGGGGGCATGATGGCTAATATTCTCGTCTTGCCGCGGGAAGCCAACGCACGAAAACGAATCCTGGAGCAAATGAATTCCGGGCCGCATTAACACGAGCATTCGAAGCTGCAGCAACAGCCATGCATTCCATGCGTTGATCCTAAGAAAAAATGGAACAGAACACCTTCAGTCGCGTAAAGCGGTACGCTGGCAAGTCTTGAATCAGTTTCTTAACGAAAGGAAGTGTCATGAATTGCAGGAACGAAATTTTATACTGGAGATCGCTACTTGCTGCTGTGTTGATGCTTGTCGCAGGCGTGTTCCTAGCTGTGAGGACGACGGGGCAAGAGGCGAGATCTGTGAGCGAAAAAGTTGCTAATGAACAGTGGGAATATCTGGCGGTCGCAGGTCCGATAGGTAATCTTACGCCGATAGACAATCCGCGCACGCGCAAAGAACCAAGTCAGCAATTTAACCGTGAGGCAACTGCTTTGGAGCAGAACCTGGATAAACTCGGAGCCAACGGGTGGGAGTTGGTGGCGGTTGCCGGACCGCCAACTGATCCGGCTTTCTATTTTAAGCGTCGCAAATGAGACGGCGGAGTGACTACCTTAGTCAGGCGAAGGAATGCTTCTTCCAAACTCTCCTGAGCCGGGCTTAACTCATACACTTTGATCCCGTTAGCGACCAACATGGCGTTTACGGCAGGAATACGTTCCGCGTCCGCATCGATCTGTAAAAACCCAGTACCATTCCGGCTAACCGTTAGACCAGGCTCTTTGGTCAGTAACTCAAAAGCGCCGGACAAGTTGTCGACTCGGATCTTGTATCGGCTTGAGGGTGCGACCAATGCCTCCGGCCCGCCTTCATAAAGCAAACGTCCTTCATGAATGATTCCAACCCGATTGCACAGTTGTTCAACCTCTGTGAGCAGATGACTCGAGAGCAATACAGTCAACCTGAGTTCATCGCGCAGACGTCGAATCAACTTCCGCGTTTGTTGTATTCCTTGCGGGTCGAGACCATTTGTCGGCTCGTCGAGAATGATAAGGTCCGGTGTTGGTAAAAGTGCCTGTGCAATTCCCAAACGCTGACGCATGCCGTATGAATAAACTCTCACTGGATCGAGCGCGCGTTCGCGCAAGTCCACGATCTCGAGCACCTCTTCCACACGCTTCAGTTGCGCTCCACCTGACAACGAAGCAAGCAGTTGCAAATTCCTGCGCCCAGAAAAATTTTCGTAGAACGCCGGCGTCTCGATGATTGCTCCGATCCGCGACCGTGCCTGCAGGTACTCCCAATTTGAAGCCCGCACCGGAAACTTGATCGCGCCGGATGTGGGCCTCACCAGACCCAACAACATCCGCAGCGTAGTTGACTTTCCCGCTCCGTTCGGGCCGAGGAAGCCGTAGATGTCACCTCGCTCAACGCGCACTGTCAGACGATCAACCACTGTGCGGGCGCCAAAACGTTTCGTCAACTCTTCGGTCTGTAGAGTTATGTCTGACATTGGTATTCCAACCAGGGCCTTGGTCTATCAAAGGCCTACTTCTACTAACAGTGGCCAATGGTCCATCCGGCCGACCGCGGCATCACGCAAAACCTCAGCTCGTCCAACTTGTTTAGCTGGGCCAAAGATGTAATCGATGCGCCGATCGTTAATTGCTGTGTCGCCGGCTCCGCGCCCCAGATCGCGAAAGGTGCGCAGGATGTGGCTGTACGATTCACTATCGTGTTTCAAATTGTCTGTATAAAGATTTGTCTCGTTGGCGGCTTTGAGTTCAAAGTTGAAATCACCCGCGATGAAAACCCTAGACGATTGCGCTCGAGCCTGTGCCCAATCGATCAACGCTTCCGTGTAGGTCCTTCGACGAGCGGCATTGAATGCATCAGCGTGAGCGCTCAAAAGCACGACCTCGGGCGTGTTCTGGCGCGATCGGAATGAAGCTGCCAGAGCGTAGCGAGCACCCACTGCAACTGGAATAAACGTCGCGCTGGCATCTTTGACCAGTACGGCCTCGAATCGATCTCCTTTTCCTTGCTGCGCAACTGCACCCCGATATTTACCGTGTAATAGCCCGAGCAAAATCTTTAATTGCGCCGTGCCGGTAATTTCCTGAAGCGCAACTGCGTCAGGGTCTTTACGTAGGATCACTTCCGCAACTGCCGGCAAATCTTTGTCGTGTGCGCGAGTGTCATCTTCGAGTTCGGCATAACCGATATTCCAAGTGAGAAGACGGAGCGAAACAAGAGGCTTAGCCGTTGAGCTTAGTTCCTCGGATTCATGCGGCTGTGCGAAGTGAACGGCGCCGAGGATCATCAGACAAAACAAGAACAGAAGAATAAGTTTCACCCACATATCAAGTAACAATGTCCTTGCGCTCGAAGATAACCACGGTTGTCAGTAATAACCCAGTTGCATACGCGCCGCAGACACAGGCGTTCCGCCATAGACTCTGCCAGGGAATATCTGGCTTAAACACGTCGCGCCAGAACTCCATGTCGGTGGTAAAAAAATAGGGTCGCAGATGCTCGAAAAACTCCACTCGCCCAACTATGTAAAGAGTTAGATAGGCGGCGATGGTCATAATGGTGGCTTGTACCGGTGAGTCGAAGATGACGGAACAAAGAAGCGCGAGGGCAGCGATGACGAGAAGCGCCCAAGTACCTGACAGGGCGGCGTAGCCAAAACGCATGAGTGCATCGTTGCGCATGATCTTTCCCGGTGCGTCAACGAGATTAAGTGGTCCAGGATAAAGCTCCAGGTTGCCCCAGCCGACGAAAATCAATCCCACTACCAAATTCAGGCCAATGAAGAAGGTTAACAGAAGACCCGCGTGAAGTGCCGTGACCAGAAACTTCGCAAGGACGAGCGAGGCACGCGAAATCGGACGCGTACAGATCATTCGAAGCGTGCCGGCGCGCGCTTCACCTGCGATCTGCGACCCTGCACTCATGGATACGAAAATGGGTAGTAGTAAGGTGAAAGAGAACAACACTGAGTAGAGCGCGAAGGTCAATCCGTTGAAATACTGTTTGGATTCATAGGTATATTTGAACTGCTCAACAGCTTGCCCCCCTGTTTTGCGTGCGGCATAGGTGTAGAACCCCCAAAGCATCAATCCAACGAATCCAATCAAAACTATAAAGGAGAGGTAAAAGCTCTTCGCCCGAAACAACTTTTCCAACTCGAGTTTGAGTAGTGTGAGCATGGCCGCTTCTTCCGACGAAAGATCTAACGTGCCCAGCAAGTACGTTGTTCAGGATATTAATGGACAAAGAGCTGCGGCAACCGGATTAGCCACAGGTCTTAAAGTGGTTCAACTGATTCATCGGATGCCCAGCCCGTTCGCAATCCAGTCAGTGGCCAGCACCAGTCCTTAGATAAATAAGTTAGTTGCCCTACACCCGCCAACCAGATGTTTCGCTCTGTGTTTTGAAAAGTGAGAAACTAGACTATATGGTGAGAAACGGTGCAAAACGTGAAACGAAACTAGAGCTTATAAGCGGCGACCCCAAACTGAGCCTCGAGGATGATGTTGATGCCTTATTCAAGCTCCCATTGGCAGAATTCACCGGCGCGCGCAATTCACTGGCTACGCGACTGAAGCAGAGCGGGCGCGGTAACGACGCCAACCTCGTGAAAGGACTTACTAAGCCTTCAGTCACGGCCTGGGCGGTCAACCAACTCTACTGGAAGCATCGCGAGGCATTCGACAAGTTGGTTGCGGCAGGTGAGCGTGTTCGACAATCCCAGGCATCCGGTCTCGCCGGAAAGAAGGCAGACATGCGCGGACCGCTCGACGCGCGGCGCGAAGCACTTTCGCACTTGTCGGAGCTGACGACTGAATTGCTGCGTGATGCCGGTCACAATCCGTCGCCAGATTCTCTGAACCGAATCATCACTACACTTGAGGCTGTGTCTGCATATGCTTCGCTTTCCGACGGTCCAAGACCCGGTCGCCTCACCCGCGACGTAGATCCTCCAGGCTTTGACTCACTGATCTCATTGATGTCTGGAGGTAGCACGACGAAAGCGAACAAGGAAACGACGCGCATCACTTCCTCACAAAAGTCCGGTGTTGCCGCAACGCATACCCGTCGACAGGAGCCACCTTCAAGTGATGCTCAGAAGGTGCGTCAACTTGAAGAGACACGTCGGGCAAGAATAGCTGCCGCTAAAATTTCAGTGCAGAATGCGAAGAGGTCGTTGATTGAAGCTCGATCGACGGTCCAGCGTTTAGAGGCGAAGCAGAAGAAGGCCGCTGCTGAAGCGAAGCAGGCTGAGAAGCAGTTGCGAGAAGTAGAGCAGCACTTCAAGAAAGCAAGCGCCGTTTCGAAAGATGCCACTCAGCGTGCACAAAGCATCGCGGCTGAGGCAAAAGAGGCAGCGAAGGTTTTAGAGGACGTCAAGCGCACGGTCGAAGAGGCATCCAAAGAGCTCGAGTCCTTGTTTCGCGAATCTTAAGTCAGTAGCGGAACGCAGTAGCGTCGGGTCTGTTCAACACTGGGACAGACTTACCCGACGCTACCGCGTTTCGGTACTGACTGTTTTGCCACACGATCGCAAGTTCAGATGAGAACCACTACTCAAATAATCATCTGGCTCGTTGTCGTATTACTCACGCTCGGAACGCCACTCCCGCGATCAGACCAGTATCCCTTCACCGCTCAAAATCCCACTGGACATCCGCAAACTATTCCAGTCGAAATAACCAGCTACGGCGGCATTGTTCTTGAAGCGCGGATCAACAACTCTCCGCCAATGTCGTTTTACCTGGATAGCGGATCAACTTCTCCTTTTGTTATTGGCCTGAGTAAAGCATCAGCGCTCGGGCTAAAACTTCAGGGCCATGTTTCACACATAGGAGGGGCGGGCTCAAATGCTTATGAAGTTTCACGAACTAACGGTCTTACTATCACTCTCAAGAACGCAACGTTCTCAGACCAAACTGCGGCCGTGATAAACCTGGGAGTGGTGGAGGAACAGTTTGGGAGATCGGTGGACGGATTGGTAGGACTCGATCTGTTTCTCAAGTATGTAGTAGAGATTGATTACGCACGTCAAAAGTTGAAGCTTTACGACCCACAATCTTATGCCTATGCCGGTAGTGGAGAAAGCGTATCACTCACCCTGCGCGAGGGTCACTTCTTCGTGCCGGCAAAGATCGCGATAGCTGATCGTGGCGAACTTACTGGACGATTCCTGGTCGACACTGGCGGATGCATGATGACAGCGATTTTGACTACCCCTTTCGCGCACAGGAATCGGCTGCCCGTCCCTACGCAAAAGACGATCGTGGATCGATCCATATCTGGACTCGGCGGTGAGACGCGTCTTTTAATTGGCCGCGCGACCCACTTCAAGATTGGCAGTTCAATTTTTACGGCACCCTTGATCTACATCTCCCAAGACAACGGGGGAGCACTTGCTAGTTTGGAATATGAAGGGTTGATCGGCACTGAGATACTGAGGAGATTCAAAGTTATTTTCGATTACCCAAGACGCCGGCTCATCCTCGAACGCAATGCCTATTTCGAAGAACCGCTCGAGTACGACATGAGTGGTATGAGTTTACGTGCGTACGGAGCTGATTTCAGAATCTTCAAAATCTATCAGGTGCTCGAAGACTCGCCGGCAGGAAAAGCTGGATTGCGTGTGGGCGATATCATCGAACGTATCGACGCTGTGCCCGCCTCACGACTGACGCTGGAGCAGATTCTGCGAATGATGAGAGTGCAAGGCCGCGAATATAAACTAACCATTAAACGCGATAGCCATACACGTGTGGTAATGATAAAGACGAAAAGACTGATCTAATGCAGGGAGATAGCAGGGGGTCTCAATCGCGCTTCGAGCCACGTATTATTCGATCACACCTTATTTCGGCTCAACGGGCAGTCCCGCCTTAACCCATTCATCGAATCCACCATACAGAGGGTGAACATTTTTCCAACCATGATCGCTTAACACCTGCGCCACACGGGCGCTTGAGGCTTCGTTCGGTCACGTGCAGTAAGTAATGACAGTGCGGTCCCTGGGGATCTTATCGAGGTGCTTTTCCACTTCATCGGCCGGAACGCGGATGGCCCCGGGCAATTTCGTTTCAGCTTCGCCCCATGCTTTGGGATTACGAGTGTCAACGAAGGCGAACTGTTCACCGCGATCCATACGCTGCTTCACCTCATCAACTATTACCCTAGTTGGTTCCATTACCTCACCTCCGCTTTCAATATGGACGCTTCATCAGGGATTGCTGTACTTGTACTCGTTTCACTTTGATACCCTCTCGTGACACCAAACCGAACGCATTACGAGTCGAAGCAAAACGAACTCTGCGCAGCTCAACCCTTGGCAGTTTAATTATGCAACGTCGATGCCGGGTTAAAGCGACCATCCACAGATTACACAGATTACACAGATTAAGAAGCTAATCAGCCAAGTCGACGCACAAGTCCACGGTTGCAAACGCGTCAAGTTAGCTGTTTAGCTTCGTAATCTGTGTAATCTATGTAATCTGTGGATGGTTTTTAATTGCGGTCGATTTTTCCCGGCCCCCACAATGCTCTTCCAGGTTTTACTCCCGTGTGCTCTCCGTTTTTGAGCACCTGTGTCCCATTCACAAAAACGTCTCGAACACCGACTGAGTACTGGTGTGGATTTTCGAAGGTTGCGCGGTCGGCAATTGTTTGTGGATCGAAAATAACTACATCAGCGAACATGCCCTTCCGGAGCAGCCCACGACTGTCGAGGCCAAGATTGGTTGCAGGCAAGCTAGTCAATCTCCGCACGGCTTCGGTGAGTGGGATGACTTTTTCATCGCGCACGTACCTGCCGAGCAGCCGCGCGAAATTGCCGTATGCACGAGGATGTGCTGCGGATTTTAGAAACACGCCTTCCGTAGCTATCGAAGCAGCGTCAGAACCGAACGAGACCCAGGGCTGACGTATTTGCTTCTTGATGTTGTCTTCGCTCATCAGGAAATAGATGGTGCCGATACGAGAGCGATCTTCGAGTAGCAGATCCATGATCGTCTCAATTGGATCTTTCCCGCGCATCTTTGCAACCTCGGCGAGGTTCTTTCCCGTAAGCGGCTTCAGGCTATCGTTTCTGAAGCTTGCCAATAGGATCCGATCAGGAGAGCCGGACAAGAGGTAAAGGTTTTCCCACTCGTTTGTCGGCGTGCGAACCGCCTCAGCGATCTTTTGGCGCGTCGTCGGATCCTGAAGACGCTTGTAAGCAGCCTCGCGTCCACCATCAAAAACCCACGGCGGCAACGACGCATCCAGTCCTGTTCCACCCGCAGGATACGTATACATATCGGCGGTGATCTTCACGCCCTGCCTGCGCGCGTCTTCGATCATTTTGATCACTTGATCCATCTTGGGCCAGTTGGCTTCACCTGATGCTTTGAGGTGATAAATCTCAGCCGGGAGGCCTGCTTCACGACTGATGCGAATCGTTTCTTGCACAGCCTCGATCAACTGTGCTCCTTCACTACGCATGTGTGCTGTGTATTTGCCTTTGTACTTCGCCGCAACCTTGCACAACTCGATCAACTCATCGGTCTTAGCGAAGAATGCGGGCGGGTAGATCAAGGCCGTAGTGATGCCCAGTGCACCAGCCTCCATCTCGCGACGTACTAGCTCGCGCATCTGGTCTAGTTGTGCGGCCGTGGGCGGTTTGTCTTCGAGGCCGATCACGTATTCGCGGATCGTAGGAGCGCCAATGAACGACGCGACGTTTTGCGAGATGCCTCGTTTCTCAAGATAGTTGAGATACTCGGCCAGCGTGGTCCACGGGATGTCATACTTCAAATCGCCCTGTGACTCGCGTCGTCGCTTTTTCATTTCATCGTTAAGCGGGCCCATCGAACTTTCGCCGAATATCTGAGTCGTAACCCCTTGTCGAAGTTCACTCAACGAGCGGCTATCTACAAGCCATGAAGTCTCAGAATGAGAGAGCATGTTGATGAAGCCAGGCACAACGGCTAGACCTTTGGCATCGACAATAGTTGGTGCGGTCGCGTGGCTGAGATTTCCAACGGCTGCGATTCGATCACCGCTTATTGCCACGTCGGCGTTTACGGGAGCACGACCAGTTCCGTCATAAACTGTGCCGCCTCGGATAATGACGTCGAATTGTTGTTGAGAGACTGGTTGTTGTTGAGAGCTTGATCCCGAACGTTCTTGCGCGTAGGCCAAGACGGTCAGCACAAGGATTAGCGTGAGCGATAGAACTTTGTGCACGTTGTATTTCATAGTTTCTGATGTTCGATACGCTTTGGTTGTCGCTGAGACGCGATCTTACTCATAGTGGCAAAGCAGTCGTTATCGAGTCTCCGATCCTGTGTTTTCAGCCATCGGTTTATGCCAACCCATTGCTCCGGCTGCCATGTTTTCGGCCGCAACAGGCCAAGTACCGCGTTCGTATTCTGTTGGCGGGCTAGGGTTGGTGAGAATCGGATCAACCACACGCCATGCTGCTTCCACGCTCACATCGTTCGTAAACAACGAATTGTCACCACGTAGTGCATCTCCCAGCAACCGCTCGTAGGGCAAATGTTCAGATGCGTGTGCGTGTCGAGCAATGAGCTCCACAGTCTCGCCGCACATCTCTTCACCTGGCTGCTTTACTTGCGTATAGAGCGAGATATTGACGTCCGGACTCAACTGAAACCGAAAGTAATTCGACTCTGATGCTTCGATCTCATCAAAGATCTCAATCGGTGGTCGCTTCAGCGTGACCACCACCTCAGTGGTTGTGACCGGAAGGCACTTGCCAGCCCGAATATAGAAAGGCACGCCGGCCCAGCGCCAGGTGTCGATGTAGAGCCGCAAAGCAGCGAAAGTCTCTACCTGTGAGTCCGGCGAAACGCCCTTCTCCTCGCGGTAGCCGCGGAACTGTGCTCGAATTACATCTGCGGGATCAACTGGCCTCAACGCATTGAACAGTTGCACCTTTTCGCTGCGCAAAGCATCCTGATGTCGACCGGCGGGCGCATCCATTGCCAACAGAGCAATCACTTGCAGTAAGTGATTCTGGACCACGTCGCGAATAGCGCCGACTTCTTCGTAGAAGGCACCACGTCCTTGCACGCCAAAGTTCTCGGCTTGTGTGATCTGCACGTTGTCCACAAAGTTGCGATTCCAGATCGGTTCGAGGAAGGTGTTAGCAAAGCGGAAGTACAACAGATTCTGAACAGCCTCCTTTCCCAGGTAGTGATCGATGCGAAACACCGCAGATTCCGGGAAGACCTCGTGTAAGTTCGCATTCAACGCTTGAGCTGAAGCGAGGTCGCGGCCAAAGGGTTTCTCCACTACAACCCGCGCATCGTTCGCGCAGCCAGCCTGGTCTAGGCCCTGCAATACCGTTGAGAAAATACCGGGCGGAACTGCAAGATAGTGTAATGGGCGCGCGGATCCGTTCAGTGCTTGCTTCAAACGATCGTAGGTGGCCGCGTCGCGGTAATCTCCATGGATGTACTGCAGCAGTGAAGACAGTTTGGTAAACGCGTCGGGATCAACATCACCGAAATCCTCCAGACTGGCACGGGCTCGCTCGCGTAGCTGGTCCAAGGACCATTCTTCACGGGCAACGCCTATGATCGGAATGTTCAGATTCCCTCGCTCGACCAGCGCCTGTAAAGCAGGAAAGATCTTCTTGTAGGCGAGGTCGCCGGTTGCACCGAAGAAAACGAAAGCATCCGAGCTGAGTATGTTCATTCAGAGTTCCTGGGTATTAAGCCGCAGCAAGGTTCCTATCTGTTAAGCCGTTGCAATTGTGGAAAGACGCGAAATTGTACGGGCTACAAAGTAAGGTGTCTATGAGGTCGGTAATACCTCGCGGTAGCGGGTGACCCGTTCATCATCGTAGGCTTGCTTGAGACTTTACCTAAACCAGGAAACACCAATCAGGTAGAGGTCAATCGGCATTTCCGAGATGTATTGAAGGCAACATGCCGGGAGAAATGTGGGTGACCATGAGGCTGAAATTCCCGACTATATGTGACAAACAGATTCCCGGTAAAACATTTCCGATTGTCGATTTTTGATTGCGAATTGGAATGTTTGCGATAGGGGCAATTGGATTGGCAAGACAATCGGCAATGATTTTCGCGCCGACCCGCTACCGCGTGGTCGTGCTGACTACATCACCACAATACTTACGCTGCCTCCGAGCGCTTTCTCCACAAGTTATCAAGACTCCAGTGACCTGCACCGTGCGTCGCAATGAACAGAAATGCAAAACAGAAAAGTACTGCCGGCACGCCCTTGCTGACAACCGGCCAGAACGCGATAGGGAAATGGCCAAGGAAATAAGCGAATGCCATTTCGCCAGCTGCAAGAAATGCAGCAAACTCGGCAAGTAATCCAATCATGATCAGAAACCCGCAGGTTAGCTCGATGCATGCGGCCACTCTCAAGAGCGCCGTCGGTGTATAGCCAGTCGGAGAGTTGGGCCATGCGAAAAGTTTCTGAGTGCCGAACTGAAGGAACAACAGGCCAAACACGATGCGAAACAGTGCGAATGCTATGGGTTGAAAACGATTGAGAAGCATTATTCCTTGCGAGTGCTTACTGAGGCCGCCGAAACTCCATGATCCAGTTCGTTTCCCACGTTCTTCCGGCATCGCTTGAAGTTGCTTGCTCCCAACGAGCGGACTTCGCCGTGATCAGCGACCACAGGAAGCGCACGCGGATTGTTTTTCCATCCTGAACATAATCGGAATAGAAAGTGCCGACGCCATTTTCAAAACGTCCTTTGACGGGAGGATCGAGTGCACCGTGAGGAACACGACTATCGACCCACCAGATTGCCCATTGTCCGCTCTTCGCGTCGTAGGCCCGCATCGCGATGCCGCGAGAAATACCTGATGGCCTATCGAACGTGTGCTCTTCAACGTTGGCCCAACCCGCCATTAGCGGACGGTTGCTCGCCGTGCCATCAAATTCGTTCCACTTTTTAGAAGCATTCAATACCCGGTGACGCACGCGCCATTCGCCGACGAGAAAATCAAAGTCATGCAAGCCACTTATGTTGGGTGCATCTTTGACAACTGTTGCAGCGCCTTGGGAGTACGCGACGTAAATCGAACCCATTGCAGCGATCAGAATGGTTGACGCGACTGCGCGATGTAAGCGTTTCACGATATCAACCCCTGTTGGTGCGAGGACGATTATCTATACGTGATCCAATAGTTCAGCTGGTTCAACTGTGCCAAATGCACGCCGAGCAAACAGGGCAATCGGAACGCCGATCAGAAACATATGAACGAGGATGCTCAGAATAATCCAAAGCCCTCCGGCGGACCCACCACCTCGAGCTGCGGAAAGCGGCACCACGATGTAATTCATCACTCCATATAAGACGACGCCATAGGCAGCTCCGTATGCCACCGGTTTCTCGCGTAGTGCGGCCCAGTGGCGTGCTACGAGGTAGTAGGCAACTGACATTGATATTGCGATGAAATAGTGAAGGAAGAGACCTAGCGCAGCCGTCGTAATACCGCCTTTGAAACTGTCTGGCCCAAGTAGTCCTGTGGCGACTGACTGAAAGATACGCTCTGGGGACGCGCCCGCCTTCAGTCCCCAGAACAGACAGGCATAGGCGATGTCCAACGTACCCGCGACGAGCCCTCCTGCCAGTACGTATATGATCGCCTGTGCCTGGTTTACGTTCCGAATCTTCGCCATTTAGTCGGAAAGTATATGAACACAAAGGACTGGTGCAATAGCCAATTTCGTCTTTTTTGACCAGGCCAATTCCGCAAGCTAAACTGCGGCCCAATGGATGTCCATATCAATCTAATTGGTCGCCAGAATCTGAGCGGGGAGATCTACCGGCAACTGCGACAGGCTATCACCGAACGCCGTCTCAGACCTGGCGATTGCTTACCGGCGAGCCGCGATCTCGCACGGTCGCTTCAGGTCTCGCGAACTACAGTGACGGTCGCATATGACCGGCTAGCCGGCGAAGGGTTCGTTGTCACACGCGTGGGTGCCGGCACTTACGTAAGCGGGCAGATCGCACCTGAAAAACAGAAGGCTCGGAAAGGTAGAGTCGATAGCTC
>JBKPAL010000204.1:0-10524 GCA_046726395.1 Acidobacteriota bacterium
TCGGAAATTTTGTGGTCCATCTGACAATGCTCAGAAACCGCACACTCTCGGACGTTTGTCGAAAGCGTAGTAGAAAGCTAACTCCCTCAAACACTCAGAAACTCCCTCGCGATCCCTTCGATCTCGACAAAAAGTCGACGCGCCATTGAGGCCCAATTAGAGATGCCGTCAAACATACATAAGGTTCAGGCCAAAGTCTTTCCGAAGCAAGAAATCTTTTATCTCGTAAAGACGCTAGATTCGCTTTGCCGCCCCTTTCAATTTCCTTCATCGCATTCTCTCTCAACTCATCAGCAAGTATCAGGAAGGATTCGGCCATGGCAGGGTAGCGCTTAGCCTGCTCGAGGGTCTGACGTGCTTGCCTCGCGAGACGCCAAGCCTCGCGCAGATGCTTTATATATTCCTCGCTTGAGGCGCGTCCGGGCTTTGCCGCGCTCACTGAACCCGTCTCCCGATCGCTTAGAATGCGGGTCATCCTATATGTGAGACAGCGTTGTCGATAGTTCTACTCTAAGAAACGGGTCGCAGTTGTTCAGTCCTTCACGCACCAGACGTGATTCTTCGTATTGCACGAATCGTTGCGGGAACTCCATGGGCGGATACTCTGGTCTTTAATGCCTTCGCCAAGGCCGAAGGAAGAGCCCACTTCGGAGGCATCGGCGCTCTTCCATGCGAGGCAGTTGCCAGGGTAGCCCTGCGAGACGTCGTAGTTATTTTCCTCGCCCAGACCCGTGCGAATCCACCCAAAACGGTTGGGCGGACCGTAGCCTGAGTCGGCCAGTGTCAAACCGTATGTTCTGTTGTACTTCAGGTTCGAGGGATCATAGATCTCCCAGACTGAAGCCATGTGGTAGCCCGTGGCACAAGCGGTTAAGGCTTGGGCGCCGTTGTGGATGGTTTTCGTCAAGTAGAAATTGCCTGGGATTTTAATTGAGGGCGGTTTTCCTAATGGGGGCGGGGGTTTGGCTGGCCCGGGAACCGCCTGCCCCAGACCGATTAGCGGCATCAATGCGGCAAGGGCGCCAACCATTATCACCAAAACAGCTAAAGCGATGATCGAGTTCTTGAGCTTGGACATCACGTATCTCCTTTCTATGTCTTCGTCAGCGCTGTTGACTATTCAACGAAATGTCGGAAGCAATCGGCCAGCGCCGCTTCAGTCTTGCACGCACCACACATGATGGTTCGCATTGCACCCATCGCCGTAGGTGAACCACGGGTTGAGTGGCTCCTCCGCGAGCCAGCCCCGTATAAGGTTGACCAACCTGCCACCGTTGGATCCATCGGCGGTTGTCCACGCGAGGCAGTTGCTGCTCGACGCATCATCCCCCGTGCGAATCCAGCCCTGATACGTCGGCGGACCGAGGCCTGAGTCGGCCCTTGTGAAACCGTATACTGTGCTGTAGGTCAGACTCGACGGGTCGTAAATCTCCCAGATTGAAGCCATGTGGTAGCCTGCGGCACAAGCAGTTAGAGCTTGGGCACCATTGTGAGTGGTTTTCGTCAGGTAGAAATTGCCTGGCCTTCCAAATGAAGGCGGTGGCTGTTTAGGGCCGGGCTTCTGCCCCAACCCGACCAGCAGCGTCAGTGCGGCGAGCGCGACGACGATGCCGAATAGGCAGACGAGAGCGAGTAGTGACTCCTTGAAGCAGAACATGAGTAACCTCCTTTGAAATGGATCGGAACCGTGATGATGTGAATAGGCTGGTCAGGCGGAGGTGGTCGGGTGGCGGTTTCAGCCGCGCAGGTTCCGGGAGATCAGTCCGTGGGTGAAGATGGCCCGGACTATATGTCCCTTCGAGGGAGAGGTCAAAGCTTAGCGTCTAACGAGAGAACGAAACGCAACATGAAATATTGTCCGGCAGAATAGAAAAGTGCGCTGATTCCACGGCGGGTATTGTTTCATTGACACAAGCCCCTGCGAACTACTACCCAGTGAAACTTTTCAGCACAGAATGACCCCAAAAGAAGAATTGGAGCTGAGTTAATTCGCCGAGACATGTTTGATACTCAGCCTGGGGATGACTCGGACGTGAGCAACAGGAGGCGAAATATTGCTACTTGTACCTGCCGATGCAAGACAGCTACAGCCATTGTTTCGGTTTGTTGACAGGTGGTTAGGCGTAGCCTAGACTCCTCCGCGTTCGATGGAACCGGATTCTTTAGACTTGTCGAAAGTCGCTCCGCGCGGCACTTGCTACGCGGAGCGATTTTCTTATGCGGCTGACTCCGTATAGCGGTTCCACTTGTGAATTCTTAGTTTGTTCGTCCAAGCAAGTACTTGCTTAGGCATGAGGTTTTAAGATGGCAGTAAAATCTGATCGCTGGATCCGGCGCATGGCTACTGAGTTCGGAATGATCGAACCCTTTGAGCCCGATCAAGTAAAGGCAGTTAACGGCAAGAGGATCGTCTCATATGGCACCTCGAGCTATGGTTACGACATTCGTTGTGCAGATGAGTTCAAGCTCTTCACCAACATCAACAGCACCATCGTCGATCCGAAAGAGTTCGACGAAAAAAACTTCGTCGACGTAAAAGGTGATTCCGTAATCATTCCACCCAACAGCTTCGCACTCGCGCGCACTGTCGAGTACTTTCGCATTCCCCGTAATGTGTTAACCATTTGTCTCGGGAAAAGCACGTATGCTCGTTGCGGAATCCTCGTGAATGTGACGCCTTTTGAACCTGAATGGGAAGGCTACGTAACTCTGGAGTTCTCGAACACAACGCCGCTGCCGGCAAAGATCTATGCCAACGAAGGCGTGGCCCAGGTTGTCTTCTTCGAATCCGATGAAGTGTGCGACACGTCTTACAAGGATCGAGGCGGTAAGTATCAAGGACAGCGTGGAGTGACCCTGCCACGTTTGTAAGCCTGACTCCTCATGGAACCAAATAAATATCTCCACTTCAAAAAGCTACATCCAGAAGCAATCCTACCCAGCCGCGGAAGCTCATCTGCAGCCGGCCTTGATCTTCACAGTATCGAAAGGATCACGCTTGGTCCAAAGAAACGGGTAGCCGCCCGTACTGGTTTGGCCGTAGCTGTTCCAGATGGCTATTACGGTCGCGTCGCACCGCGCTCAGGGCTTGCAACTCGTCATGGACTTGATGTACTCGCCGGGGTCATTGATTCGGACTACCGCGGCGAGATCTTGTGCCTCCTCTACAACACTGGCGAAGAAGGAATTGAATTGCCGGCTCGCACAAAAATCTGCCAACTAATTATCGAGCAGATCATCACGCCCTCAGCCGTCTGGGTCGATCAGATCAGCGCGACTGAGCGAGGCAGTGGCGGCTTTGGCTCTACCGGTTGAAGCTACCTCTCGTCTGGGCCACAATAAATTTGTAACAGTCTTGCCACCCAAATGGGTTTCTCTCATTCGATGATAATGACTGCGGTGCAACCTTAAGAGTTGCTCCTACATCGCTTAGATCAAGACAAGGGTGCATCATCCCTCGTTGTAACTCCCGAGTCTTCCCCGCTCTCCTCATCCAAAGTTCCCCGTTTCAAGTGCGGTAGTTATGCAGACATATTAGTTCCAAACTTTTTTAGGAGGACTCAGAGATGAGAACTTTTTACAAGACTTTAACTACAGCGTTACTGCTGGCGGTGGTGAATTTCGGCATCACCACAGCGGTGCTGGCACAACGTCAGTACCGCGAAACAGAGGCGACGATTCGTGATCTGCTGCAGCGAGTCGAGAATCGTTCTGACACGTTGCGCCGAGATGTGGAATATGCGGTCGATCAGACCAGAATCAATGGCACAGCGCGTGAAGATGAAATCAATCGCCTAATTCGGGATTTCGAAAACACTACTGATCAGCTGCGGACGCGATTTGAGAACCGGCGGTCAACCTCAGCCGATGTACGGCTTATGCTCGACCGCGCGGCGCAACTTAACCAGTTCTTCATCAACAACCGGTTAGACAATCGTGTCCAGCAGGATTGGCGACTACTCCAGGCGGATCTCGATCAGCTCGCTCGCGCTTATTACATTGACGACTGGCGTTGGAACACGGGTGGGATCAGTACTGGTCCAGGATATGGTTCGAATGATTTCCAACTACGTCAATTGGTGCGACGGATCGAGAATCGAACCAACCAATTCAGTCGCAGCTTCCGACAAGACTTGAATACAGCACGGATCGATTCGCGGCAAAGAGAAGAGGCAGGTCGCCGACTCAATGAGTTCGAGAATGACGTTGTTCAGTTGCGTAATGGGCTGAACAATCGAAGCGCTAGTCGCAATGATGTGCAGGCTACGCTCGACGATGCGGCCTACCTGAACTCGATCGTGGCGAATCGACGAGTTAGTGCCCAGACGGCGAATGATTGGAATGCGCTTCGAAGTGACCTCGATCAACTCGCTTCTTCGCACGGCATTGCTGCGAACTGGGATAACACTTCGTTCCCGGGTGGCAGTTCTGGTTCTGACGGACGGCTGACCGGAACGTATCGTCTAGACACTTCTCAAAGTGGCGACGCGAGAAGAGCAGCGGAAGATGCGACGCGAAACCTACCTGCGGAACGCCGTGAACGAGTGTATGACGCGCTGATTCGCAGGCTCGACTCGCCTGAGACAATTGCGATCGATCAGAAGGGAACGAACGTCACGATCGCATCGTCACGTGCACCGCAGATTAACTTCGTTGCCGACGGCCGCGAGCACGTAGAGACGAACCCGAACGGTCGTACCGTTCGCGTCCGCGCCAGCTTGTCAGGCGATCAACTGACGATCGTCAGGACCGGTGATCGTGCGCAGGACTTTACTGTCACGTTTGATCCAATCGATAACGGTCGACGACTCCGCGTTACGCGCGAGTTGTATTCGGATCAGTTTAGTCAGCCCGTAAGAGTGGAGAGTTACTACGATCGTAGTTCTGACGTTGCTCAACTTGATCTGTACAACGACAACACCAACACAGGTACCGTGGCTGGCGACTACGTGATTCCGAACGGAACTGAGCTGGTAGCGGTGCTCAATTCTGATATCTCGACTCAAACTGTTCGCGAAGGCGATCGATTTACGATGACAGTGAAGTCACCAGGCCAGTATGAGGGTGCGACCATCGAAGGTTACTTATCGAACGTGAACCGCGGAGGCCGCATCACTGGACGCTCGGAAGCAACTCTCAACTTTGAAAACGTACGGTTGAGAGAGGGGCGTACCTATCGCTTTGCGGGCATCTTGGAATCGGCCCGCACGCCCAATGGCGAGGCGGTTCGTGTGGATAATGAGGGTGCCGTGCGCGAGAGCGATCAAACGAACCGGACAGTTACACGAACAGCAATCGGTACCGGACTGGGAGCGATCATTGGCGCCATTGCAGGCGGCGGAAAAGGAGCGGCCATTGGTGCAGTTATCGGTGCTGGGGCTGGTGCTGGCTCGGTTTATGTTCAGGGGCGTCAAGACCTGGAGCTACCTACTGGAACTGAGATAACGCTCAGGGCCACTGGTCCCAGGTAAACTATGGCAGGACGTGGTCCTGCACTAGAATCCTCAGGAGGAAAATCCAGGGGATGGGCTTAGGCCCAAAGAGACGGACGACAACAAAGTGTCGTCCGTCTTTTTATGTAGCAGGTAATCGCGGTACGGCTTGCTGCCTGGCGTGAGGCAGCGGCTTCGCCGTGCCGAAAGCCGTCTCTTTTTCGAATTGGGTAAGCCCTGGGTGTGCGTTCGGCACACCGCCGCGGCAGGTCCAATTTGAACGAAAGCCGAACCAGAGGATAGACCAATCCATTTCTGCTCATTAATTCAAAGACACTGAGATCGGTTGTGGTAAACGGTCGACCTGTAACGTCAAACCTTTGGGACTCTGGACTGGTTGTTTGCCTGGTGCTTGAAAGAAAAGAAAACCCTGTCGAGTTGGAGTGGATGACGTCAAAGGCACATCAACATCTAACGCGTACGCCTTGAAGTCGTTTTCAAATTGCTTGCGCGAGTTTGGGTTGTATAGAGAGATACCGTTGGATTTGAGGATTCGCGAGATAGCACTCTTTGGACTAAGAAGTTTCCATTCACGACCGTCCGCATCTTTCAGATGAAACCGTGCGCGCTTTAGATCCAGTGGTTGGTCGCCCTCGTAGTTCATTGCGACGCGCACAGGCAACACGCCGCTCAATGGTAGATTCGCTTCAAACAAATCCTGACTCTCTTCGTCGGAGAGTAATGGTGCCACTCGCAACATAACGCCACCGGCAACGGCTGTCTTTGCTCCGTTGCTGAGTGGTGGAAGATCTGGGGCAGGTTTCACTTTGAAGAGTGAGCCACCACCACAACCAGTTATCGAAAGGACTGCGAGCAGCAGAGTTAAGCAACGAATCACGACGCGCAATTTCTCACGCGGTTTACCATGGTGTCAATTAGGTCTTGGGTCTTAGGTCTTTGTTCTTTGATCGTTAGCGACGGGCAATGGTGCACTCGAATAAATCTCTTTGCATAGCGAAAACCATAAACCTAAAACTTAAGACCCAAAGACCAAAGACCTATCACCGCGAGACCATATGCTAGTATTTCCCAACTTATGATTCGACCGTTTCGCGGAGTTCATCCGCAGATTCATGCAAATGCATTTGTTGAAGATAGTGCTCATGTAATTGGGGATGTGCATATCGGGGAAGAATCCTCTGTTTGGTTCAATGCTGTCGTTCGTGGCGACGTTCACTACATCCGTATCGGCGATCGAACCAACATTCAAGACAACTCGGTGATTCACGTTAGACACCATTCACATCCGACTATCCTCGAAGATCAGGTGACCGTGGGTCACAGCGTCACTCTGCACGGATGTTACGTCGAGCGTGGAGCACTTATCGGAATCGGTTCAGTCTTACTCGACGATGTGCGGGTTGGAGAATACTCAATCGTTGCCGCTGGCTCTCTAGTCTCACCTGGAACAGTTATTCCACCACATTCTCTCGTTATGGGATTCCCTGCGCAGGTTAAGCGCACTCTCTCGTCTGAGGAAGTAGCAGGTCTCGATGTGTTCTGGCAGAACTATGTTGAATATACGCGGATGTACCGAGAGGAAAGAGAGTCACTCGTCAATCGTCAATGACCTATGTCTAAGCCTCAAACACAACCAGCGCGTGGAATGCGAGATTTTCTTCCCGCCGATGTTCGCCGACGCGAATATGTGATCGGCATCATCCGGCGCGTCTATGAGCATTACGCGTTTGAGCCATTGGAAACTCCGGCTGCGGAAAACATTGAAACGTTGATGGGTAAGTATGGCGAGGAAGGTAATCAGCTCATCTTCAAGATCTTGAAACGCGGCGTACACGAAAGCACGGGTGAAGCAGACTTAGCCTTGCGTTATGACTTGACTGTTCCATTAGCTCGCGTTGTTGCTGAGTACCGAGACAAGCTGCCAAAATTTTTCAAGCGGTATCAGATTCAACCCGTGTGGCGGGCAGATCGTCCCGCTCGTGGACGCTTTCGAGAGTTCTATCAGTGCGACGCTGACATACTCGGGTCGCGATCGCCGGCAGTTGAAGCAGAATTGATAGCAGCATCGAGTGAGGCACTATTTAAGCTCGGGTTCTATGATTTCGATTTTCGTGTAAATCATCGCCAAGCGCTGACAGGAATGTTATTGGCTGCTGGCGTTCCTCCCAACAAACATGACGAGACACTCGTAGCGGTCGATAAGCTGGACAAAATAGGTCGTGACGGTGTTGCAAAGGAGTTACAGGATCGCGGAGTTGCTGCGGAATCTGCGGCGCGGCTGCTTGAATTCTTCCTCGAGCTAAGGGCACTTGAACACGCCGCAGAGATTGCCGCCGGGGATGATGAGCAGCGGCAACGCGAAGCGCTGAATGCAGCGATACTTGGACGCCTGGTCGAATTCATTGGCGATAACGAGTTGGGTGCGAAGGGTGTCGATGTGTTGAAGTCGGTAGTTGAATTGAGCAGTGCGGCTGGTGTCGGACGTTACCTCAAGGTCGATCCGAGTTTGGCGCGCGGACTTTCTTATTACACCGGGACCATCATGGAAGCTAACGTGAAGGATCTTCCCGGCAGCCTCGGTGGCGGTGGACGTTATGACAATCTGATAGGCATGTTCTCCGGTCACGACGTACCCGCTTGTGGGTTCTCATTAGGTCTCGAGAGGATCATTGTCGTGATGACAGAGCGAGGAATGTTTCCTCCGTCGCTCGCGACTGCTGCTGCCGCCGAAGTAATGATCCTTCCTACTACAGAAGATTTATTGCCTGACTCTCTCTCGTTAGCCAACTCAATAAGAAAGGCGGGCGTTCACGTCGATCTGTACCCCGAGATCGACAAATTAGGAAAACAGCTCAAGTATGCCGCCACCCGTGAGGTTGCACTTGTCGTAATCGTAGGTGAGGATGAAAAGTCGCGCGGCGAGGTGTCCGTCAAAGACATGCGCACGGGTGAACAAACGACCGTGAAATGGGACTCCGTTCCCGTGGAGTTGGTCGCTCGGTTGAGTTCATAGCAAGGAGGTACCGATGGAAGAATCAATCACCAGGCATTATTTGGCTGATGCCATCTCAAGCTTCCGTGCCTACAAAGGACTCGCGGAGAAGGCACTTGCACAAGTCAACGACGAGGAGTTGTTTATTACTCTCGACGAAGAAGGTAATAGCCTTGCGGTGATCATGAAGCACATCGCGGGAAATATGATTTCACGCTGGACAGACTTCCTTACCACCGATGGAGAAAAACCGGAGCGGAATCGCGACATGGAGTTTGTCATAGAACCGGGTATGACACGCGACCAGGTGATGGCCTACTGGGAGAGAGGTTGGCGGGAAGTGTTTGCGGCGCTTGAACCACTTTCACCCGAGGACTTCAAAAAGAAAGTCACGATCCGAGGTCAGGAGCACACGATTGTCGAGGCAATCAATCGACAGATGACACATTACGCCTACCACATCGGTCAGATTGTTTTCCTCGCGAAACACTTCCGATCGTCGGAATGGAAGTCGCTCAGTATTCCTCGTAACCGTTCGCAGGATTTCAACAAGTACCTTGAAAACAAAGGCGAAACGAAAGAACATCGGATGGATGCTGCTGCTGGGTTTTCAGAATCGGAATCAACCAGGCGAAACAAGTAGATTGAGTGAGGTGAATTATGTTTCTCGGGTTGCGAACAGTAGGTTATCGAGTTGCTGAACTTGAACGAGCCAAGGCATGGTACAGCTCAATTCTCGGATTTGGACCGTACTTTGATGAGCCTTTCTATGTTGGGTTCAATGTCGCAGGATACGAATTGGGTCTAATGCCTGATGAATCAGGCTCATCCGTTAAGAGCGACAACGTTGTCGCATACTGGGGTGTCGAGAACGCGCAGGCTGCGATTGACATGTTGTTGGAAAAGGGTGCCACCGGGCATGAGGACGTCCAGGATGTGGGTGGAGGCATCAAGGTGGGCACTGTGAAGGATCCGTTCGGGAATGTCTTCGGTGTAATCGAAAATCCACACTTCAAACTCGATTAGGTGAGTATGAGAACTTTGGTCACAGCTTTTCATCACGTGAACATCACGGTGAAGCCTTCGGACGAGGAAGCCACGAAGCATTTTTATGCGACCACGATGGGGCTCACGGAAGTGCCCAAGCCGGAATCGTCTCGTGGTCGAGGTGGTGCTTGGTACCAATTGGGACCCGTGCAATTGCATGTGTCGCGTGAAGAAGCAGTCGACAATCAGTTCGCGAAGAGACACTTCTGTTTGCTTGTGGCTGATTTAGCAGCGGCTGAGCGGCACCTGCGTAATGCGGGTGTTGAGATTCTTCCCGATGAGCAGCCGATACCAGGCAATCCTCGTTTTTATGTTCGCGATCCAGGCGGAAACAAAATAGAGATCGCGCAGGCGATAATGATGAGTGATGAGGTCTGAACATTTTCCATTCGTTATTTGACATTTCTCATTTGTCATTTCGATCGCGTCCTTTTCGTGTTCGCTGGCGTCGTTTTCGTGTTAGTGCGCGTGATTTCGTGGATCGTTTCGCCTGTATACGAGGATGCGAACATACTGGATCAAGATCGAACTTCCGTAGGTAATCGATAACCAAATGAGAAATGTCAAATGACGAATGGAAAATATCTTAGGGCTGCGCGTCGTAACTCATAACTCATAACTAATTGCTCATTACTCATTACTTACAACCAAAGATCAAATGGCGTTAGATAACCTCGGAAATTTAAGGCGTACTCACTCTTGTGGCGCACTGCGTCGGGAAGACGTCGGCAAGACCGTAGTCCTCATGGGCTGGGTCGCGAAGCGCCGTGACTTCGGTGTCCTAACTTTTATCGACCTTCGCGATCGAGACGGCATCACACAAGTTGTATTCAACGCTGACGATGCACCAGAGGCGCATGCGAAAGCCAAAGACGTGCGAGGGGAGTACGTATTGGCGGTGATCGGCGAAGTCACCTTACGCGATGAGTCAGTGCGCAATCCCAAGATTGCCACCGGAGATGTTGAAGTGCATGCGCGCGAGTTGCTAGTCCTGAATGATGCACGAACTCTGCCTTTCCAACTCGACACTGC
>JBKPAL010000205.1:0-12039 GCA_046726395.1 Acidobacteriota bacterium
GTCTCCGCTTTTTTCGTGCTGCAGTCAATCTCGCCAGCCACATCCGGCGTGTAGGTAGTGATGCTGATTGAGTCAAAATCGCGGTTCTTCAGTCGCAACGTTTTGTCACCAACATTAATCACAAAGGTAACTCCGCGAGCATCGCACTCAATCCTCAACAGAGTTCCTTGCGTGTGAGTTTCACCAGCTTCTGGCTGTCGCAGCGCCTCACGGAGATACCACGCTGGATCCGTAGTCTCCACTGTTGGGGGAGGCGGCGAAGTTTCGCTCGCTTTTGACTGTCCCATCGAATTGGCATTCCGGGCGGGGTTCTCATTAAACGCGCGCCGACGATCCGCCTGCTCCTCATTAGCGACGATCACCTTCAGAAGCGATTCTGCGTTAGCTCGCATCTGCGGATCTGAAGCTTTTGCAGCAAGCGGTTCGACAACTTTGCGTGCCTGGATCAAATCCTGCTTACGCAAATAAAGCTGCGCCAGCACAAACGAAAAATTCTCGTTGCCGGGAGACAGTGCAAGGGCTCGCTGGATCAACTTAATAGACTCATCTAGTTGCTCGCCGGAAACCAAGTTTACAAAGGCCAAGAGATGATAAGACTCAGGAAAGTCGGGTTTCAGTTCGATCGCTCTGCTCAAATGGGTGCGCATGGTCTGGGTCGCTTCTTGCGGAAAACCAGACACCGGTTGCCCCTCTTGGATTACTTCACGACTAACCACATAAGCGTAGTAATAGTGGGCCAGGTAGTTAGTTGAATTCTCGGAGACCGCACGCGCGAGGTGTTCCTTTGCTTCAGCGAATTTCTTTTGCTCGAGAAGCGTCATGCCGAGTGACGCGTGGGCCACAGCTAGCTTGTTATCAATCGCAAGCGCCTCTTCTAGTTTGACCTTGGCATCTTCGGGCCGGTTAATGTGACGAAGAAGATCCCCGAGATACGCTTGTGCTTCAGCTTCGGACATTGCACTTGACTTCATCTCGGATTCGAACTCGAGCTTCCTCTCAAAGGTCGCAACCTGGCGACGAAACGTGTGCTGCTGAAGGTAGTTCTTCAATTCCTTTTCGAGACTTGCATAGTCTGTTTGGAACGCATCACGAAAGGCATTTTCGAGCGAGGTATTGCTGCTAAGCAGATTCACAAATCGAGTGAGTTGCGGCAGCTTCTTGCCCTCATTCCCCTGAATCAAATAGTGAACAAGTAACCACGACTGTGCATAAAAGATGCCCATGGCGTTATGGCTATTACGCGGAAGGGAGTAGTAGTCAACCGCGAATAGTTGCTCGAGTGGTATCAACTTGTTAGAGCGCAGCAGTTGAAGGTGCCGTGGCAGCAGACTGCCGAGATAGACTTTTTGATCCTCTTCAATATTAAGGGCGCTGTAATACTCGGCAAGACCTTCGTTGAACCACGTGGGCACGGCCGCTTTACCAAGCGTGTTGTTGACGAGTAGATGGACGTATTCATGAAAGATTACGCCGTAAGGATTCTCAGGTAACTTTTCGGTGGTTAGCGTGATGTAGTTGACATCGGAGCCGGATTGAAAAAACCCGGCAACCTTGTCCGGTTTGCCATTTATCAAGGGCTTGAAAGGTTTATAGGAGCTGTCGCTCTTAAACACTATTACTGTCGTGGGAACTGGCGAGGTGAAGTGCATTCCCGGCAGAAGTCTTGAAAACACATCCCTAAACTGTTCCAGGCGCGTTGCCACTTCTCGAACCTCTTTCTCGCTGGCGTTGCCCACTAGAAAGAAGTTAGTTGAGCGCACGGAAATCCAATTATCTTTTGCGAATGTGGGCTCTGCGGGAATGAGAGCTAAAAGAAACAGTGCTGCCGTAACGGGGCGGATGAGTCGGTTCATTGTGAGCTTTCTTTCAGTTTAGAGTACAGGAGGTGAAGTTCAGTTGACGATGCCAGACTATAAAGTGGTCCAGGAAAGACTGTCAACGGGCGAATACTAAAGCAGCAATCATTGCGCTTTTGCCGTCTGAACTTGGGCCCTTCCGGTAACACCCAGTAAAAACTACTGGGCTACGCCCTTCGCGAGTTTGAGGAGGGCGGACCCCAGATCATTTCAAGGTCCAGCCGGAACGGCTCAGCCGCTTCCTAAGTCCAATGGCGAAGTCTAACACCGTGACTACGACTACGGACCACTGACTATTGACCTCAGATCTCTCATCTCTGACCTGTGACTTGTCCTCGACTAGTTCGTCACAATCGTGCCCATCTGGACCACTTCAAAGTTCGATCCTTTGATGGTCTTCAACGTGCTGAGCTCATCGTCATCCCAACGCGGATCTGGCGCACCACTGATAAACCAGTTCGAACCATTGTCAGCCAGAATCATCCCGTACCGCTTGAGCGCCCGCAGAACCACCTGCATACGTGGGGAAAATCCCGCGATGTTGAATGAAGCTTTCAACCGCACTCTCATTCCCATCGGCGGCCGATTAACGCTCGTATCACTACTCGCGAAATGACGCGCAGGGTGTACATATGCACGCCGAGTAAATTGTGCGGTGAATCGCACCGCGTGTCGGATCTCTCCTTGCTCGTAAACCTCGTCATACCGCACGAGACCTGGAAAGATCGGTAGCCCTGCCGCATCGGCTGACGTCCAACCCGTTGGTCTAAGCGCATTCGAGTTCAGATCGAAGACCGCGCCACAGTTCGCATCCCAACTCAGGCCATTGTTTATCGGAAACGTGTAACCAAGCTCATACAGTTTCCAACTGTCCCGATCGATCACGAGCACATGGCGATCGCCTGTGGAACTTGGTCCACCTTCAATTGGCGCATTCGGCGGAATAGGGTAAGGACCCGGATCGCTCTCGTCGCCATAAGCTGTGAAATTTATCGGAACCAATGACTGGTTGCCGGCGACCACGATGTAAGGAATTCCATTCGGGGCACCGTTGTAAACAGTTCCGAAATCCGGATGTAGACCAACATTTGGACCGATGCTGCTAATGAGATTGTCAGAATTTGGATCTACAGGAGCGGCTGAGATGTCCTGGTTCCAGGCGTTGTCAGGCGGAAAGACCTGCTTGCCGTGAAGACTAGCTCCTGGTCCAAGGTCAGGAATTGGAGCTGGAGTATCGTCTGGTGGGCCTCCACCGACGTGACCGATGCCAATGCGCACTCGATTGCTCGCTGCTCCATGAAATGTAATACCGACCAGAACGTCGCCCACATCACCAAGATTGTCATTGAGCCGCACTACAATCTCAGTTAACCACGGAAACCCTTCTACTGGTCCGACGTGCTCGACTGTCAATGGATAGCGTTGCAAATTTGCATCTTGTGCTTCCGCGGTGAACGCCGACGCGTCATCGCCGGGAAGAAGTGTGACGTTGGTCGCGAACAACATCACTCTCGTACGATTGTCGGCGCCAAAGCGAACGATGGCATTCGGCGAAAATGGCTCGGATGTCATCAGTACTGACTCAAACGCGACCGCACGATTCGAGTTTGATTGAATTTGAAGTACAGGCCCGGCAGCAGATGAGTTGAGCAGCGGCTCACTCGCAGTGCGTGCACGGCTGGGTAAGAGAAGAAGAGTTGAAATGACAACTACAGCAGCGATCACTGCAGCTGCGGGATAGTGAACAGTGAACTTCTCGCGTCGAGGTTGCGGCATGATACGGCCCTGTCATAAGGAGTTGTTTATTTGAGGATTGGGGCGAGGAGAGGAAGGGCCAAGAACACTCTGACACTAGCGGGCTTGCCGGGGCGAAGTCAAGACTTCCCGTTGGACGTAGCTCCGTGGCCTCTATTGTTACGGAAGAGGATGAATTTTGGGCGATCAGGGACCGAAAATTGATGAGTCGGCCAGTCTGAAGCCATATTCCACATTCACGAACTGGCTTACGGCCTGACCATCTTTTTGAGCAGGCTTGAACCGAATCTTGCAGGCTGCGCGCATTGCGTTCTCAGTGAGGCCAGCGGGCAAGCCTCTGATGACCCTTATCGGACCAACCTCGCCCGTCGAAAGCAGCGCGACTCTCACTATCACATAGCCCTGAATGCCGGCGCGTCGCGCTTCCCGCGTGTATGAAGGTTTAGGTCGAGAAGTGATGTTTGCTTTTTGATCGACTTCTTTGCTCGAAAATATCTGCTCCTGCGTCGCAGGTCCTTCGATGATTCGAGCCAGAGTCTCGTCGTTGGTACAGCGGTAGTCCTCATTTTTTTCTGCAGTTACTGGAGGTGGTTCGTTAGGAGATTTGTTTGTGTTTTTGGGAGCCGGTTCTTCGACGATGGGTGGCGGGGTGTGAACTACTTTCCCCTTGCGGCCAGATTGCGGCTTAACGTTTGACGATAAGAGAACGATAAGTATTGCAACTACAAAGTTCATTCGAATGCTTTCTCTGTGAACCTCTGTGACTCCGTGCCTTCGTGGTTTTCTTGTGCGTTAGAGTTAGTCATGCAAAGGAACACCACGGAGACACGGAGGCACAGAGGTTCACAGAGAAAAAATCAATAGCCGGGCCAGGCGGGGAGGCTGTTTAAGTAATCCTTATTTATTCCGCGCAACCAAACAAATCTCTTATCAATCTTCGCAGGTGCTACCACGCGGATAGTGATGATCCCATAAATCACTCCTGCCAAAAATAGTAGAAGCCCAATCACCGCAGGCGTGGCATCTTCCATCACCATCGCAAAGATCCCACCCAGCAAACCTACTACGATCAGAAACCAGGTGATGGCGATGTTCCGTCGCCGCTTAGCCTGATGTTCTTCACAAAGTCCTATTTCAATATTCGCAGTTTGCCGCACGATCAAAGCCACGACTATGTACAGCAGCAACGTCACGAAGATCAGCAGATAGAGCGCCGGGTGGTGCCAACTCAGCCTTCGTCTCAGGCGAATTCCGTGCGCGGGCGCGTCACACTTCACGCACCGGTCTGGCAAAGTCGCATCCTTCCCCATAACTAACTTGTTGCTTTCACGCCAGACGCCGACGGTCGAAGGATACGTGCCGGCAGATGGTGGTGGTGGAAACACGTAGCCATCTACTACGACCGACGGAGGCGTGTACATCTGTTGCTGTATTTGCTCCTGCAGCAACAAGCCGCACTGCCGGCAATACGTGGCAGGTAACTGCACAAAACCGCATTCCTTACAATTAATTGAAGACATGTTAGTAGCGGTTCGGAAGCAACTCTGACTCAAACTCTAAAACTATTCTTCAGGACCGGTGCATGTTGGACCATGCAGGGCGGGAATCTTCTGACTGATGACTGGATACTTCGGAGCTTCGTCGATATTGATCTGTGTCCAATGAGCGTAATTCTCAGGTACGTTGGTATCAGCAAAAATTGCTTCAACAGGACATTCAGGAACGCACGCGTCACAATCAATGCAAGTGTCCGCGTTTATGTAGAGCCGATCTGGAAGTTCGTGAAAAGCTTCGACGGGGCATACGGCTGCGCAGTCTGTGTATTTGCAGTCAACACATAACTCGACTACTACATAGGTCATTGGGGAAGTAAGCTCCTTTCGAGAATGGACAAATAGTCATTCAGCAGACCTGTGAATGTCAACATAAAAAATTCTCGACCTGCTTCCTGGAATCAGACACCTCTAGCTTCTTTTTTCTCCAACGATCCGGGACCGTTTATCGTCTTGTTAACTGTTGGTTCTCCGTCGTAGGTGACATGTGACGGACCTGAAATGTGTACATCAAGTTTCTCGCCCGCATAAACATCGACACTCGAAACGCCCTTTGAAGTCACTGAAACATTTGTAGCCCGCAATTTATGCGAATCGATTTTGCCGGCGCCGTTCGCCTTGAGTTTGAGGTTTTCTGTCTCACCAGAGACCTCGATGGTAGGAGCACCATTCAGATCAACTTCGAACTGATCATTGTCTAAGTTCTTGATATCTACCTTACCCGCGCCGTTAACCGTTACTCCCTCGAGATCAGGAACCGTAATTCGCACAATCACATCATCGTTCGTCGAGTAGTTAGCTGATGGCCGAATATGCAGTACGTTACGTGAGACTTCGGTTTTGATCAGCGGCAGGATGTTGTCGTCTGCTTCGATTTCTAAGGACTGGTCTTTCTTACAGACCACACGAATGTCGAATGCGCCATCGGTAGAGATCGAAGTGAAAGCTGGTATCTCACGCTTTTGCGTTTGACGTACTCCCGATCCTTTCACCTGATGATGAAGATTAAAGTGACAAGCCGTGCTGGTTGCCACTACCAGAATAACGGCGATCAAGTTCCAGTTTCGTTTTGTCTTCATTGCAATAACCTCGTCGTCTAGCGCCGGACGGACTCTTTCTGCGAATACTCCAGTGTGCGAGTAGTGCTATCGGTGACACTGGTAAGTGGTTCGTGCAGAGCGCGATGTTGAGCAGGGCCAAGTTCATTCGGTTGGCTCATCGGTGGTGGTTGGAACGCCTGTTGTTTCTTTTCAGCAGCGCCCAATCGCGAAAGCTGGCGGCAGAGAAAGAGCTCGATCGTGGTCACAATCAGGAAAGTAAAGAACATGAAAAATCCGATGATCTCTGATTCTAGGCCAGCCTCTCTTTTCAGGACCAGCATACCTCCGAGCATGATGCCGAGTCCTCCGAGGCCAATCAGCGTAATAGCTGTAAGGAGGGCAGCCATGGTTGAACCTTGTGAGTTATTACGTTCCCGCTGGCCATAACCGCAACGATTACAGAAGCTGAGTCCCGGAGCTAGCTGATTGCCGCAGGCTGCACAAAACATGGTAGGCGTCCTTTCACTTTCGTTGACGGGCTCGCGCCCTAAACTAAAAACGGCGGAAGTTGAACTGATGTTCCAGCTTTAAATAAAACTCAGCAATACAGAACCGGGAGCCTTAGCGACCGGATCTAGATTCAACGTGCCTTGATCTTAACGAACGGATTCAACGAGTTAGCTGAGTCTAGTATCCGGTCGCTACGGCTCCCGGTTCTGTAAACCTTTTCTACAGCCCGCACTGGCTTTGTGCAACGCGCGGTTCCCGCAAACCTCAAGCTTGATAGGTAAGCAGAAAGTAGATTGCCTGGCCGACTCCGATGAAGAAGCCGATTATCGCGCCGAAAAGTTCGATAGTCTTCAGATGGTGCTGCGCTACAGACAACACGAGGGCCTCAAGCTTTTCCGTCGGATAATCAGAAACTTTTTTGCGCACCATACCACCAACGTCGAATTCAGCAATAGCCCCTGGCAGTCGTTCTCGCGCGGCTTCAGTGATGCGTTCTACGAGCGCCGTGCTGGCGCGTTTTACCGAATTCTCAGAGACGTGATCGCCAAGCCTGCCAATCGGCGCGACGAGTAATCGCTCTATCTGCGAACTCATAATCGCGTTCACGGTGCGCGCTGTCTCATCACGCGAAATCAAACCGAGCAGAGCTTTGGTTAGAAATGCTTTCACACGATCGACCGTGTTGGGGTTCGCATTCTGAAGTAGTTCATGCAGAGACTTTGGACCAAAACGCCCGAGGGCTTCAGTTGCATAGCCTGAAACCGATCGAGCAAGTTCCGGGCTCTGTACAAATTGAAGTAGCCGATCCGAAACCTGGTCCTTGATCATCTCGAACTTATCCGGTTCCAGTTGTCCAACTATCTCCGTCAACGGACGAGCGAGGACTTTATCAATCGTTGAATTTAGAAAAGCTTCAGCTTCTTGTTCGAACGCCGGTCCGCGCAAATACTCTTCGACACGCCGAGGCAAGGTCTTGTTGACCAGATCGTCAACCTCTCGATGGATGCGATCACGTGAGATGAAGATCTTTTTGAATAGCGACAGTTGTTGATAGTACTCGTCAACCTCCTGCTTGATCAAAGCGCCGATCTGTTTCCGAGTGTTCTGACTGGTGGCAATATCGGCGAGATGATGAACGATAGGAGGTACTTGCTGATCGATTCGCTCTTTGATCACAGCCACGGTTTCGGGAGTGAAGGTCTCCGCAAGAGTTGCATTGCTTCGCGCGAGGTCATCGATCCGTGCGGAAACGAAATCACGCACCTTAGTTTCAAAACCTTCTTCGCTGACGATCCGATGAAAGCGATCCTCCACAAAACCTAACAGCTGTTCAAGAGCATGTTGATTCAGCGTGTCATCGAGTCTTCGCTCCAGCAATGCGTCAACCTGCGTATCTACGAATCGTTCTAGAGCCTGTGCTGTCTCTTCACTCTTCAACATCCAGGTGATGTATTCAGCGACTCTGTATTGAAGCGCTGAAATTGTGTCGAGGATCGGCGCGCGAGCGCCGGCAGGAAGAGCATCAATGAAGGATGGATATACGGTGCCGAGCAGGTTTGCGGTGTAGGCGTTTACAAAATCTTCAACCTTGCGCTGAAAGAAGCTGGTTTCGAAAAGAGCATTGAAAACTGTTTCCTGCGATACGAGTTCATTGCCGACTGCATTCCCGATGGATTGCGCTAACTTTTCGCGATGACGAGGAATCATGCCCTGGGGCCAGATGGTCACCCCAAGAAATTTTTTCGGTTCGTAAGGATGGAAGAGCATCCATATCGCCAGCCATGCCGCTCCGTAGCCGTGCAAGGTAGCAATGACAATGATCGCAATGCTGATTAGGAGTTTGAACGTGAAGGGATCGATAACTGAAAACCTCTTAGACTTGGACCAACCTTAACTTGGCGCGGCTCTGAAAAGAAAGACATAACTGAGCCGCGGATTAACGCGGAAAACGCGGATCTGAAAAAAGAAAGAACCATAAAGCCAGCTTCTATTTGTGTTGTATCTTGTCAGATCCGCGTCATCCGCGTTCATCCGCGGCAAAATTTTAGACCCGTGCTAGCTCGGTATATCTGTGGCCGAAGCTTTTGCAGCTGACTGCTCCACTGCGAATCCTGCATTGATCCAGGCGCTGGTTCCACCCGTAACATTGCGCAGATCCGTAAATCCCTGCTGCTCAAGCAAACTGGTTGCAGCGCTTGAACGGTAACCTCCCGCGCAGATGACGGCCGTGGGTTTTCTCGGATCTAAATGCATGATGGGAATGTGCTCTTTTAAGATCGAAAGCGGCGCGGCCTTGGCCTGCGGTACATGCCCACTTTCAAACTCGGGTGGTCGCCGTACATCCAAAACTTGTAATTCGCCCTCATCAGCAAGCAGCTCATTCAACTCGTCGACGGTAATCTGAGGCACTGTCGCCGACTGCAACTCGGCTTCATGCCACGACAGCATTCCTCCCGCAAGATAACCTTCAACGGTCTCGATCCCTACACGCGCGAGACGCATTGTTGCTTCATCAACTTGCGCCTCTGAGTCCGCCACAATAATCAACGGAGCGGTTAGCGGTATTAACGATCCGGCCCACATGGCGAACTGTCCACCGAGTCCTATGTTGATCGCATTCGGCACATGTCCCGCTCCAAACTCCTTCGCCGATCGCACATCGAGTACCAGGTGATCGACGCTCCCTAATCGCAGCACCTCCATCGGTGACAATGCTTTTGGTCTCGGCAACGAGTCGAGCGCCTTTGCACCAGCTCTGTTCGCCTCAGCATCGTATGCGAAGTAATCCGGAGCTTTTGGCAGGTCAGTAGTCATTAACCGTACGAACTCTTCTTTCGACATTGGCTTCAGCGCGTAATTGAAACGCTTCTGCTCTCCTATCGTTGAAGAAGTTTCTTTCGAAATGTTTCGCCCGCACAGTGACCCTGCTCCATGGGCCGGGTAGACTTCGACAGCGTCCGAAAGTTTCAGAAGTTTCCCGTGCAAACTGTCATACAACAATTCAGCCATTTGTTGTGGTGTGTAACCTGCTCCGCCCGCAAGGTCCGGCCGGCCCACGTCACCGATGAAAAGCGTATCGCCGGTGAGAACTTTTTGGGGCTCAGGAGAAATTTCGTTGTCGATCACGAGAATCGAAATACTCTCTGGCGTGTGCCCTGGAGTCTCCATGATCTGCAAAGTCACACGACCTAACCTGATCTCGTCACCATCCTTCGCAGCACGATGCGGAAACTTTGCTGCCGCCTTCTCGCCGAAGACGATTTCAGCTCCAGTGCGATCTGCTAGTTCCTGATGACCACTAACGAAGTCCGCATGAAGATGCGTCTCGATCACGTACTTGATCGTTAACCCGTTTGTCTTCGCTTCCTCGAGGTATTGATCGACGTCGCGCTGCGGATCGACCACGGCAGCTTCTCCTTCCGATCCGATCAGATAGGAGGCATGGGCAAGGCATCCCAAATAGAATTGTTTGAAGTACATGAGGCTCCTTTAATGCCGTAGGGGGGCTCTTACACCGGCGAAAACCGTAAATGGGAGAGGGCGACCGAACGATGCTGATCAACTTTGCGCATCTAGCTCATACCAAAGTTTGCTCAGCCAGGCAAATACTATCTGTGGTCTTAAAAGCTCTTTAGATCTCCATTAAATCTTTTCCAACTATTATTCGACCGCTGAAGTGTTTCCGCGCTCCTTCGCCCCATTGTTCGTCGGTGATTGAGGCATCGTCACCGGGAACGAAGTGTGAAAGTATCAGCGTGTCAACTCCTGCGTGTGCTGCAATTCTTCCAACATCCTCCGGCAGTGTGTGCGCGGCCATCAAGTGCTCTCGCAATCTTTTCGCGTTGGGCAAGCGCTTAAGTAAAGCTTCGAGACCGGGCAGGTACATAACCTCATGTACCAGCACGTCTGCGCCCTTGGCGAACTCGGCGAGTTCAGGAGCGTAAGTCGTGTCACCAGAAATCACGACACTGCGATCTTTGGCGTCAAACCGATATGCATACGACTGTGTGATCGGTGGATGTCGCACGCGACAAGCCTTGACCTTAACGTGCTCGTTCTGCATCACGACACCACTGTGGGAAAACTCGTACACCCCAACCAACTGGCGTAGGTCGGGCCGGCCTTCATCGACTATGCGCGTGTCGATATCAAAGTTCTGGTAGTTGAAAAAATCACGCGTCATCTGTTGCAGACCAGGTGGACCAAATGCATCTACTTGGATTGGCTGACCAGCGATCCAGGCGTTGTAAAGCAACAAACCATATTCGAGGTTGTGATCAGAATGATGATGCGTGATGAAAATATAGCGCAGTCGATCGAGTGAAACTCCTGCTGCAAGCATTTGGCGCGACGTACCGTATCCGCAATCAACTATGTATGGGACGTTGTTGATTAGAATCAACGTCGAAGGATTTTTCCGTCCGGCATCGGCGACGCGCGGCCCACCCTTCGTCCCAAGTAAGATGATTCGCGTTTGACGTTGTCGTTTTGATAGTGCGTCGTTACTCATCCCGAAGAGTTATCTCTAGGTCGGGGTAAGTGATTAGGACCTACAACATTCTGTATCTCTGTGCGTCAGAGAAAGAACAACCAACTCGTCAAATCGTCAATAGTCAATTGTCAATCGTCAATTTATAAAACTCTCTCTGCGGCTTGAGCGGCCGAAGCATCCAATAGGGCCGGCGCGTTCCATCTGGTGAAAACTTGTCGGCCGGTCGAGTCATACCCAACCATTTCTTGTAGACTTCGCGCGATTTCTTCGTGTCCACCGAAATGTCACCGTACTTATCTTCCGGTCCGGCCTTCTTCACTCGCACTGCCTGATGCCAACAATGCATTCCTGAAATCGGATCGGGATGCACTGGGAAGGTTAGATTCTGATGCACGCCGACGTCACTCCACCAGATGCGCAGTGTGTCTGCATCGTTAGATTCATACGGAGCAACACCGCTTTCCCGTTTTAAAGTCCAATTCGATTCTCGGTGGTCCAAATCTACAGTGGCCATCAGCTGCTTGGCACCCTCTTCGTGAATCTTCCAACGGCCCATGTGATGACTACATGCCACAACGTCAGGACGAATTCCCTCTGTGACCCAGGCACGAACTACGAAATATCCAATCTCTGTTTCTACCCGAACCAGATCTCCAGTGCCCACTCCGATCCGATCTCCAAACGTCGGATGTATCCAAAGTGGATTCGTATGAGCAATCTCATTCAACCATTTAGCATTCGCACTGCGCGTGTGGATCTGCATTGCCAACCGAAATGTTGAAATTAGAACCGTCTCATCGTGAGCCAGATTCGATGGATGAACATGACTGCGA
>JBKPAL010000206.1:0-4135 GCA_046726395.1 Acidobacteriota bacterium
TTACGCGTTGACGTGAGTTCGCAAGCGTCGTTAAGATTTGATTCCAGCCTAGAATCAGCTTGGCAGCGAAGGTAACCAATCGAAAATGTCAGTTACAGAGCCCGAACTGAAAGAAAACGAACCCGCAACTACACCCGTCCCCAAGCGGATCACAAACGCTCAAACCGTCTGCAATGAAAAGAACGCCAAAGGAAAGCTCTGCAACGGCCACTTGAAACAATTGCGCACCGCCGGTGAACCTGCAGAGGTTCATCTTCGGGGCGACGATGTGCTTTCTAAATGCCAAACGTGCGGAACGCTGTACATGGGTCCACCGCTCGGACACGTTCGCGATCCCAACAAGCAAAGACGCTTTGTTGAGGCTGAGTTATCTGCGTTGCTCCAAGCTGCAGGAGGCACGCTTCCAGTAGTGAAGAAGGACGCACGTGGCGTCTTCATCATGGTGGAAACTGCAACTGAACACGCTTCGCATGCTGCGCCTTCGGCAAAAGCACCAGCGGCTAAACCTGCTAGTCCTGCTGCCCCAACGGCTGCAAGCACTACAGCAAAACCTGCGGCTCCGGCCGCGTCTGCCACTCCAAAACCTGCGGCCCATAAAGCAGGCGCAGAACCCAATCGGCAATTGTTCAGACGATCAACTTACGCAGGCGTCAAGGATACTGGTCCTGTTCCGGATGAATCGTTTGAGCAGAAGGTGGCGAGATTGAAGGCAGTCTCAGCGGCAGCGAAACAACGAGCGGAAGAAGGTGGTGAGGAGACGACACCGCCAGCAGCTGGTCAAGTGGCAACTACAGCATCGCCCGAAACCGTTGTTGCAGCAGAAGCGCCAGCAGCGCCAACCACCGAATCGAGTTCAGCACCACCGGCTGCAGTATCTACACCAGCTCACAAGCCAACTGGTCAGGCCGATCGAACTCTATTCAGAAGATCGACTTACTGTGGAGTTGTAGATACTGGTCCAGTCCCGGGTGAGACTTTCGAACAGAAGGTAGAACGTTTGAGGAAAGTCTCCGCAGCAGCGAAGCAACGTGCCGATGAAGGGTCCTAAGTTCAGAGTAGATGATGTTACGGGTGTGTTTGCTGGGCCAACGCCGCATTCTGAATTGCTCTTTCCACACGCGTGTCAGCAATGCTGATCGTATCCTTGTTGAAGTTCTTTGGTGCGGCATAGAACCTAATCTCCACGCCGTCACAAATAATGTACCTAGAAGATCCGATTCCTCCCTCTACTGATTCCCACTTGCTAATGGTCTGGAGATTAAGGTCCTCACTGTAATGAGCGATGAACTGATCCGCATTCTCCCAACGGCGGATAGAGTATTCGACTGTGAAACTAATCAGATGACCTTCGTGAAACCTCACAACAATTACTTTTACGTCTCCGAATCCTCTATTGGCCGCGCTGGATGGTTCAATTCCCATAGACCTTAATTTTTTCTGTTTCGACAACTCCAGCACTCTGCTTTCCTCAGGAAGGAACTTTGATCCCGAGAAGAGTTCGACCACATCCTCCGGTGTCATACCGAGCCTGAGCCCGTAAAGCGGACCGATCGCATTTCGTGAAAGGTCGCATCCGGTGCTTACACTGCCAACGGTTCGAAACTCAACGCTCTGCGGCCGCTGCAGAACGCTGGCGTTGGCCATTTGTTCTGTAGGGAAGATGTAGACACCAAGATCGTCGAATCTCGCACTTGAAGCGTTTCGTCCTGATTGGCGAAGAAAGAGTCTGACCCTTCCCGTTCCGGGTTTTATTTTGAAGACGCCCCAGAGTTGCTTCCAAGATCCGGCCGAGTCGGTCGGATAGGTCATGTGCTGACCACTCAGGTATGCGTAAATGCGACCACCCTCCGGCGTACCTGGATTCTGCATGTAACCATACAGAGTCGGTGGCCCACTCCTCTCGTCAACATCTTTGTCTACGTTAGCGCGACCCATTAGCATCACAAACTGGCCGGCTGCCTCTTCGGGAATCGGAACGTCCTGGACGAAATACCCATCTTCGCGAATTACGAAACAAGGACCGTTAGTGCATTCCTCAACAGCTGCCTTACCAAAAGCTCGCCACGAAGTAGCGCCTTCATCTGCACCGGGGTTTTTCAGTAAGTTATTGTTTTGCGCGCGTGCGGTAATTAACGAGCCAAAGAGTAGGACGAGAAAAACAGTTCTTAGAAGGTGGGCCTGGATCATGCTTCCCTCCTCTGGGATCAACTCACATTCACCACTAATCCGTCTCGCGCGACTTTCCAATCGAGTACTTCTGCTCCGTCTTCGGCGGCTAACGCGCGCTCGACATCCGCCTTGCGTCCTTCGGAACAGAGAAACGCAATGCAACCGCCACCGCCCGCGCCACAGACTTTCGCTGCTTCAGCTCCATTACTTAAAGCGATTTGAACCAGCCGGTCCATCTGCGGTGTTGTCACTCCTGGAGCTAGACGCTTTCGATTCGGATAAGCATCACGCATGATTGAACTCACGCGTTTCCAATCATTGGCAAGCAACGCTTCGCGCATGTTTACGGCCGAATCGCGTATGCCTTCAAACAAATGGAACAGCTCCGGGTCGCCATCAATGTGGCGCTTCATGATTTCCCAGTTGTTTGTCCCCGAAAGGCGCGGCTCACCGGTGTAGCAAATAGCAATTCGGTTCTCGAGCTTTCTTTCATCAACTTCAAGCCATTCCCTCTCGATTCCATCAGGCCGGAAGTGAACGCAGGACGTCGATCCATAGAACGCTGGATAGTAGTCCTGAAATCCTGCAGGTACTCGAATGACAGTCGTCTCGATGTTGGCAACAATCGAAATGAACTTATGCTGAGGATAGCGGTCACCCACCAGCTTATTTAGAGCACCGATGACCGCTACAGCCAAAGCCGATGATCCGCCCAGTCCTGCACCAGCCGGCGCTTGACTGTGCGCAACCAAATGAAACCCAGTTGTTGGCTTAAAGAAGTGGACCAGTTTTGAGATGAGCTCGAGTCGTTCTTCGCGAATTAAGTCTTCGATTGCGGCAAGAGAAGTCTCGAATGCCACTTTGCGGTCGCGTGACTCCAAAACGATCTGGCCATCATCGCGTGTTTCAATTCGACATGTAGCGAGAAGCGAGGTTGCGAAGTTAACAGTGGCTGCGCGGGGATGAAAGAGATAAAGAGGCCAGATATCAATTGTGCCACCTGCGAGATCTACTCGGGTGGGAGCGGAAGATTCAATAATCATGATTGGTTATTGACGATTGACGATTGACGATTTAATTCCTTCACGATCGCAAATTCACGATTGACGGTAGTGTCCTAATTGGAAATCAGGATCGTGACCCATTGGCACAGTGATCGTACAAGTCCTGGACTAACAGTCTAGATACAACAGCGCAGAGGTCAGAACGAAGATACCTAATACGATGAATGAGACAGCTAAGGCAGCTGCGCAGCCCTGGGCGTTTTTTCCTTCAATCCATTGTCCCGCCCAGTGGAACCCCCCAATCTTGCCCTTTCGTGCTCGCTGCAATACCCAACCGCTGATAGCGATGAAGGATAGGGCCATAAATACTTCGAAGGCCCGGGTCTCAGGCGAGTTGCACACGCTCTCTCAGTCCAGCCCAAGTTCCATTTAGGCTTATCCTTCATAAACGATCGCGATTGGATTTAGTGACGCGATCAATGAATCGGCCAACAAATAATTACGACTAAATATATTGACGGACTTTAGTAAGCGACCAATCGTCAATCGACAATCGTCAATCGTCAATCGTCAATCGCCCGTCAATCGGCAATTGACAATCGTCAATGGCCTCAATCTCCCTCGGCGCCGCCTCGTCTCGAAGGAATGCCTTTCCGATCTTTCTGGTGACGCTCCTGCTTGAAGGGAATGTGTTCCTGAATCTCCTGCTTCAAGTCCTGTAGTTTCTCCTGAGCAGCGTGCTCAAATTCCTGAAAACGTTCGGGGTCCGCCTCTTCAACTTTCTTGGACAGCCAATAACGCTCCACCAGGTAGAAGGCGACGATCCCCATCACCACGATCAGCAGCAGCAGCTTTCCTAAACGTTGAAAGTCGCCTATTAACCCACTAACGGCACCGCTGAAAAAGTATCCGGCGCCGCTTAGCACAAACACCCACATGAAGCAGCTGCCGAGCGACAAAAT
>JBKPAL010000207.1:0-19359 GCA_046726395.1 Acidobacteriota bacterium
TAGAACCTGGGCCCCGCATTCAGGTGGCAGCGGATGCGCAGGAGTTGAGCAGACTCGCTGCTGAAGAGTTTGTTACCTCGGCTACCGCAGCTGAGCGCGAAAGAGGATTGTTCACAGTTGCTCTCTCAGGCGGCTCAACTCCCAGAACTCTTTATTCACTCCTCGCCGATGATAAGAGTCCGTATCGTGCACAATTGCCTGGGGACAAGATTCACTTCTTCTGGACGGATGAGCGGCATGTATCTCCCGACGATGTTGACAGTAACTATCGCATGACGAACGATGCGATGCTGTCGAAGCTGGTGGTCCCACCAGAGAATGTGCATCGCGTCAAGACTGAGATTGGACAGGCAGGGGAAGCGGCGCGTGACTATGAAGAGACGCTACGCAAATTCTTTAGATTGAACGAGGGAGAATTTCCGCACTTTGACCTGATCCTGCTTGGATTGGGATCAGACGGACACACTGCTTCGATCTTTCCGCATTCGGAAGCTATTAAAGAGACAGATCGGCTCGTCGTTGCGCCTTACGTCGAGCAGCTAAAGAGTCATCGAATCACGTTGACTCCACCTGTCCTGAACAATGCTCAAAAAATAATTTTTCTGGTGAGCGGAGTCGCCAAGGCTGAGGCTCTGCGATCGGTTCTTGAGGGTGATTACGAACCTGAGAGCCTACCCGCGCAACTGATAAAACCCACGAATGGTGAGGTGACTTGGTTGATCGATGAGGAAGCGGCTGCACTGTTACAGAACCGGGAGCGGTAGCGACCGGAGCTACACTCAACTGCGATGACTCGGAGTAGTGTTTACCATCCGGTCGCTACCGCTCCCGGTTCTGTACTGACGCCACCTCTTCTCTTTCCTGTTTCAAACCAAGTTGGATCGCATCAAAGGCAGGTAGCCTGCTGAGTGCGGGCATCGGCGTCGCTCCGCGGACGGAAAACCAGATGATCCGATTCAAAACTTCTGGGTCTGCCATGTCTGCATGTGCCATGTCCTGTTCGGCAGTTCGCTTCATCCAGTAAGCGGTCGCTTCGTCACGAGGTGGCGGCGTGATGAGGTTGTCAATAGCCACGTTGGGCAGAAGCGCCTGATACGGCTGCAGATCCGGGTTCGCTTGAAAGATGTCCATCGGCGTTGCCGTTGAATCGAGTTGGTTCATCGGAGGAAGCCGCAGGAGTAGTTCAATCGTTCTAATAAGGCTCACTGTGTTGTGATACTCATGGACCAGCAATCCAGGTCGATTGTAGGCGCTGATAACGAGCGCCACCGAGCGATGGGCATCAACATGATCCGCGCCATCTTGCGCATCGTCCTCAACCACAAAGATGGCTGTGTCCTTCCAGTAAGGACTGTTGGAAACTGCCTCGACAAGTTTTCCTAAAGCGAAGTCATTATCGGCGACGAAGAACTGAGGTGTCGGCCGGAGTGCTTTCAGCCCGTCGGTATGATCGTTCGGCAACTTGATTATTGAGAGGTTAGGCAAACGATCAGCTTTGCCACTCTCTCGTTCAGCTACAAACGTTGCAAACTCCTCGAGCCATACACCGATTCGTGAAGTTCCTTGAAAGCGTTGTTCAGGGCTCGCATTGCGAATGATCGGATTCACTCGGCCAGAAGATTCCTTACTGGCTCGGTAAGATTCGACCGTCATTGCGTCCGGCGTATCAAGGTCGAAGGTCCGATAAGAAGTGTTGAAGTGGCCTTCCAAAGTTTTCTTCGTAGGAAAAGCCGAAACTGTTCGTGATGTATCGGGATATGACTTAACCCGATTTCTTTTAATCGCAGCCACATCCGCTTCTGAGAGCGTAGCGATGAACTCGCCGTAATTTCGGAACGTTAGTCCGGCGCGTTGAGCTGCATCCCAAAGGTAAAGACTTTCCGGTTCGGATATATCGCGAGACCCGCGTAGATAGGGAATGAACCCACGCATGTAGTCGGCAATGTCCTCCGCTTCAACCGTCGGCGGAAAAAGCGAGGGAACGTCACGTATTGGCTCGTAGTCAGGCAACCGATTGAAACCGTCGTAATCGTAAGTGCGACCTCGCCGGCTGTATTGCCATCGATGGGCTTTGTCGATGTAGTCTGTAGAAAAGGCCGCTGTGCACCAGCTGTGCCCGTCGGGACTTGCCTCTGAATTGACAAAGAACCGATCGAATAGACCAAAACGGAGAGCGAGCGCTCGATGGTTCGGCGTGATGTCCTGCGCCTCTTTGCCACGGACGCGCGCTGCTTCACCGGCACCAAAGATTGCGAGGCTGGCATCTCCATCAGCGGGTTGACCGTTTCCGGCTTTCTCGACATCACCAAAAACCTGATCGTAGGTCCGGTTTTCTTTAATGATGTAGATCACATGCTTAATCGGAGAAGCCCCAGGAAAGAGTGTTGTGCGCAGCGTTCCCAACAAACCATTGTTGCGCATCACCTGTTGGGTATAACGCGCGAGAGCCGGATCATCAGGAACCGAGATCGCGGATATGTTGCCCGTGACGATTGAAAGGCTGTACTGCCCGCCTTGGCCCATCCCGCGCCCACTACCTGCTGGGAAACGATCGTTGGGCGCGTTCGGTGTTCTTCCCGAATTGTTTACAACGACAGACGAGTTCTCAACTCCGGTCCCTTTTCCGTTGCCTACCAGAAGTGTCTGACTCACGACGGCAAGAGCGGAAGGATATTGTCCGGTCGGAATAAACCCTCGAACCCGACTCGGATCAGCGGCGATTCGACCCAGATACGCTGGCTTATCACTACTGCCTGAGTTATCGAGAGATGTCGGTGATAATGCAACTACGGCGACTGAGTTGCTGCGAGCATTTGCTACGTAAAGAGTCTTGGCATCGCTGTTCAAGGCCAGTCCTTCTGGGCTCTGGCCCATCCTGGTTTCCTCTGCGAGACGAACATTGATGCGCTCGATCTCTCGATCGTACCGCGTGTCAATCATCGAGACGCTGTCATCATCGGAATTAGCAACGTACAGGCGACTGCGCGTGCCGTCCCATAGCATTGCCGTTGGATGATGACCCACCGGGATATACGCGATGTCGTACGGCTTCTTAGTGAGGTCGATTACGGCAACCGAGTTGTCGTTCCAGCACGAAACATAAACCTTCCATGTTGACTCGACGGCAGCTGACGAGAGTTTTTGATCTCGTCTGCCAGGTGTTCCTTGAAGAACTAATTGATGTAATTCCCGTGCGCGGGCGGGCCCATGAGGAATTGCGAGTACGTCATAAGGATACGTGAAATGCTGATTCTCCGGAGATGCTTTTGCCCGTCCAATTAGATCGACGCGCTCTAACCGTCTGCTTCCTCGAAGATCGCGAATGATGCCCAGACTGTCTCCGAGATTGTTTGCGACGAACAGCGTGTTACCGTCATCGCTTATCGCAAGTCCAGTGGGGTAGACGGCCGCTTTGTTGTTGTTATAGCGCGCTGATGGTGCCGCGGTGGCAAATCCGCTGACATCTATAAACGGAGCGTCGACGGTCGTATTAGGACCAGGCGAGGTAGGCGTAAGTGGAGTCTTGTTTCCGGCTGTAAAGCGAAAGAGCCATATCTTGTTTTCGAAACCGCCCGAGGCATAGAGCGTGTGCGAACCATCTGGTTCGGGTTGCGCAGAAAACACCAAACCTACGTTTACACTCTGCGGCGCAGGAAAGTAAACGTTTTGCACTACTCTCGGAGCGGGAGTTGAGTTGAGATCAATGACGCTCAGCGACTGTTGAGCTCGATTACCAGCAGCATTGAACTGAAGACCAAAGCCGCTGTTTACCGAGATCAGATAGCGACCCTTGCCTTCTGGACCAGTTTGATCCGGACTACGTACGAAAGTGATTGGCAGTGCTCCGACTGCGGGCTGGTGTGTGGTCGAGTCGATCAACAGAGTCCCTGCCGGCGTGATCGGCCGACCAGGAACCGCACCTTCCTCTTTGATCCGAGTTCCCGACAGTGGTGGTCTAAAAATCAAGATGCTTAAGACCACCAACATAACTGGGACGCAGGTGAAAACTGTCTTCTTCTGCAGGTAGATGCTCATTTTGTATGGAGGATCCTGATGTCAGTCAATACCATTGCCGGTAGAGACAGTGTAAAAACTCAACCGTTTCATTCTCCCCAAGCTTCAGCTTGGGGACTGACCTCGGCCCAAACAGCGAACCGTTTCAACGGTTTCGCGCAGCGTGCCGTCTTAGTTCAGTCAATCGTAATACCACGGCAAAGCGTTCGAATGCGGACGAGGTCCGGCCCTAGGGATAAGACTTATCCAAACCTTTCTTTCTTATCAGTATTGCCCGTGAAGTTTCATTAGACCATAACTTTTTATATTCGTGTTGAGTGAATTTAGTGTCATTTAGTCCATCCTCTACCACCGCATCCGATAGATTCGCCCTTACCCTTCTTTCATCAGAACATCTGAATCGAACCGTGATCAGGCTATAGCCTTAACCCATCTGAGTCTGACTTGACAGGTTCCTCTATGTAAAGTATCTTGATGTCAAGAGAAATTCATGAGCGAGAAACTGGAATCGTTGACGGGTGGAAGTGGCGTTCACGTCTTTCTCGTGTTGTGGAAAGCGGCCCGGGCGGTCGAAGCCTACGCAGAAAACAGCATCTCGCAGCTGGAAATGTGCGGTAGCGATTTTGCCGTGCTCGAGGCCCTGCTGCACAAAGGGCCGCTTCCCGTTAACGAGATCGGCAAAAAGGTTTTGCTGACCAGCGGCTCCATTACCGTCGCAGTTGACCGTTTGGAGGACAAGGGGTTGGTTGAGAGGCTCGCGCACGGTACTGACCGGCGAGCAAAGGTAGTTCACCTGACGAAGGAAGGTAGAAAAGTGATCACGCGCGTTTATTCCGATCACGCCGCTGACCTTGAACGGCTAGCGTCCGTCTCCCTAACTAAGAAGGAACGTAAAACGCTTATTCGTCTCTTGAAGCAGATCGGGTATGAGGCGGCAGGCCGAACAGCAAAGGGTGAAGCAGGCAGATGAGTAGAGAGGAGTTGTTATGTCAGTAGTAAGCGCTAAAGAGACTCGGGCGAACACAGGTCGCACTGTCGCCGGAGTCGTAAACAGTATCGAGACTTTAGAAGGCGGAGGGTTTCTGGTTCGCCGCCCATTTCCGAAAGCCTCGTTTTCAGATTTTGATCCGTTCTTGTTGCTCGACGAGATGGGCCCCATGGAGGTTGCGCCGGGTGAAGCGAAAGGTGCACCTGATCATCCACATCGCGGATTTGAAACGGTGACCTACATGCTTTCGGGAGAGATGGAGCATAAGGATTCCCGCGGACATGCTGGAAGCCTGAGAGCGGGTGACGTGCAGTGGATGACAGCGGGAGCGGGTGTCGTGCACTCAGAGATGCCAAGTCGTGAGTTCCAACGCGAGGGAGGACGGATGCATGGATTTCAACTTTGGGTAAATCTGCCGCAGCGCGACAAGATGATGAAGCCGCGCTACCAGGAGATACCGAGCTCGCAAATTCCAAAAGCTACGTCGCCGGACGGTCTGGTAACCGTGAGTGTGATAGCCGGCGAGGCGTTGGGCCAAAAAGCTGTGATTGAAACACGCACACCGATCATCTATTTGCATTACTGCGTCAAGCCAGGTGGCGTTGTCACACAACAAGTGCCGGGAGGCTTCAACGCTTTCGCCTACGTCGTCGAGGGAGAAGGATTGTTTGGAGCAGACAGCGAACGCGCGGGCGATGGGCAGATGGTCCTGTTTGCGCAAGACGGTGACGAAGTGAGAATTAAGAGTCCGTCAGACGCGAAGGCTACGCTCGACGTGTTGCTTATTGCCGGATTGCCTTTGAACGAACCAGTCGCGCGTTATGGCCCATTTGTCATGAACACGCCACAGGAGATTCATCAGGCAATTGAAGATTATCGTCTCGGTAAGATGGGCGCGATTAACTCTTAAATGATTGAGTTGTGTTGATGGGTGAAGGAGAGAAGGGATGGTAAACGAAGTTGAAGTTCGCGATCACTCAGCGCTGGATTGGGCGCTTCTGATCGCGCGGATCATCGTTGGTGTGGTTTTTATGGCGCATGGCGCTCAGAAACTCTTCGGAGCTTTCGGTGGACCTGGGCTATCGGCAGTGGTTCAGATGATGGGACCATTAGGTTATCTCGTTTCAATCGGCGAGTTCTTTGGAGGCTTGGGACTGATTGTCGGTTTTCTTTCACGGTTTTCTGCCGCGTCGATCATTGTCATCATGCTCGGCGCAATTGTAATGGTTCATGGCAAGGTGGGCTTCTTCATGAACTGGATGGGCCAACAAGCCGGAGAAGGATTTGAGTATCATGTTCTGGCGATCGCGGTACTGCTGGTAATCCTCATCGTTGGACCAGGCCGGTTCGCGATCGGTCGATACTTACCTTTGCCGAAAGCCAAGCGCAGCCAAAGACCAATAGCAGTGCTGGAATAACTTGCATCGTCCCTGTTCAGAACGGTAGGGGCGTCGCTTTTGTGGTGGACGCCCCTATTAATTTTGTAGAGGCTTTGCCTCAAAAGGACATAGAGACTTTTCAACGGCTTGCCGGCTGGTGTGCGGCGGCGGCTTGCCCCGCCGTACATGCCGCTTTGTCATTTTGGGCTTTGCCCTTGATCCGGCATCTCCCAACAGTCCAAGGGGCAAGCCCGAACGAAGGGCAGAGCCCTGATGACTATCCGGCCGCGAACGGCGGGGCAACCCGCCGCCGCGCACCAGCGGGCAAGCCGTTGAAAAGTCTCTACGTACTTTTCAGGCGAAGCCACCAACTGCACCTGGTGGATCACTGAAGTCCAGCCTAAATACAAGCCACACGCAGCACTTAACTTCTCTGTGCGTCTTTCTGTGTCTCGGCATCAAGGTTTTACCTCAAGACTGGTTGTAGCTCAGGAAGATAGAATGTTAGGCAGGACCAGGAGCAAGACCGTGCGAGTTACGCCAAACGAATTCGAGCGCATCCCACTTCGAGCTCATTCATTGCTCTCTAATGTTCCCTTGCACGATGTCTGGGCGATCGATCTTCCAGGGGGTCCGGGTCGCACCATTGTGGACCTTCGTTCGCTTCTAAACCAACACAAACTCAGAGACGCAAGTCTCGCCGTTAACTGCCTCGTAGGATTCCGTGAGTGGCTGGGCCGCGTATTCGAATGGGATCGCGACCTTCCTCGAGCTTCCGAGCAGAGCTTCCTTCACAAACTCTCGCCTGCCGATCGGGAAGGTTCCCTAGTCCACCCGGGCACACGCGAGGGGCCTTTCCGCGTTCTCTTCGTTTCTAAGCAGGAAGCGATTTCAGAGATTCAGAACTCTACCGTTCACGCGTTCTCGGTCTTTGCCCTGCTTGAGCGTTCTTTTGGGTACCGCCTCTATTGGGCCATCTACGTTCGGCCGGTGGGCCACATTACGTCATGGTATATGCACCTGATCGATCCTTTCCGGCGGGTCATCATCTATCCTGCTATGCTGCGTTACATCAAAGCGGCCTGGTCACGCCGGGAGGACGGCTGAGCCCGGTGCATCGTTGCTTGAATTGTTCGCATCTGATCTACCACTCTGCATGAACAAACCAAGCCGACTATTAGCGATTACTACCTTCTGCATGATTCTCGCGGCCTCATCCGTTTCTGCTCAAGAGATCATCAGAGTTGATACGGCGCTGGTTAACCTCGACGTTGTCGTCAAGGATCGACAAGGACGACGCGTTAGTGGACTGACGAAAGAAGATTTTGATGTCTATGAGGATGGCGCGCGGCAGGAGATAACGAACTTTTACGGTGGATGAGCGGCCGCTACAACACAAATTGTTTTTCAGCTGGTTTGCTTGTGGTCTGATCTTGATAGGCAGTGACTGTGCTGTCGTGATCATGGGCCAACGTCAAGATAAGGATTAGCAAGACAAATATGCGACTCAGATGCTTTTTCATCTCATCATCCTTTCATCAACTGTGTCGTAGTTCGGAAGGCACAAAGTCGGCAACCTTCTAAGCGTAACCATCATTTTGCGTATTGAGCGGTGCCTAAGAAATGCAGAGAAACATAAAGTTCATCTCCGATCACCCAACTATCATGCGGAGCAGGCGGCACATAGAACAAAGTACCCGGGGTAAGTTCCACTATGTTCCCACCTTTCATCGCTGCCGTCGCACGGCCTGAAAGAACCATTCCGACATGTTCGACTTCACAAAACGGGGTTCCGGCAATCGGACTCACATGTTCGGACCATTTCCAGCCCGGTTCGTAACTGGCCCTGCCGATCGTCATCCCGCCAATGTGGACAATCTCGAACTTTCCTTTGTCAAAGAGACGCGTTTCGTCGGGTGCCTCAAACCGCTTCAAGATCACTTCCAACATTCTTCTAACTCCTTTCCAGTGCGCGTAAGCCGTGGAAGCCGACCGCTCTTCCAAACTCAAGATAGAGTTTAACCGTAGAGTTAGCACGCATTGAGCCTGTATCTGAACACGGTGATTCAGTGCTTTTGTCGTGCGGCGCGAATCAATCCCACTCCCAGGGTCAAAACTGCAGCTGCCAAAAATATGGCGCCGATGTATGCAAGATTGATTAGTCCGTTTGGCTCTCGTGCATCAGGTGCAGCTACCGAAAGAAAGAAGGCGGTGGGAATCAAAATTGCGGCGATCGGTGCGCCCGTTCGCGCGAGCCACTTCCAAGCAGGTCCAAGAACAGTCTCATCGACGTATCGAAGTATCACCAATGATAGTACGAGATAGACCCCCGCATGCGCGTGGCCCGCGCGAAACAGATCGTGACGCAGCGGATTGTCGACATACCCAGGTGCACTGGTAATCAAGAATCGAAGTAACGACAAACCACCAAACATCACCGTTGGAAGAACAACGAGAAGAATTCCCGCGAATAATCGCGATTCACGTGACATGGGTTCCTCCTAGTATGATTTTTGACACTGCAAGATCGCGACCATAAACAAGCAACTTCACTCCGGCAGTTCTACTTATCGATCGATTTCTTGCGCAGCAATCAACTCTTGGCAAGAGGCGTAGAAAGAATCAACCGCGCTACTTCCTCGGGCTCGTCCATCTGCACAAAGTGGCGTGCGCCAGGCAAAAGAAACAGATCGGATGTGGGAAACAGCTCGTTAAATCTCTTCGCCACCCCCTTATTCAGATAGGGGTCGGCAGCACCGAAAATGATTCGCACAGGCCGTGTGAACTCTTTCAGTTTGGGGATCATTTTCGAACGCGAACGTAGCATAGGTAATAAATCTTCGTTTAGACCAAAGAACGCTGGACGTGCGCTCGGGACAGCGTCGAACTGTTGATATAACAACGGTACGAATTCATTTCTGACCTCGGCATCCCTAAAGAACCTTCCTACCTGCCACCAGTACATTCGGCGGAAAAGCCAGTTACCGAACATTTCAGATACGGGGCGCGCAACATTTCTAACGACGGGTGTGGAGAAAAGCCAGATCGCTTCGGGTGACCTGAGCGTCGGCATCTCGCAGTAATAGGTATTCAATAGGACCAAAGCCCCTACTTGGTCGGAATGACTGAGCGCCCAATCAATAGCCGGTGGGCCAGAGGCATCGTGTGCGACGAGAACGACTGGCCCCACCTTAATTTGCTTGATTACAGCGTCTATCTCGAGTTCCTGATTCTTTGTCGTATAAGCATAGCTAGTCGGCTTATCTGAGTTGCCCCACCCCAGGAAATCAAACGTAAATACGTGCCGGGGCGAGAGATGGCGAATAAGGCGATCATAAAGATGCAAATTATCCGGAAAGCCATGCATTAAGACGATTGCAGGATCTTCGCCGGCGTACTCCCGCATGTAAATGCGATGTTCACCGCTTTTCACGAATGTTTCAGAGTAGTTTTTCTTCCTCGCAGCTTGCATAAGGCCACCTAATTGCCTCGGCTGTAACCATCACATTGGTCCGCACAATTCGATTCCTTGGCAAGCTGCTTGCCAGAAACTACTTAGAACACAGAAAGACGATTGGCCTGATAACTACCAATCGTACGAGTAACACTAATTCGTTCGCGAAATCCCAGATCCGTTTCGCGACGACATATCGTCATTGCGACCAAATATAGTCACAGGTAGTTCGTTACGAGGTTAGGGTGGGCGGAATGCTGATTAAGGTAGGCTAGGCATGCGTTGATAAGCAGAGCGTTAATGATAAGCAGTAATGACATCATGTTATTTCCGTCTTCGAAAGCGAGTTAGCCGAGTTGCTTGCGAAACTGCCACGAGCTCAAAGAAACCATTACAAAGGCGATAACAACCAGCGCCAGAAATTGCGGATAAAGAACATCAATGCCACTGCCTTTAAGGAGAATGCCACGAGCGATAATCGCAAAATGTTTCACGGGGTTAAGCGACGTTATCGGCTGCAGCCACTTGGGCATCGCCTCGATTGGCGTGGTTGCGCCCGAAAGGAGCGCGAGCGGAGGATTTGTGAAGAAGCTCATTAACTGAGCCTGCTGTTGCGTTCGCGCAAAAGTGGCAATCAACATTCCAAGACCGACGCCACATAAAACACACAACAGAGCGCCAACAAAAAATAGCAACAGACTACCGCGGACAGGCACACCAAACACGAGTCGAGCCACGCCTAGTGCCAATCCAATATCGAGTGCCAGCAGAAGGAGGATCGGGCCAACTTTCGCGACAATGATTTCGGAACTTCCAGCCGGCGTCATTAATAGTTGTTCGACAGTTCCGATTTCCTTTTCGCGCACCAGCGAAGCCGCAGAAACTACGGATCCTTGCAACACCAGTAACAACCCGATCATACCGGTGGTGACAAACCACGAACTTTTCAAACCGGGATTGTAGAGCAACGTCAGACGCGGTGTGACTGTCGGACGGCTCGATCTAACGGTCGCCGGTACAGTCGCAGCCGAATTCCCCTCAGACTGCCGTCGGCTTGGTCGAGATAAAGCAATTCTTTGATTCAGACTTGCGATGATGCGCGCAGCATAACCACCAGCAATGGTTGCGGTGTTTGCATTGACCGCATCGACAAGTAACTGCACGTCCACAGTTTCGTCGCGTGCGCGCTTCTCGGAAAAGTCAGAAGGCACCACGAGACCTGCATCGAGATCGCCACGCTTTATCGCCTCGCCCAAATCATCACTTGACGCGTAATAGCTCTCCGTCTTGAAGACCAAACCTTCGTTGAAGGCAGAGATCAACTCCCGACTTTCCGGCGTGCGGTCGTAATCAACTACACCTAATCGCAAATTCTCGAATGTCGGGTTGAGCGCAATGCCAAACAGAATAATGTTCAATGTCGGCGGAATGATCAGCAGAACCAGCAAACGTCTGTTTCGCCTGATTTGGTGGAACTCTTTAAGGAAGAGGGACCAGAATCGAACGTTGCGTAGTCGGCTAACTCTTCCGCTGGTTTTGACGAAGAAATTTGTCATGTGTCATTTGACATTCATCAGTTGCCATCTATGAAGGAGCAGTTATGTCCTGGTTCATCGGACAAACGAACAAATGATCAGGCCTTCACTTGCATGTCTTTCATGACACTCCATGCACGCCAAAAGAAAAACGCTCCCAAGAGACTTAGTCCGATTGGAGCATGCCAAACGGCGCTCCAACTGCCCCCGCGCAGAAATGCGTCACGAATTACTTCCAGGTAGTACCGCATTGGCACAAAGATCGACAGAAATCTGAGTGGCTGCGGAATGTTTGTAATCGGAAAGATATAACCAGATAGCAGAAAGGATGTCAGGAAGCCGCCTAGTTGCGCTGCTTGAATTGCCGCAGCCTGATTAGGAATTGCAGCGCCCAGCATCGTTCCGAAGCAAGTCGTGCATAGCAAATAAAGAAATGTGATTACGAGTAGTGGTGTTGGATCGCCGACAAGGCTCAATCCAAAGACTAAAAACAACACGAGCATGCCAGTAATCCATTCAGCCCATGCTACCAATGTGTAGGCAATAACTTTTCCGAGCAAATATTCGAATGCAGTAATACTGGAAACGTAAACCTGCAGAATTGTTTTCAATTCACCTTCACGCGAGAGCGCCAGCGCCGCGAGCAAAGGCGGAAATAGCGCTAACCCAAACGCCAGCACACCCGGTCCAAAGTATTTCAAGTCTTCCCGACCCGGATTGAACCAATAGCGGATCTGCAGGTTGATCGCTGGACTCGATCCGGGTTGCATTTGGTTGTTGAAGGCTTGTGTGATAGCAGCGGCTTTGCCGCGCATCACATTTGCAGTATTCGCATCTGTTCCATCGATCAGCCATTGCACTTGCGCGTTTTGGCCACGCTTGAGGTCACGCTCAAACTGCGGTGGGATGACAAGTGCCGCGCGAGCTCGGTCTTGAGCCAGCACATGCTCGGGCGATTCGTTAGTGCCTAATGAAAATAGTTTGAAAGAAAGAGAGGCGCCCACTGATTCAAGGTACTGTCGTGACATTGGCGTCTTGTCGAGATCTTGTACCGCCACAGGAATCTCGGTGACTGAGAGTGAAGTTGCTTTGCTCAATAACAACAACAGCAGTATGGGTAATATAAGCGCCAGCGCCAACGTCAATCGATCACGCCACAACTGCGTAAGTTCTTTCCGTACCTGAGCAAGAATGCGCTTCATAAGATCACCGTCATTCCTCCACTGCTGACTTTCCTTCCTTCCGCATCTTCTCGACGACGGCGATGAACACGTCCTCCAGCGAATACGGTTGTTCATAAGCATTGCTGACCCGAATCCCCGCGCTCGCCAACTTCTCAGTAAGATTGCGAATTCCTGTCGCACTGTCTTCATCGATAATGACGTGCAAACGATCTCCAAAGAGTGATACGCGCCAGCGTTCCATCTCGCCCTTAAGCAGTTTGTCCGCACGTTGCGGCGCATCAGTGAGCAACTCGATCAAGTGCCCCTCCTGGCCTCTTTTCAACTGAGATGGAGTGCCCTGCGCCACCAGTTCTCCCGCCACCATCAGGCCAAGACGATTGCACTGTTCCGCTTCTTCGAGATAGTGCGTCGTAACCAGAATCGCCATGCAACAATCAGCGAAACTATTGATCATTTTCCAGAAGGCTCGCCGCGCTAGCGGGTCAACGCCTGACGTGGGTTCATCTAGAAAGAGAACGCTTGGTTCATGCATGACAGCGGCACCAAAGGCAACTCGCTGCTTCCAGCCGCCAGGAAGGCTTCCTGTCATTTGATTTCCGCGACCTTCCAACCCGGAAAATGAAAGCACCCACTGCTTCTTCTCAGCTCGTTCGCCAAAAGGCACTTGATACACACCGGCAAAGAAATCGAGATTCTCTTCGATGGTTAGATCATCGTAGAGTGAAAACTTCTGCGACATGTATCCCACTCGCTGGCGCACGAAACTCGATCGCAATACACCCGATTCACCTGCCAGTTCGGTTTTCCCACCGGTTGGTTCGAGCAGTCCGCAAAGCATCTTGATTGTGGTTGTCTTGCCGGCGCCATTTGCGCCAAGCAGGCCATAGACTTCACCGTATTTCACCTCTAGGTTGACATTCTTGACCGCTTCAAAATCACCGAACGTTTTTGAGAGATCACGCGCTCCGATGGCAACAGCGTCCGGGAGTCGTTCTCGGAATTTGCGCCTCAGCGGAAAGGGGACCGCCTTAACTTCATCTCCCATGTCGCGCAGTACAGAAACAAAAGTATTCTCGAGTGTTGGGGTCGACACTTCCACTTGTTCGACTTCGATCTCACCGTTGCCCAGGACCTCGCGCGTTAGCTTGTCGCCGGTCTTCGCGTCTTTGACCAGGACATCAAGATGATCGCCAAAGCGTTCTGCATCATCGATTCCTTCGGTCTTATTAAGGAGTTCTTCAGCTTGGCTCAAGTTTGACGCTCTCACAATCAGACGTTTCAAGCCAAGTCGATCGCGCAACTCACGCGGCGTTCCGGTTTGGTGAATGCGGCCTTCGTGCATCAGCGCAACGCGCGTGCAGCGTTCCGCTTCGTCGAGATACGGTGTGGCGACGACGATTGTGATTCCTTGACTCGAGAGATCCGAAAGCGCATCCCAGAACTCACGTCTTGAAACAGGGTCAACACCGGTGGTGGGTTCGTCCAGCAGCAGAATCTTCGGTTCGATGATCAGCGCGCATGCCAATGAGAGTTTTTGCTTCATTCCTCCACTGAGTTTCCCGGCAAGTCGGTTTGTGAACTGGTCCATGCCGAACATTTTCAGATAACGAGATCCGCGGCGCTTAATCTCCTCGCTTGATAGGCGCCGCAACTCGCCCATGTATCGCAGGTTCTCGGCCACTGTTAGATCGTGATAGAGACTGAACACCTGGGTTAGATAACCGGTGTACGAACGAGCTTTGCGCGCTGAGCGACCGAGCAGGATTGCTTCGCCTGAAGTCGCCGGCATCACACCACCAAGAATCTGAAACGTTGAGGTTTTGCCTGCACCGTCGGGGCCAATCAGGCCAAAAATCTCGCCGGAATTAACCTCGAGATTTATGCCGCGTATGGCTTCTATTTTCCCGTAGACTTTGCGCAGGTTTCGAACGCTGATGGCTGGCGCGGAGGAACTAATTGATGTTTGGACCAACGGAGGATTAATGCTTGCAGAAGAGGCGAACAGGTTTTCGTTTGCGCCTATCTGTTCTTGCATTGCTCAAATCCGAGAAACCGAAATGAAAAGGGTAAAGAAAATCGAATCACCTTCTACCCGTATCCGTGGGCCACACGTTACCTTCAACCAGAATTTCTCCGTCGGCTGGCATTCCCGGCTTAGCAGCTTTCGTCGGGCTTCTAATTAAGAGCTTTACACCGACGACCTGTTTGACTCGTTCGTCGCGAAAATATGTGTTCTCCGGTGTGAACGAGGCTTCGGGATCGATCCTGGATACAAATGCATCAATAGGCGCTTTCGGATCCGAGTCGAGATAAATGCGCGCAGACTGATCGAGTTTCACACGGCCGATGTCTCCTTCGGGAACAAATCCGCGCAGATAGAGTTTGTTTAAGTCGACCATAGTCACTATTGCAGTTCCAGGCGACACCACTTCGCCAGGTTCGGCCACACGCGTGACAACCGAACCATCGAATGGCGCCACGATAGTGAGATCGATGCGATTAGCCTCGAACTCTCTCACCTGCGCTCGTGCGCGATCGGAATCAGCCTGAGCTGAGGCAACATCCGACTGCGCCTGCCTGATTTGTTTTTGAATAGCGATCTCTTGCGAAGATCGAATCGCGGGATTTTCAAGATTGGCTCGCGCAGCAGTCAATGCACCATGGGCAGCAACGACCTGTTTCTTCATAGATTCAACCACGGCTGCCTGCGCTTCAGCGGTATTCCGCGCCTGCTCACGCTGCCGATCTGACACGTCACCTGATTTCGCCAATCTCGTAAATTTTTCCAGATCGTAACGCGCTTGCTCGTACGTTGCGCGTGCCTGGTCGAGATTTGCTTCGGCTGTGGCCACTTGGCCCTCTGCTTGTCGTACGCGACCCTCGGCATCCAACTTTGCTTGATCAACTGCGAGACGCGCTTGCTTGAGCTGTTCTTGCAGAACTCCGATCTGATCCTGTGAGCGCGCAATGCGCGTTTCGGCTTCCTGAGCCTCAGCGACAGCTTGCTGTTCGCGAGCAAACGCCTGCTCTTCATCTAGCACTGCAATCACATCGCCGCTCTTCAGAGTGTCGCCTTCACGTACGCGAATCTCGCGTATCCGTCCGGAAGTCTTCGACGCCACGGTCGAATCGTCTCCTTCGATTCGTCCACTAAGAACTACGATACTGTGTGGAATTGGTGGCTGACGAATGAACAACCACCAGACAAGAAAGCCGACACCAACAAGGACAAATATGATTACTGCAAGTCCAATTGTTCTCGAAACCTGTTTCCCGGCCATTGTGTCGCACTCTCACATTGATCCAGTAAATTTGTGGGAAATCGATTATAGGGTCGATCCTCATATCGAGAAAAACTAACTAGGACCACTCATAGTTTAGGATGACGCTATTTTCTCCTCGATAGTCAGCGCATCTGCGCCAACACGACTGGGAAACTTCCAATCAGCTTGACCCGATTGCCAGGAACTGATGTCCAGGTTTGTTGAGTCGAAACCCTACTCATCGCAGCCACCTGCGGCAAGTATGACTGTAGCAGCTCAATGATACAGAACCGGGAGCGATAGCGACCGGATGTCCCACTCAACTAACCAGTTGAATTGACTCGAGACCATCAACATGCGGTGAGTGTAGCCTCCGGTCGCTACCGCTCCCGGTTCTACACTTTTAGGGAGCGTTCAAGTCCAGCCTAAATACAGCGACAAAAAACACGTAAATCCCACCAACAACCAACAGCCGTTGGTAGGATTTCGACTTTCCCAAACAACTGTCTTCACGCAGCAAAAATTTTTTGGTGGCCCTTACGGCTCAACGTTCCCATTCCCGCCTTAATAAGCAGAGACGGCAATACAAACAGTGGAAGAAGAAAAGATCATGCACGCAGGAACCAGTTTTGTGCTCATTGCTTCGCTCTTGTTGGCGTTGGCGGCAGCCGGTTGGCCGCCGACCAAACAACAGACAAATGAATGCGACGATTGCCCTTTCTACATGTGAAGGCTTGGTCTACACATCAAGCCGCTAAAGAGATCTCAACTGATCTACGAGAGGACCAATACTATGAGAACAAGATTTCGAATTTGTTTGAATATCGCAGGGCTCATACTGCTACTGGCCGCACCCGCAGGCATCAATGCTGATGTGGTCACGGAGTGGAATGCCATCGCCGTACAGGCGACTGTCAACGCTGCCCGTCCGGGCCAGACTGGCATGCTTGATGTTGCGATGGTCCAAGTCGCCGTTTACGACGCCATTCAAGCTATAGAGAGGCGATACGAGCCATATTATGTCGAGATACCGGGAGCGTCGGGCTCGTCCGAACTTGCTGCCGCCAAAGCCGCTCACGATGTGCTAGTCAGTCGCTTTCCCGCACAAGCTTCCTCGCTTGATTCCATGTTTCAAGAGTACGTGCTGAATCACGGGTTCGCGAACAGCGATCCTGGCTTCGAAGTAGGCGCAAAAGCTGCTGCAGGGATCATTGCGCATCGGGCATGCGATGGGAGTTTTCCTAGTCCAGCACCACCGCCCTTTGTCGGCGGAACCGGCCTTGGCGTTTGGCGACCAACGCCGCCGGGGAACCTACCGATGCTCGCACCCTGGCTCGGCAACGTCACCCCCTTTGGTCTCACACGACCTTCACAATTTCGGGCTGGACCACCGCCTGCTATAAAAAGCAAGGAATACGCTCAGAATTATGACGAAGCTAGGACTCTCGGCGCGCTGAACAACAGCTCACGCACGCCCGAGCAAACTGACTTGGCCCATTTCTGGAATGCTAACTATGGCGTGCTCTGGCATACGGTCCTCAGAGACATTGCTAACGCACACGTCGACAACATTGCCGATAGCTCGCGACTCTTTGCATTGGCAGATATCGCTATAGCTGATGCGCTAATCACGGCTTGGAACACCAAGAACTATTACGTGTACTGGAGACCGATCACAGCGATTCAAGAAGGGAACAACGATGGAAATCCGTTGACAGCGGGTGATCCAAACTGGCTCCCTTTAATCACAACGCCGAACTACCCTGACTACAGTTCAGGCGCAAATTGTTTTACGGGCTCAGTGACTCGTGCTCTTGCGTTGTTCTTCAACACGGACCAAATGATCTTTTCAATAACGACCACCAATCCCGGTCCGACAATTCAGGACACACGCACCTATAGTCGCTTCTCACAAGCAGCAGAGGAAGTAGTCGAGGCTCGTATCTACGAGGGTATTCACTTCCGCTTTGCCGATGAAGTTGCGCGCACCCGGGGAAGGGAGGTGGCTGACTGGGCTTTCAATAATTATCTCCACCCTATCAACACACAAAGCGACGGAAAAGATGGTGTAGCTTCGCATGTTGGCCGCGCGCCTTGAAATAACGCGGAGAAGAGCCAACTGAAGACGAAACTTCATCTCAAAGCGGGCAAGATCTACGTAGAAGCAAATGGTAAAGGCGTGATCCTGAAGTCACCCCGCGGGCAGTTGTTTTGAGTTAACTGTTAGTGATACTGGCGCACTTACGACGGCGGCAGTGACGTGTCCGTGATGAACTAGTTTCTCTAGGTGAACCGTCTTCCAAAAGTTGCACGGACCGAAAAGAATCAACTGGTCTTCGCGTTCCTCTAATTCGCTACCCTCACCGACATGCAAGGTACTATCATTTTTTCGTCACAGTTGATCACGCCCGGCTGCGTCCTTTGTACAGTTATCTTGCAAGGATTTTGATCGACGCAAGATCAACTATCCAGAAATTACGCGAACGCACGAAGTTCAGACTTTTTCGTGATCGTTCGTGTGATTTCGTGGATCGAACTCTGACAACGGCAACAGTATCTGCGTAAAGGGAAAACACACGATGCAAACAATTTCCCGGGATGAACTGAAACGGAAGATTGACCTGAAGGATGGTTTTCTGCTGGTCGAAATTTTGCCTGAGACGGCATTCCATCACGCACATTTGCCAGGTGCCATCAACCTACCACCGGATCAAATAAGGAAGCTTGCCCCACAACTCTTGCCGGATAAGAACGCTGAGATTGTGGTCTATTGCGCCAGTCCGACATGACATGCATCAGAGAGCGCTGCCCGTGAACTGGTAGCGATGGGATACACAAACGTGCGCGACTATGCCGAAGGGAAGTCTCATTGGATCGAGGCGGGGCTACCAACCGAAAGCGATCACAGCCATTAGCTAAGAACCAGCGCATTTGCTTTCGGGAACTAAAGTTAAGGCTTTCCCCAAAGGTGATTTCTCATTCTCACCGGGCTTCAGCCCGGTGACCGCGATGAGTCATTCAAGAAAACCGTTTCAACGGTTTCTGCAATATCTTTAGGTTTTAGCAGAAACCGTTGAAACGGTTTCCGACCACAAGGAAAGCCTCGTACACCCGGCTGAAGCCGGGTGAGAATGATATGTACTTTTGAGGCAAAGCCTAACGTTAATGAGGACGTCGTTCAAATGGTCGTTCAAGTGTTGAGTGCAACCTAATCTCTCTGCGCTTTCGTGGTTTTCTTGGGCGCGAATGACAAAAGAACCGCAGAGACACAGAGAGGACGCATCTGTATTTTCTAAGAATTCTGCTTGGCTGAAAATCGGACTAGAGTCTACACTTCGCGCTATGTTAAGCGATTTCTCCTACGCCTTTCGCACTCTGCGCAAGAGTCCCATATTCACCATAACAGTCGTCGTCACCATTGCCCTGGCTATCGGCGCCAGCACTGCGATCTTCAGCGTCACTAATGGCGTGTTGCTGCGACAACTTCCTTACAAGGATCCAGAGCGACTGGTCCTGGCCCGCCTCGATCTACAGAAGCGGAA
>JBKPAL010000208.1:0-7006 GCA_046726395.1 Acidobacteriota bacterium
GCTCTCGGATCAAATCAGACAGTCCTTTGCCCGTTACTGCACCCATCCGAGCGCACATTTCCTGAACGAGACCAAGACTGATTGTGATGGGAATGAGGATCCAAAGGAGGCGGTAACCCAGTTCGGCACCTACGATCGAAAATGTAGCGATGCCACCGGCGTCATTGCCGGCATTTGCAGCGATCATCCCTGGCCCAAGAATGCTCAGGATGCCGATCAACTGCATTAGCCTCATGAGTGGCCGCACACCTCCAGCGCTGCGTCGCAACAAGCGACGTCCAGCCGCTCTTACCGCAATGCGGGCTTCGGGCACTTGGGGGTTCCTCGCTCATCTCTCTTAATCTAACTGAATAATCGCGGCAGGCGCTGCCGCCAATCCTTCGGTAGTAAGAATTCCATAGCATCGTCTACCGTGATGATGCCCAGAATATCACCCGTGTCATCTATAACGGGTAAGGCCAGCAAGTTGTATTCAGCAATTCTTTGCGCCACTGCTTTGGCCGATTCATCTGCATACCCTGTTTGAAACTCTGTTCTCATCACTTCTTCTAAGGGTGCCGACGGGTCCGCCAGTATCAAACTGCGCAGTGCAATCACTCCGACCAGTTGCCATGACCCTTCTGCCTCAACCACGTAGAGGTAGTAGATCATGTTTGGAGTTTCAGCCATCTCTCGCAATCGCGCGAGAGCTTCGCCAACCGATAGTTGACGTGGCAGGGTGACAAACTCAGTCGTCATCAAACCACCGGCCGTGTCATCTTCATAGGGAAGCAGTTCGACAACTTCAGCCTGCTCGTCATGTTCCATCAAGCCGAGAAGCTCTTCGGCTTTCTCTTCCGGTAAATCTCCGAGTACGTCGGCCGCCTCGTCCGGTGACATCCATTCGAGAATGTCAGCAGCTCGTTCTTCATCCATGTCGCCGAGGATCCGAGCCTGTCGCTCCGCAGGCATTTCCTCAAGCGTCTCAGCAGCCGTTTCATCATCGAGAGCCTCAACTACTTCAGAGCCATGATGGTATGAAAGAGCCTCGGCGAGGCGAGCGATCTCCACCGGATGAAGTCGCGCAAGCTTTCCAGTGGACGACTTCAATTGGACGGTTGCTGCATCGGTTGCGAGATAGCCGACGTCCGACCAATCGATAACTTCGACTGTCTTTGACGTGCCAACGAATCCAGCTGGCGCTAACCGCCGCCACAATCCTTGAAGACTGACGTCGGCTCCTGTGACGCGCCAGTCTTCAGCTGCCTCAATGATTTGAACGTCGTTCACGCGAACAACTCTTTTCCCGTCAACATCGATCAATTGCTTATCGAGCACATCACGAGCAAGAAGAACTTCATTCGCTCGCCTCACGAAGGGTCTCAGATCAAGAATGTCTGAATTAAGACGAACGCCATTCGAGTTCAATTCTGCGATGCGCCACCGGGAAAGGAAGAAGTCTCGTCGCCGATAACGAGCCACAAGCCCAGTCACTGGAGGATGGTCCTCCTCACCGAGTCGCACGATTATGTCTTTCACCGTCGCGATGCGAAGTCCCTCGCGATCGCGTATAGGGCGACCCAACATTTGTGACAGGTAGAGCATTATCTGCTGGTACGAAACCTGGCAGGGATTGGTTACGTTAATTTTGGTCCAGGGTTTCGGGTTTAGTGTTTACGTAGAGGAGCTGACGGTGCGCTAGCCAGGACGTCTAATGCATGCTGCAGCGCGCGATCTTCGTTCCAATAGAAGTCTTGCCTTCGCACTTGCACGTTGATATCCGGCTTAATTCCAGCTTCTTCGAGCCTCACTCCGTGGCTGGTTCGATAATCAAGTTCACTCACGTCGAGGACGCCGCCATCAGGCAATGCGTGCTGATTTCTGATCGCGAGCACACAACCGCACGTGTCGGCACCAATGATCTTGGCTCGTCCTGCCGATTGCACTGCTGCCGCAAAGATCTCAGCCGCGCTCGATGTTCTTTCACCGATAAGCACGGTGAGCGGTAGATTTGTTTGCGTCAACATGTCATGAGCAAGGAGCGACTTTGCACGCGTCCTGATAGTGAAGCTCATGCCCCAGCGGTCAGTGAATGTTCCCAACGAAACGCCTTCGCCTAAAAACGTTGAGGCAACGTCAGCCATAGCTTCAGCTTCGCCACCGCCATTTGAACGCAAATCAAGCACAACACCACGTGCGCCTCGCAGGTTGCGCTTCATCGCTCTAGTGAAATCAAGCGCGATTGAAGGTGTAAAGCCGTCGACAGCAACTACAAGGTACTTACCGCGCTCTCGATGGACCTTCAACCCTAATTGACGACCGCGCCACTCGCGTTCGAATCGTGCGCCTCGCAGTTCGCCCGACTTTCTGCGCCACAGTATCTCAACGGAAGTTCGCGGTGCTCCTTCGAACAGTGTCGCAAAAGCTCGCAAACGTGACGCGGGTCGGATCGCGGCAGTTGGTTGCCTCTTGAACCTCTGATCGATTAAGGACAACGCGGGAGCTCCGTCGATCTTTTCGATTACGTCGCCCGGTCGAATGCCCGCGTGATCTGGACCAGATCCTTTTTCCACTTGAACGACTGTTGGGAAGCCCTCGATCTCTCGCACAGTTAATCCAATTGAGACGAACCGCGGATTCCACCAATCGAATTTCTCCTCTGGTCCGAACACTCGCGTGTGAACGTCATTGAGAGTACCTACCAACCGCCTCAGAACCACGTACAACTCTCTACCGTTGCTCGCATTTGCGGCTTGTGAACGAAAGACCTCTCTTTGATAGTCCCAGTCAACGCCTCTGAATTGTGGATCGTAGTAGCGATCATGAATTGTTTGCCAAACATCATCGAACACAGCCAGTCGCCCTTCGACCGTTTCAGTGTTCGCTAGGGACTCAGGCGTAGCTAAAGAAGGAGAAAAGATTTCGAAGGGCGAGATAAGAAGGCAGACGAGTACGAACGTGGTCAGGCAAACCAGAAGTGCCGGTCGAAGACATTTATAAATGAGATTTCTCCTATTCTCGTGCACCATATTCCTTCTCCCTACTTCTTTAGCGTTGAATCTTCTGCTCTCGGCGGCTTGCGAAAGTTATAGCGCAATAATACTCGAATCGGTACGGCGCTGCCGTTTCGTTGCGCAGGAAAAAATTGCAATTGACGAACGGTATCAATTGTAGCTTGATCGAGGCCAAAACCCGCCCAACGAATGATCTCCACATGAGTCACGTCACCCTTGGCGTCGATGTCTGCCAGGGCGTCGACCGTGCCTTCTGCATCAGCTCGTGCCGCACTATCCGGGTATTGAGGGCGACTTCGACTGAAGGGTCGCGGCAGCCTTAATCCATTCGCTTCGGCGATCTGCTCATCACGAGCGTCCTCGATGATTGCGTCCGTGGCTTTTTCAACTGAGGCGCGCTCCAATGACTCATCTTCCAATGCTCTACGGATCGCAAGTTTGATTCGACGGGTTACTTCGAAACCTGCCAGCTCCGCAATAAGTTTTTCTTCAGCGTCCTTTTCGTTTTGTGCTTCAAAGCTGAGGCGGTCCCAACTGACTAGTTTTCCCGTTCTCGCGCTGACTAAGAACAAGGACGCATACGCCTCGAAGTATGCGGGCTTGTCGGAACGCGAGCGACGCAAAGTCCGCGCGTCGCCAATGAGATAAAACTCACATCCCAGAGCTGAGCCGAGATCTCGAGCAAACGTGCGTTCAAGATTCAAAGAACCGTTGTATCCGATTCCTGCTGCCGCAGCGCGAGTTTGATCACCGTCGAGAATCAGAAGGTCAGATTTCTTCAGATTGGTCGCTACAGTCTCGGCCGCGGTTCTCCCTAGGGTTGCTTCGCCAAAATCAAGCACGGCAACTCTGGGCACATGGAGTGCCTGCTGAGCTAACACCGTACTGGCGATTGAAAGAATGAAATAGCTGGCAAGAGCAACAGAGCGGAACATTGCTAGTCTGACGTTTTAAGCAAATGCAAATTTGCGGTTTTCAGATTCGTGGGCGTCAACTTGGATTCGGAGTCCTGCGCCAGAGTTGCTGCGACGGCACACGCAAGGCTCGATTGAACTTGCTGGACGAATTCTCCCAGGCAATCACGGCAGTTAGTTCGATGATCTGATCGTCGGTATACGCTTTTTTGAGCCTCGCGAAGAACTCGTCAGATACATCCTGACCAGTGATAGTCATTCGGTCTGCGTATTCGAGAGTTAACTTTTCCACGTCACTGTACAAAGAGCTTGTGGCGTACTGCCCCAACGCTTCTATCTTTTCGTCCGATATTCCTAAGTCGCTACCCACGGCAGCGTTGATGTCCTGTCAAAACTCGCAACCGTTTAGAGCGGCGACTCTGCGATTCACTAGCGCGATCAACTTTGGATCTAAAAGACCGGAGGCCCCGATTCCACCCCACATCCCGCGCACGCCGCGAAAAATTGTGGGCCGACGCGCATAAAGGAGATGATTTAGAAGCGGTGCTCCGTATTGCTTGGCCTGCGCTGCAAGAACATCTTTAACGTACTTCTCCGCTTGAGTGGGATCAGCATCCGGAATTCTCGCCATACTTATAAGGATCGCTAACCGGCGACCGACGCTCCTTGTGGGTAAAGATGATGGTAATGTGCGTAGACTTCGTTCTTAACTTCTGCAGGAAAACAGACTCGATGCAATTCGTATCCTCGTTGTAGCCCACGCACTACGTTACTAATCTCACTGATCTCACTTATGCGCGGGTGCGCATAGCCATCCTCGACATAGATACGACTCTTAGGTTCAGCACCTGCTGCCGTGTAGTAGTTGTAGTAAGGAACATCGCTCGCGCGGTCCTCTATGAAGTAGTAATTCGGATCGAATCCGCCAGCAGCAACTGACCCGCGAGCGCGCGCCAGGAAATCAGCGCGTTCAGCCACGGGCATATCGACATCAAGCGCTTTGAACAAGCGTCGTGTGATGAAGCGCCGGCTGAGATCACTCAAGATTGCGTCGCTCGAGCGCTGCCACTGCTTGACGTGAAAGATTATGTCCGAATCATCAATCTCAAGATGCTCAGTGATGGTGAGCTGTTCCCGACGAAGCACCTTCTCGAAAGCAGTGCCGGCTGCATGCCAAATAGCAGTACCACTTTCTAATAGGTCCAACGCTCTTCTCAGGATTGAGCGAAGCACTGCTTCTGCAGATCGCAGTGTGCGGTGAAAGTAGACCTGTCGAAACATGTAGTATCTCGCCTGCAAATACTCTTCAACCGCGTACAGTCCTCTATTCATCACGTAAATGCGATCGTGTTCTTCATCGATAGCCAGCGCGTTGATGATCCATTCCAGATCGTAGATGCCATACTTCGCTCCTGTCATGAGCGAATCTCGCAGCAGGTAATCCATGCGGTCGACGTCGAGTTGTGAAGAAACGAGTTGGCCTAACGCGGCAGGTTGAAAATTGCCTTCGATGATAGCTGCTACCTTCGACGGAAGATCTGACGAATATGATGCGAGTAATCTTCCGACCTCCGTCTCTTGACTGAGCGCAACCTGGACCGTCCACGTTTCATGATGAAAGCCGAGCACCTTCTCCATCACATGCGAAAAGGAGCCATGGCCCACATCATGCAGCAATGCCGCAGCGCGCGCGGCAACACGATCTTTCGGATTTATTTCGTACGTCTCACCGAGCTTATCGAGCACTCTCGTCATTAAGTGAAATGCACCGAGTGAGTGTGTGAAGCGTGAGTGCTCGGCACCCTGGTAGGTATAAAGACCAAGACCCAACTGTTTTATTCGACGAAGCCTTTGAAACTCACTCGCGTCGATAAGGCGCATCATCAATTCGCCCTCATCATTGTCGGTGCGAACTTTGATGATGTTGTGTACGGGATCTCGGTAGATGCGTTCAGGCACTGCTGAAATTCTAACAGAGGTGGCGACTACACGTGATGTTGAGAATCACGTTAGTGGTTAAATTGAACCAGACTTGTTTCTCCTTATTCGATCTACTCATTAATTTCGAACACACTCGCATAACGATGTTTTAAGTAGTCTCAGCGAGCTATGTGTATAGAGGCATTCACCCTCTGATCGCTCGGTTCAGACGGCCCACTTTTCCGGTTGTGATTTCTGGATCGTTCCCATTTTTTTGGATTTAACCCTCCAGATTTTATTCGGAAATTCAGGCCAAATGACACTTTCTGGGAGGATTCGTCCTGAGCCCCCTATAGGCATACCAGTTGCAAATTTGGCGGCGGCATTTTTGAAGTTTTCTCCAGATAATTGAAATCCCCTTGCCGTGTTGCCAGTTCTGGAGGGTTGAAGCCGATGAATCGAAGGCTTTGGCACAGGCAATCTTAGACTTACAAAAAGAAAGGAATAAGCATGAAAAACAGCTTGCGATTTATCGGCCTGTCGCTGTTAGTTCTGGTCTTCGCCATTCCGGCGTTTGCTCAGACGGCAACGACAGGTTCAATCGAAGGCACGGTTATTGACGTCAATGGTGCCGCTGTTCCCGGAGTGACGGTTGCTGTAAAGAGTCCGAACCTCATCGTCGCGCAAACTGCGACGACGAGTGAGTCAGGTTCTTACAAGTTTCTGAATCTACCCCCGGGGAAATATGTGGTGACTATCGAAGCGGCAAAGGGGTTTGCCAAATTCGAGAGAAGTGACGTCGACGTTAATCTCGGAAGGACCTCCACTGTTGACGCCAGACTTGAGGCGGCAGCCGTCGGTGCGGAGGTTAATGTTACTGCGAGCGCTGGCGCGTCGATTGACGTAGCTGGTAATACGACGGGAACTAACGTCTCTACTGATCAATTTTCGAATTTCCCCACAACGAGAACGGTTCAAGGTCTGTTTACAATCGCACCGACCGTTACTCGCTCAGGACTTCGTGATTCGGCTGGGCGTGACCGCGACCCTTCAGTTGCTGGATCCTCTGGTCCGGAAAATAACTACATCCTCGACGGCGTCAACACGACTGACCCTGCATTTGGTGGATCAGGTGCAAACCTGCCGTTCGAGTTCGTTCAGGAAGTTGAAATCAAGACG
>JBKPAL010000209.1:0-3776 GCA_046726395.1 Acidobacteriota bacterium
CGTTTTTGATTCGTCATCAGCGCTTGTCAGAACGTTTACCGTTGCAGCGCCAATTGGCAGTACGTTCTTCGGTGTGATCTCAACGACGGGCATCGGCCGAATCAACATCGCTAGCTTGTCAACGGTTCCAGGAGAACTCGTTGACAACGTAGCATTCGGAATCACGAACCCCGTTCCGGAGCCTGCTTCTATGTTCCTACTTGGGTCGGGGTTGGCTGGCCTGATCGCTGCAATGAGAAAGCGACGAGGCCACTCGGACTGACAACGACGTCACTTAATAAAACTTGAGGCGGGTCTCTTGAAAGTGACCCGCCTCTCTTTTTTCCGAGTTGATGCGACCAAGATCTAAGAGCGAGTTTGTTTTCTAATCGCCTCAGCTGTGCTGGCTATAACTTCTTCCAGTTTTGCTGCGTTACGCCCACCACCCTGCGCGAGATCAGGTTTTCCGCCGCCCTTTCCCTCCAATGCAACACATGCCTCCCTCATTAACGCATTCATATCGCCCGGTGCATCGGTAGATCGAGCGAACACCACGCGCGCTGTTTCGTTGTCATGGGAGCCGAGCAGGGCGACAGTGTTCAGATGAGCGACGAGTGCGGAAGCTAATCGTCTTAAAGAATCAGGATCACGCTTGTCGAACACGCCTGTAACAACGACTAACTTCTCGTTTGAATTGCCGGCAGCCTGGACACGTAGTTCTTCAGCTTCGACATGAATTGTTTTCTCTTCCAGTGAACGCACCCTTCGATGCAACTCCTTGTTCTCCTCGATCAACTTTTCGACGAGAACCGGAGTGTCATCTCGCCCGCCACTGAACAACGCAGCAGTTGCGCGCGCACTCTGATTTGCCAATCGATAGTCTGCGAGCGCACGACCGCCGGCTACCCATTCAATTCGGATTAAGCCCTTCGCCCGTTCCCATGAGCGCATCGCGATGATTCCGATTTCGCCCGTGCGATACGCGTGAGTGCCACCGCAAGGTGTTAAATCGAACCCAGCGATCTCAATTAAACGCAGCTCACCTTGTCGCACCGGGTCTTTTCGCAAAGGCAATTCTGCAGCTTGTTCTGGTGTCACTTGCATGATTGTTATCGGGCGATCTTCCCAGATCACGTTGTTCGCGAGTTCCACCGCACGTTCAAGCATCTCGGTACTCGGATTCGAGAGGTCTACGTCAATTTCACATGTGTGCTCGAGCACGCGGAAGCTGCGAGTGGGCGCCTTGAAGAGTGTCACTAGCGCTTGCGAAAGAATGTGCTGCCCGGTGTGTTGTTGAATGTGATCGAGCCTGCGGGCCCAGTCGACTCGGCCCTTAACCTTCGAGCCGACTGCCGGAACGTTACCCTGGATGACATGCCAAACGCCACTTTTCTCGTCATCAATACATTCGACCACGCGCGCGCCATCGAGCGTGCCGGTGTCGCTTGGTTGTCCGCCGCCGGTCGGATAGAACGCGGTGCGATCCAGAGTAACTGCGGTCCACCCGCTGACGCGTTCAGTCTTGTCGGTAACGAGCGCTTCAAACTCGATCAGATGAGAGTCGGAATAATAGAGACGTTCGGTAGCCATACTCGATGTGCTGGCCTCGATTAAAAGACGAACCGTTGAAATCACGCAAGTCTGGGTGGGTCTGTCATCCTGTTGGGCTGTACCCTTCCATCTCAGTAGCTGAAGAGTATTTGGGCTGTGCCCTTTAGAGTTGAGGAAGTGGCTGTGCCCTTCCGGTAGAGTGATGCTTATGAATACTGGGCTGCGCCCTTCCTCAAATGACTGACCAAAGAAGGGCGCAGCCCACAGTGTTGGGCGACTTGACCGGAAGGGCGGAGCCGCTTCCTCAAGTCCAAAGGGCAAGCCATTCGATCGACAATGGTGAAATGCCGATCCATCCGCTACCGCGAGATGGTACTGACGCACCGACTCTACCGCGAAATAAAGCTCACGCCGCAAATTTGTCAATTTACAACTCGCCAGCTAGAGTCTCGGTCTTATGCGAAATTCCCATTCGAAATCAAGGCTACTCATTTCTCTCACTGCCACTCTCGTTGTTGTGTTCATAGCAGCACAGTCGAAAGCTGAGCAGCCGCTGAAGTCCATCACTTATCACCTCTCGATGTCGCGCCCCGTTTCGCATCTGTTTGAAGTCGCAATCGAAGTCGAACTTCCGGACGATTCGAGTGTCCAGTCACTCCAGTTTCAGATGGCGAAGTGGTCCCCTGGTAGATACGCAGTATTCGATTTTGCAAAGAATGTGCAGGAGTTTCGCGCAGTCGCTGGAATTTGCCCTCCACCAGCGCAATGCAGGATGGCACCGCGTGTCGTTAGTCGCGTGAACGATCAGACTTGGAGCGTGAGTCTCAGTGGCAGCAAGAGCCTTACAGTCTTCTATAAAGTCTTTGGAAACGATCTGTCTGGCACCTTTTCTCAGCTCGACAGCAGACACGGCAACTTCAATGGTGGATCGATCTTCATGTACGTGGTGGACCATAAACCCGACCCAGTGGCGTTAGTAATCGATCCGCCCGCGGGCTGGCGCGTTGTCAACGGCCGGATGGTCCGTCCTGATCAGAAGGAATGGCAGTTCCCCAATTGGGACATCATGATCGACACGCCTACAGAGATCGCGCCGGATTGGACACAAGAAGATTTTGACGTTGACGGCAAGAAGTATCACGTCATGGTCCACTCATTCGGCGCCGAAGGTGGTAAACGTGCCGCGCTCGTGCGCGACATTGAAAAGATCGTGAGAGCCGAGACTGCGATGTGGGGACCACCTGAGTTTGATTCGTATACCTTTCTCATCCATTTCGCTGCTGACGGTCATTCGGGTGATGGGATGGAACACCTGACGTCGACGCAGATCATTCAACCCGGAACGTTGTCGGAAACAGAAACATACGAAGATACGCTTGGTACTGTAGCCCATGAGTTTTTTCATGTGTGGAACGTAAAGCGGTTGCGGCCTCTTGAGCTTGGGCCATGGGATTTCACGCGGGCAGCGAACACACGTGGGCTTTGGGTGGCCGAAGGATTTACGAACTACTACGGTCACTTAATGCTTCGCCGAGCCGGACTCTGGAATGACGAAAGATTTCTTAAACGCGAAAGCCAAACCATTGCCGGTATAGAGAGTGCGCCCGGAACGCATTTGATGAGCGCAGAAGAATCTTCTTTATCGGCTCCGTTTATCGACGACGCGCCGCACGCACAACAAGTGAACCTCGCAAACACCGCAATCAGTTATTACCCCAAGGGAGAATTGATTGGGCTGGTTCTGGATCTGATTATTCGAGGAAAGTCTGGTGGCAAGACTTCATTGGACGATGTCATGCGCAAGATGTACGAAGAGTTTTATTTGAAGAGTTCGAACAACAGTTACTACCTGCGCGGTCGTGGTTACACGGATCAGGATCTTGAGCGAGTTGCATCGGAAGTGGCGGGCTTTGATCTCACGGATTTCTTTGCACACTACACAAGGGATGTACAGCCGCTGCCGTATGAAGAGGCGTTTGGATACGTCGGACTTCGCCTGATTCGCGAACAGGCGAGAGAACCCTACAACGCAGGCATTTCTTTGGAGCCCACTGAGGTTGCCGACGAGGTTGTCGTTGCGAATGTCCGTGAGAACTCACCGGCAGAAGATGCCGGATTGGAGCAAGGCGACGAACTGCTTTCGATCGGCGGGAAAAAAGTCTCGCGTGAAAATTGGCTGAAAAACTTTGCGAGGTTCAAGACGGGCGATCACATTCCGAGTGCTGTTCGAAGAGATGGTCGGGTAA
>JBKPAL010000210.1:0-19577 GCA_046726395.1 Acidobacteriota bacterium
TCTCAACGGGAACCCGACGGATATAGTTGCAATGGACGACTTCATTTATGGTGAGCCACAGACGATTCCCGAACCGGCTACACTCCTGTTGTTGGGCACGGGACTTACAGGCCTAGTTGGCATGGTGAGGAAAAGAATGAAATAACACTAGCGTGGTTCAATTGATAGAAACATTGGCCGTCGAGGATCTTTCTTCTCGACGGCCATTCAACCTTTTGGAGTGCGATGGCAAGCGTCAGCGCGAATAGCTTTGATCGTGATTGATCGAAACAACGAATCAAAAGCGGTGTCGCGCTGACGCTTGCCATCGCAGGCTTTGGACAAAAAGTCGGAAGGTGTAGAGCTCGACAACCGATTACAGAACCGGGAGCGGTGGCAACCGGATGCTACGCTCAACATACGTCGATCTTGCGAGTCGCTTCTACTGTTAGCTGAGTATGGGATCCGGTCGCTACCGCTCCCGGTTCTGTATTGCTGAGTTGCTCCAATCACACTTGCGACTTTTTGTGCAAGGCACCGCACTCCAAGCTACTTTGCGGTGAAGATTGAGTCGTCGATTGGTACGTTATGTCTTACGTCACTTGCCCCGAAAGATATATTGAAGCTGGGTGACGAGCGGGTCACACGAAAGGGAACCATAACACCTTCAACTTCTTTCCATTCGTCGTAATAGACCTCGAACCCAGCTCTCCCGTGCCAGCTCGTGCGCAACCCATCGAAACGGATCAATAAACCTGAACTCGTCTCAAAGTAGAACTTGTCAGCAGGACCAGTTTCCGGACTCGCTTCGACGAGATACGCCTCTCGATATCCTATCTTGACCCTCCCCAGCAGTTTCATCGCCGCGTATACAGATTTCAGTCTAAGCGGAGCATAGAAGTCTGAGTCTCGTTTAAATTCAGCAAGCTCAATTCCCTTCAACTTCACCGTAGCTGCGCCCTGTCCTTTTCTCCACGCATCGGTGCCATTGAAAACTTGCGAGAAACTTCCTGACGGAGCTTTGATGATTAATCCAATTTTGTTTGGTGACTTTTCATAAAGCTCGTAGGCGGCATCCTGAAACTGGCCGGGCACACGAGCACTGCCCCTTGTTACCCGGCTCTTGAGCGACTGAATCTTTTCTGCTCCGCCCATAGCCGCAACGTATTTCGCAAGAACCTCATCGACGTTCGGCAAGTTTGAAGTATCAATTCTCATCCCGCCGAAGTCGCCAGTCCCACTAACGCCGGAGACGGAAACAATTTTGCTCGCGGCCGCAGTGGAAAACTGGGGTGCGCTTGCCTGTGTAATTCGCTCATTGTTCAGTAGAGCTTGAGCGTGCATCTGAAGAGGCTTGTCGTCTGACTGCCGCGCAAGCGACTCAAGAATTCGGCGTGCGGCTTCTTCATTTCCCTGCTTCAGGTAGATCTGAGCCAACGTTAATTTGAGGTCCTGTCTCTGCGGCTGCAGAGCCATGGCACGCTTAACCAAATCGACGGATTGTTCGAGCTGTTCGTTCGCAACCAGATTTACAAAGGCGAGGAGATGATAAGACTCCATAAAGTTCGGATTCAGTTTGATCGACGTGTTCAGGTGAGAACGCATCAGCCGAGTCAGTTCCGCACTGTAAGTTTCTACTCTTCCGTCGTTATCCATACCCTGCCGGCTGAGTGTATAGGCGTAGTAGAAATGGACGAGGTGATTGTCAGACTGTGAAACCGCGCGTTGCAGATGTCGCCCAGCTTCCTCAATTCGGCCTTGCCTGACGCGCAACATCCCAAGCGCAGCATGAGCAGCGACGAGATTGGGGTCGACCGAAAGTGCCTGGACGAAATATTTTTCTGCATCAGCCTCGCGACCGAGGTGGAGCAGCAGATCGCCAAGATAACAATCGGCTTCCGCCTCGGATAACGCTTGAACTTCTGTGGCACCATACCCACCGCGTCCAAGGCTCGCCCGTTGAACGGGAAAGCTGTTGCGACGAACGTAGTCACTTAACTCTTTCTCCATCGCCGGCAACGAAGTCTGGAACGCCATATTGAAACTGTTTTCGGCGGAACCGCCGGCTGCTAACAATCCGAGAAAGCGACTAAGTTGAGACTTGCGTTGATCGTTGTTGGCTAACATCAAGTAATGCACCAGTGCCCACGACTCCGCATAAAAGATCCCGCGCTTGTCACGCTCGTTGTAATGCGCAGAAGCATTGTTGACCGTGAAGAGATCAGCTAAAGGCAGGAGCTCACTATTACGAAGAAGTGCGAGATAACTCTGAATGGGCTTACCAACAACGGGCTCTCCAGCAGATAGTTCGAATGTGCTGTAGAACTCCGCCAATCCTTCATTAAGCCAAAGGGGCGCCTGGGGCAGATTGTCGCGAACGTAAAGGTGCACATACTCATGGAATGCGGCGTTTAGAGGATCGCGACTGCCACGTTCAAGCGAAAGAGCGATGTAATTGACGTCTTCGCCTGGTTGAAAATATCCGGCAACGTCTGCCGGCTTTCCCTGATATTGCGGCTTGAACGGAGTAAAGTCCTGATCGCTACGGAAGATTATCCCCACAGTATGAGTGCCGGAGCTGAATACTGGTTTCGATACTAAGGCCGTGAAGGCATCGTTAAAGAGCTCGAGCCACGCGGCCACAGAGCGTAGCTGTTCGGGAGAGGCATTACTGATCAGGAAGAGGTTTCTCGTTCTTACACTGGTCCACCTATCGGCTTGTGACGGCTTTACCGGCGCGACCAGCACTGTGCAGATGATCAGGGAGATGATGGGACGCAGATATTTCATCGGCGGAAGTGACGTAAGCAGTGGCGAGTATCGCCAACCAGATCAAAGTAGGTGAGTGATTACGGGCAGGCCGGGGACATCGCAAACTGGCCTTCGTCAGTCTAGGCGATGACTGCCGGCCATATCAACCACTTCTTTTCCGAGTGCCTGATAGGACACGCGACATCCCAACGAGCGCTCACCTTTGAACGGCAATCTAATCGCAACATGTGACAAACTTCGCCGGTGATATAGTGACGGCACCAAGAAAGTCTCCTTTCTCCCGATACCCAGGCGCTGCGGTTCGGCGCCACGCCAATTTCTCAAGGTTTAAATTCCATTAGAAAGAAGGACTAAGCGGTGAGCAGCCACGCAGTCGCTAGAACCAGTGAACGTGCCCCACGTGTAAGTGCCCCTAAGGATAATTGGCTTGGCTTTGTCGGCGATGTGCTGAAGTTCAAAGGCGAAGTCACTTTCAAATCCATGTTGCGCATCGACGGACGGTTCTGTGGGACTGTTACCTCCCCGGACGGAACGTTAATCGTCAGTACCGGCGCTGAGATCACTCAGGCGAAGATCAATGTTGCAATCGCGAAGATAAACGGTACCGTTGTGGGCGATATTAACGCGAGTAAAGAGCTCGTGCTCGGACGGACAGCAGCAGTTACTGGCGTACTTACGACACCGGCGTTGGTTGTTGAAGAAGGCGCTCTTTTCAACGGCATGTCACGCAGAAGCTAAGACACCCAACAGCTTCATCCGAGCCACTGTAAAACTTCTCTTTCGCTGCCTTCTCGAGTTCCGCCGACTACGCGGATGAAATACTCCTCAAGTGAGATCGGCCCATCCTGTTGTCCATCGTCTTCCAATTTGATTCCCTGGCGTAACTCGTCGAGAGAGCCGGCCGCAAGCAGCTTGCCTTGAGCAATGATAGCGATGTCGCTGCAGAGTCGTTCCACGATCTCAAGGACGTGGGATGTGAGAAAGACTGTGAGGCCGCGTTCGGTAAGTCTGGAGAGAAGATCCTTTAGAGTTCGCGACGCGATCGCATCCACGCCCTCGAACGGTTCGTCGAGAAAGAGTATTTCGGGACGGTGGATCAAAGCGCAGGCGAGTGAGAGTTTTTTCTTCATGCCGTGCGAATACTCAACAATCAGTTTGCGCGGTTCGTTCTGCAGGTCCATCAGTTGTAAGAGTTCCGGAGCGCGTACGGCGATTTCGGTTTTTGTCAGACCGTACATGCGGCCTGTAAAGGCAAGCATTTCAGCTCCAGTCAGTCGCTCAAACAGATTGAGGTCTTCGGGAACCACACCGATTCTTCTTCTCACTTCAAGCGGTTCCTTGGCCATATCGCGGCCCAGAATTTGGACTTTGCCGCTAGTTGGCGCCAGTAGTCCCGTGAGCATCTTGATGGTGGTTGATTTTCCCGCGCCGTTTGGTCCCAGGAATCCAAAGAAGCTTCCACGCGAGATATTAAGGTTTACATGATCTACCGCGACGAACTCGCCAAACGTGCGGACCAGATCGTGGGTTTCGACGGCTAGAGAAGGCGATGATGGCACATTCAGCATTTCAACTTTTGTACGCGTTGAGGTGTGAGGCGTCAAGCAGCAAGGCACGTCGTTCTGGTTCAGGTTCTCTGTGTCGGCTCCTGTGCCTCCGTGCCTCAGCGGTTTTCTTATGCGGTGAATAACTCTCAAGCAAAAAGGAACCAAACTGGTGGTAACGGCTTGCCTCCCCGTGTGAGGTTTGGTTGCGGCTCCCCTGCTCCGTGATTCTCGGTGTCTCCGTGCCTCTGTGGTTTTCTTGATGCATGAATGACACTCAATGCAAAAGAAAACCACGGAGGCACAGAGGCACAGAAATTCACAGAGAGAAAGAATCCGTGCACTACTGCATTGAAGCGTCTTTCAAGAGTGGCTGGGCATCATCCGCGCGGACGTAGGCAGGAAGACTTCGATGAGTGCTCATCAAAAAAGCATCGGAGCTCGGGCGCAATGCATTGCCGTGAGTTGCGCGCAGCGGTACCAGCTTCGCAAAGGGCGACCAGCCGTAATAGTACCCATCCCTGAAACTGACCAACACATCAGCTGTGTGCGCCACTCGGTGAGTATGAAGCGACATGAACAAGTTTGAGAGTGCGTCCGGATAGATATGATCTGCTGTGTGTTCGTACCATACAGCATCAGCGGCAAATCCGGAGTCATCGAGCTTCCCCAACCGCGTAAGTTCCTCATGCAAAACACGCAAGCTCAATGGATCGCCACTCTGCGCTTCATATTTCAAAAAGAGTTTACCGTTGCGTTCTCGACGTTGAATTCTTGCCTTTCCTTTTGGTCCAACTAAAGCAACAGCATCTCCACCATCCAGGTAAAGAGCAAAATCAACACCTTCCAGCTCTGCAAGCGCGTTCGCTATTTGTGGCCGGGACTCTTCATCCCCACCATACAGCGCTGCATAACCACACAAACCAAATGCTGGTATCGCAAGTTTGGTTTTGCCACTACCATTCAACCGACTGCTAAACGTAAACCCGTGCTTTTCCAAGTGTGTCCTAAGACTCACCCTGGTGTTGTCCTGTAGGTTCATACCGTGATCCGAGAAAAGTACGATCTCCGTTTCATCTCCGCAAAAGCCCTGTATCTCTTTCAGAATCTTATCGAGCGACTCGAGTGCGATCTCCAATTGCGCTGCCCCACGAATATGTAACAGTCCATCCGTGCCTTTCAGAAAGGCGAAGTAGTCTCTCGTTCGTGGAGCGGCGCGAAAACGATCGCGAAAGCGTCGCATGTCTGCACGCCAAACTTTCTCCGGCGCCACATACACGAGAAACTCGAAAGGAAGGGGCTCCTGATAGTCGAGCGAATCCATATACGAAGATGGCAATTTGTCGGGAGTACGACGACCGATATACTTGCGCACGCCGCCTCGAAGCTCACGTGCATCCTTGTCGAAGTAGAGACTTTCGTAACCGGCTGGTGGCGTGCCTCCTAACATGGTTGAGAGCGCAATATTAGTCATGGTGGGAAAGGGAGATAGAAGCCGAGTCGGGAAGCCAAAGCTCGAGAACAAACCGCGCTCTTTCACCGCTAGAATTAACGAATGTGGAACGCCATCCAGACAAAGTAACAATCTTCGAGGCCGGTCGCGCCCTGGCTTATTGGAATTCATAACACCCTCTATACGCGTGGTTTGATTGATTCTCAATTCTGCTGTACTGATTCATCGCCTTTATGCAGCGCCTGTCGCGTCTCAATCCGATATGGTTCCTGTAGTCCTTTTTTGGCGCCGTCGTGCGCATCGAAAATGTCGGGACGGCTAAGCACCAACCGATAATGTGATATCGCTTCGTTTCGCTTGCCGCTAATATCCAGCGCTCGAGCAGCGTATAGGTGTGCCATAGTAATCATTGAGGGCTCGCCACCTGGGACCTTCGTCGCAGCTATGAATTCCGCAGCAGCTCGTTCACCTTCGCCGGCGGTTAACAGGACTTCGCCATACTTGAAATGAAGCAGATCCTGGGCTCGCGAGAGTGCATCTCGTGTCGAGCGATTATGGAGGAACTCGTCAAACGTCCTGAACGCCTCCTGCTCCGCTTTTATTGCGGATGCTACATTTCCCGCTTTGCGCTCCTGCGCAGCTAGAGCCACGAGCGCATCGGCAGTTTCCAGCCGGTACAGATAGTTGCGCGGATATTTGGCGCTCAGTTCGCGCGCCAACGTCAGCGCATCGGCGAAACGCTTTTCACGCGAATAGAGAAGAATGAGGACAGATTTGGCATCATCATTTAACCAGCGTCCCTCCTTCGCTACTCGTTCAAGAGTCGCCAATCCTCGTTTCTTTGATCCGCGGTGGCCGGCTATGCCGGCCAGAATCTTTTTGGGCAATGGCAGCGCGCCTATCACATAATCGTAAAGACCAATCGTCAATCCCGCATCGACGTAGTTGGGATCGAGGTTGAGCACCTCGCGATAACGATCGACAGCCTCACTACCATCACGAATCGCGGCAAAGTGCCGGCGTTCTACTGCTTCTTCAAAGGATGCCTTCAATCCGGCGATCGCCCCCAAAGCATCGAGTGCTTCAATATCCTTGGGACTCACTTTCAGGCGAGCTTCAGCGAGTCTCTTCGCTTCACGCGTCAGCGTGCGAAACTCGTTAACAATACGAGGATCGACCTTGTCGTCACCGCGTGTGTAAAAGGAATCAGAACTGCTGTAGAGCGAAGTCTGTAAGCGTCGCAAGTCGTAGAGTGTCTTTAGCAATAGCCGCGCAGCGAGTAGCCGCGGTCCCGTAGAATGGTTTGGAAAGAGCTTTGCGATTTCTTTAAACTCCCGGCCCGCTTTTTCGTAATCCAGATCGTAAAGCGCTTCAATGCCGCTCTTACGCAATGCTTCACATCGGGCACGATCAGTATCACTAAGCCAGCTCGGTACCGGTTGCTGCGATTGAACAGACCACGGCAAGCACAAAAGTAAGATTATGCCGATAGAACTTTTCACCACGACCTCCAAAACCTAAAAGAATTAGACCTGACTGTGAAATGCCTCCAGATACTTCACGCCGGCGCCGGTATTGAACAACACAACGCGATCCTCCGCGCTCACTTTTCCGAGTGATATCAGTTTGCGAAGAGCTGGCAAACAAGCTGCGCCCTCCGGTGCACAAAACAACCCTTCAGTGGCCCCAATCTCCTTAGTAGCTGCAATCAATTCGTAGTCAGTAACAGCGATTGCAGTTCCACCTGATTCTCTCAACGCGTCCAGAATGAGAAAGTCTCCAATGGCTCGCGGCACTCGCAGACCAGAAGCAACGGTGGCGGCATTCGGAAATTCATCAGCGAAGCGTTTGCCTTCTTCAAATGCATTTACAATTGGAGCGCAACCTGACGCCTGCACAGTCACCATTCGGGGCCTCTTTGAACCAATCCAACCCATCTGTTCCATCTCATCGAAAGCCTTCCACATGCCAATTAGCCCTGTGCCACCGCCAGTGGGGTAAATGATTACATCGGGTAAGTCCCAGTTGAGCTGTTCGGCCAACTCGTATCCCAGAGTTTTCTTTCCTTCTACACGATAAGGTTCTTTGAGTGTTGAAACGTCGAACCACCCCTCGGTTTCTTTGCGCCTGCCCACTTCAGCGCCGCAATCCGTGATCAAGCCGTCCATCAGCGTTACGTGGGCTCCCGTCTGTTCGCATTCGATCAAATTGGCCAGCGGAGTATCGCGTGGCATAAAGATGAAGCACTCCAACCCGGCACGGGCGGCATAAGCTGCCAGCGCGCCCGCCGCGTTGCCTGCCGAGGGCACCGCCAGCTTCTTGACGCCGAGTTCCAGAGCCATAGAAACCGCGGTTGCCATGCCACGAGCCTTGAAGCTCTGTGTCGGGTTCTGTGATTCATCTTTGATGTAGAGCTCAGGAATCCCCAGTTCTGACCCCAGGCGCGTCGCGTGTAAAAGCGGCGTCCAGCCTTCGCCAAGTGACACGATGTGAGCATCATCAAGGACTGGCAGTACTTCACGATAACGCCATAAATCGGAACGCCTGCCAATGAGTGACTCCTTTGTTAGCGATTTCGAGGCTCGTTTGAGATCGTAACGAACCAGCAGCGGCTTGCCGCATTCTCTGCATAGATTGAGCAAGCGTTGTGCCTCGAAGCTGACACCACAGGCCGCACACTGCAAGTGAGTAACATTCATATAAATCTGACCTTCCGTCGGGGATTTTCTAATCAAATGCGGGAGACATTTATGGCAGGTGGAGCAATGATCCGACAGCCTAGATTATTGCCAATTGCCGATTGCCGATTGCCAATTTGAACTTAACTCCGCCATTTGACTTTCCTGTATTCATAACTGACTCTTGGCAACTCGGCAATTGGCAATCACTAATGACTATACGTCTTCTTGCTCTGGATCTCGACGGAACACTACTACATTCGCGAGGCCACATAACAGAACGTAATCGCGAAGCCCTGGCGCGAGCGCGGCAGCAAGGTGTTCGAGTGGCAGTTGTTACTGGACGTCGGTTTCGAGACGCCCGACCAATCGCCTTGGACCTGGGTTTAGATGTTCCGGTTATTGCGCATAATGGAGCGCTCACCAAACATGCGCGCACGCTGGAGACAGTAGCAGTGAATCCGTTGCCGCTTGATGTGGCTCGGGATGCAATGAAAGTCGGACGGGCTGCTGGTGAGGATCCGTTGGTCAGTGACGATCATGAGGGTCTGGGTATTCTCATTTACGACCACATAAGCGGCGAGAATCGTGCGCTCATGGAATACATCGCATGGGCGAAGCGCATTCACGGCGACGAAGGCGTCGAAGCCATTCGAAAAGTGGATTCCGTGGAGGAGTACCTCGACCACTCTCCAGTACATCTTGCGTTCTCGGGAAGTTGTGCGCGCATGAGGACGCTGGCTGTAGAGCTGCAGGAAGAGTTGAGCACCCGGGTGAAGATCTTTGTGACGACCTATCCGCCAAAGGACTTTGCGCTTATCGATCTGGTACACCCTGAGGCTTCAAAAGGCGCTGGCGTTGCTGCAGCTGCGGATGAACTCGGGATCACTAGAGATGAAGTCATGGCTGTGGGAGATAACCTGAACGATCTGGAGATGCTGCACTACGCTGGTGTGCCGGTGGTGATGGAGAACGCAGAACCCGAGCTGAGGCAGGTAACTCACTTTCATGTAACGGCGTCAAATGATGCTGACGGAGTGGCAGTTGCAGTAGAGAGATTCATTCTAGGTCAATAAATATTTGGGTCTTGAGTCTTTGGTCTTTGGTTAGTGTGATTTCGTGGATCGTTTTTGGAGCTTAAGAGATAAAGACGATCCACGAAATCACACGAACGAACACTAATAAGAACTGGTCGGTCAAGAATGATCAAAGACCAAAGATCAAAGACCTAAGACCCAGGAAGTTTCATAACAGGAGGAGATCGCATGGCAAATCGTACGGCGGCAATTCAGACCAACAAAGGAACAATTCGCTTCGAACTACTTGAGAGTGATGCACCGAAAACTACTGAAAACTTCATCACTCTCGCGCAACGTGGTTACTACAACGGAGTCATCTTCCACCGAGTAATCAAAGGCTTCATGATTCAAGGTGGCGATCCTACGGGGACCGGACGCGGCGGTGAGTCGGCATGGGGCGGGCGCTTCAACGATGAAATCAATACCTCGTCACCTGTCTATCAACGCGGGTACAAGGCGGGGACGGTTGCGATGGCGAACGCTGGCCCAAACACGAATGGGTCGCAGTTCTTCATAATGCATGTTGATTATCCGCTGCCACCCAGCTACACGATCTTCGGACGCGTCACAGAGGGGCAAGATGTAGTAAACAGCATCGCGACGAGCCAAACAGATCGAAATGATCGGCCTACTTCAGAAGTGAAAATCGAACAGGTGTCGATCGAAGGATGATGGGCGAGCGACTCATGTGGGCCTTCTTAATGACGGATGGAGCGCAAAATTTTCCATTCGTCATTTTCCATTTATCATTTGGGGAATCCATTTATCATTCGGTTATTGCGCTTCGAGGCGCAGACGCGATGCATAGCGAGGTCGTTTCGTTTCGAGAATCGCGACTCCGGTGCTCGTCTTCGAAGGATTTTATGATTGGGGATTTTGGATTCCTGTGCCGAACTGTGTCGAAGGAAACTCCTGCAACTAGCTTTTGAAGCAAACAATAGAAGGATATGTATTCAATGGTTTGGTTACTCTTGAGCGGAGCGGCTCTTGCAGGCCTTTCCTTTCTCGTAATGAAACAGAGAACTCAGACTCTTCCGCGTATCTCGAATGTCGAGTTTCTGCACCTCTATAAGGTAAGGTTTGACGATCCTGAGGAATTTGTTCTGAATGAACGGGACAGGATCGCGAGGCATTTGGGACTGCCAGCTGATGTGCTTACTCCGAACCAGACCTTTGAGAAACTCTCGCAATTTAGCGGATTCGTTGGGGAGTTTGAGTTAGGAATGGGAGATCTTGAAACCACACTGTGGGAATTGTTTCGGAAAACGAACTTGGAACAACCGAACCCTTTTCCGGCAACCGTCGGCGAACTGATCCATGGGATAGTGCTAGCAAGAACACTCATGTGAGGCGTACGCCATTTTCGGGCAGTTCATGTTATTTAGGATTCAAATACTGTCCACGAAATCACACGAAACTACACTAAAGAGCGTTGTCTGGAAGTTCATGACATTCCTCCGAAAGAAGCAGATGACAAATGAGAAATGTTAAATGACGAATGGAAAATTTGGTTTGTGTCCTAATCCTTTCTGACGGGAGGGGGCACTGCAATCATTCCTTAGTCGACCGGACATACAGCGGCATGGCTCCGTGACCTAACTTCACCGAATTCCGAATCAACTCAGTCACAAAACTCTTCGCATCGCCAACAGCAGCTTCCAACTCTTTACCTAACGCCAAACCCGCAGCAATTGCCGCAGAAAGTGTGCAACCGGAGCCGTGTATCTCAACACCTGAAACCCTCTGTTCCTCAAAGAGCGTTATCCTTCCTTCGTCATTCAACAGATCGACAGCCGGCTGATCCTCGTCCTGAAAGTGTCCGCCCTTGATCAGCACTGCGCGGACTCCTGAGTGCCGAATCACATTCGCTGCTTTCTCCATCGCTGATACATCTCGAATATTCAGACCCGTCAATCGTTCGGCTTCAGGGATGTTTGGGGTCACGACTCGCGCCAAAGGAAATAGTTCGCCCACTAGAGTGTCAACCGCGGCGTCGTCGATCAAACTGTCGCCGGAAGTGGCCTGCATCACCGGATCGACCACCGGCGACGGTAACTCCGTTTCGCGAAACACTCGTGCGACTGCCGCTATCACTCCGCGAGTCGGCAACATGCCCGTCTTCACTGCAACTATGGTTAAGTCTTCAATGATCGGAAAAATCTGTTGTCGTACAACTTCCCCCGACTGATTCGAGGCACCAAACACTCGCGTCGTGTTTTGATAGGTCAACGATGTGATGACTGCAGTTGGGTAGCAGCCAAACGCATCGAACGTTCTGACATCAGCTAAGACGCCTGCGCCGCCGGACGGATCAAGTCCCGCGATCGTTAGTGCGACAGGTGGAGCTTGCTGACTCATTCCCTACCCCCCTCTGCTTGCGAACGCAAGAGCTCCATCACAGAAGCCAGATTGCCTGGATCATTCAACATTCTGATCGCAGCTACTCCCGCGGCCCCAGCACTGAAACAGCCGCGAGCGTTCTCAACAGTCACGCCTCCCAACGCCAAAATAGGAAAGCCGCTAAAGCCGGCAATCACTTCGCGGAATCTAGCTAAGCCCACTGGCTCACCATACTGAGCCTTTGACTCAGTCTTGAACACAGGACCGAAGACACAGAAGTCTGCGCCACCTGCTCGTGCTGCTGTTATCTCCTCAGCCGAGTGTGTTGATACTCCGATCAGAAACTCTGGACCGAAGATGCGGCGAACCACTTCTGGCTGAATTGAACGGCTAGTTAGATGGACTCCGTCGGCTCCGGCGGCACGCGCAATGTCCGCTCGATCATTTATCAACACCTGAGTGGAACCTCCCTTAGCGAGTTTGGCTGCATCTACACTCAGTTGATAAAGAGTGCGACCGGTTAGTTGTTTTTCGCGGATTTGAAGAAGAGGAATGCCTGCTTTGATTCCAGCTTGGACCACATCTAAAACTTCTCGGTATTCGTCATTCGCGGGTGTGGTTGTGGCTGTCGTCTTGCCGCTGGTGATGAGGTAAATGATCGGCTTTTGCAGGTTGAGCGGCATTCTTGTTACTTGAAGCAGCGGCTTGTAGTGCTCGAACACTCTGATTGAAATGGAACAACTCCCAAAACGCGATACCAATGTTCAGTAAGCCAACGCCGGTGACGGCCCCACGTACCCAGCCGGATGCAACAACTGCTTGCAACCCGTAAAGGCCCGTCTTACGTGTAGCGTACAAAAGGAAGTAGTTATTTCCCCAATCACTAAAACCGAGAGTTCCCTGAGGAAACCAAGGCAAAAGTGTCAGGACTAATCCAATCTCAAAGCAGAGAATGATATAGAAGATTACGCTGAGCTTGGCTGACATGTAGAAATACTAAATGGTAAATCGCAAATGGTAAATGGGAGGACATTGACGATTGTCGATTGACGATTGCCGATTGACGATTGGACTTGTCGGATTTTATGAATGAGCTCAACCGACTTGGATATGAAAACTCTCCAACCAATCGGCAATTGGCAATCGGCAATTGACAATCGTGCTACCGCTTCTTCTTCTTTTTCGACGGTTCCTTCTGCAGTTGAAGCTCTTTTATCTTGTCAGCGACGTCGCGGTAAGCGATGTCTGCGCCATACACTTCAGTGAACACGTCCAACGCTCGGTTGATGTCGCCCAACTGTTCATACGAGGAACCGAGCTCATACCGCAGCGCCAGATACTCTTCTTCTGAATGTCCGGGTGACTCAAGTCCTTTCTTGAACCAAAGCATTGCTGCACGAGGCATGTGTTTGTGGGCAAAGCAGTGGCCCAGCATGTTGCAGCATTGCAGATACCGCGGCGTACCGTCACCCGGTTTACTCAAACTGGCCGCAATCTGAAACTCTTGAATCGCCTCATCCAGCAGGTCCATCTCTTTGTACGCTGTGCCCATGTTGTAATGAGTTTCGTAGTCCTCGTTCGATATGGCCTCGCCTTCCGCTGCGACCTTGAACTCTTCAAATATTTCGGCGAGCCCTGAATCGATTCCAGATGTAGATCCATCGGGCTGCAAACGAGTCCCATCCGCCGATCCTCCAAACTCGAAACTCGCCGACCCTGTTGTGACCTGTTCAGATGCAGGTGTTTGCATCGACGCTGCGGCTTCCCTTTCTTGGGTAGCAGCATTCAATCGCTCACGCCGGGCATCGATCTCCGGATGAGCACCAAATTCGCGCTCAAGCATCTGGAGAGTGTCGATAGCGATGTCGAAATATCCCTGCGTTAAATAGAAATCAACGCTCTCCAGTTCCTGACGCATCATCGCTTCATGCTTCTGAGAGCTTAGCGATGATTGAGTCGCTGGCGAATCGGCCACTGTAGATGGAGCTTCAGAACCGCCGAAATCAAATTCGACCGAACCAGATAAACTCGTGTTGCCAGCACTTGAGTTGTTCGAGCCAAATGAATGACCGCTCGCGTCAGCAACGTTCTCGTTCAGGTCTGCAAACGAAGCACTGGGATCAGCAAAGGTGGGCTCCGCAACTGAGTTGGTTTCAAACTCGGCTTGAAATTGCGACTTATCGCCAGCATCAGTGACAACAGCAAACGTTTCAAACGAAGGCACATCTCCCGCGCTGACATCTGACGTTGCCATCGGCTCTTCAACGGTCTCTTCGGGAGCCCCACCCAGCTCGTGCAACCTTTCAAGGTAACGGGCTTCGTCGGGCACCAGACGTACTAACTGTGTTAACGCGTATCGCTCATCCTCGATCAACTCTGCTATTTGTGCTGCCTCGAGCAGTTGTTCCAAAGCAACGCGAAGCTTGTCCATATCGCGTTGCCACCAATAAGTTCTCACGAGTAACCGAAGTGCCTCGACGTGCCTCGGATCGCGTTCAAGCACCTGGTTGAGTAATTCCAACAACTCGGTCTCTTCTCGTCCTGCGAGCATCTGTTCAAAAATGCTCGCCAGAATCCGCGCCGCTTCATTCGGTTCATCAAGTTTCAAATATAACCGTGCGATTGGAATAAAACGCGGGTACTTCGTCGTGTCGAGCACAATCAACTTCGACGTAGCCCTTTCTGCTCCCTTCGGATTCTCCGCTGCGACATACGCGTCACCCAACATGGAAATGAGCTCACGATATTCGGGCTTGTCGGCTACGACTTTCTCCAGAAGTTCAGCAGCCTCACTCGGAGTACCACGGGCAATGTGTGAAGACAACATCACGGCGAGCGTTCTTTCGTCGTAGGGCTTCAGCTCAAGAGCGCTTGATGACGCCTCAAGGGACCGATCCATGTCGCCCATTTCATATAGACGATCAGCTGCGTCTTTGAACGCTTCAGCGGCTTCCGTCAGCATCTGCTCTTTAAGATAACTACCAGCGAGCTTGAGTCTGACTTCAACGTTCTGAGGATCGAGATCCGCAATCTTCTGAAGGATTTCTAAGGCGGGTTTGGTGTGGCCTGCTCGCGTATAAGCATCAGCGACGATCAGATATTGAGCGCGAGCATCAATGATCAATCCCTGTGCAGCATAGAGTGCTGCAAGGTTCTTCGCGACTTCCGGGTCTCGAGGCTTTAGCCTTTCGACCTTCTTGTACATCGCGATTGCTTTCAGATTGAAGTCAGCGTCCCGGTAGTGTTCGGCAATACGAATAAAGCAAAAAATGGCTTCGTCCTTTTTGCCCGATCGCACGCAGAGGTCGCCCAGCATGTTCAGAGTCGTGAAGTCATTCTCGTCGTTCTCGACGATTTGACGGTACTCTTTTATTGCTGAATCGATTTTTCCTTGTGACAGGAACTTCTCAGCGGCTTTTAGGACCTTAGCTTTTTCGAAAGCCATCAGGAGTATTATTTATCACTCTTAGTAAAGTTTGCGGAGTCAGTCATGCGGCGGGCCGAGGGACAAGCCGATCCTGGATAAACGCGTTGTCAACTCAAGGACTGTTAACTGTTGAAACAGCCACGCGGGATACGCTAACACGCGTAAAATAAGGTGTCAACGCACGATTTCTTCAGCTTTTACGCGTCAAAATCGGCCATTTCAGGACGTCATCTTAGTAGCCAACTGAGGCTCGATCGCCATCATTAGCAATACACCTCTCCATACCAGCAAAGATGTCTAACCAGAGGTCTGCCGACGGCTCATCCACGAATCCAGGTCACAAACTAGCCGTCGCGGGTCTTTTCCTGTACGCGATCTTTGCGCCTCATTCAATTGCGGCTGCAGAAATCTCTCTTGCTATTGCAGCAACTGGCTGGCTTGTCCGCTTGATGACGACACGAAGTACTGGTTTCAAGAGAACCAAACTGGATCTTCCGATTTTCCTCCTTTTGCTTTGGACTGTGGCTTCTGCCGTCCTCTCGGAAGAACCACGCATCAGCATTGCAAAACTGCAATCAGTTTTGGTGTTCCTGCTCTTCTATCTGACTCAGGCGATCGTCAGCAGGCGAAAAGCGATCGTTCTCGTGTCAGTAATGATTCTTTCAGGTGTCGCCGGCTCAGTCTTCAGTGTTTTTGATCTGGCTCGCGGTCGTGGAGTAGTGGTGCAGTCGATCTCAACTGGCAGTCCGTTGCGCGAAGCACATGTGCAACCAAACGACGCGATTTGGCGAGTGGGTCAAACGCGTGTCTACTCGAGACAGCAGATCGATGAAGTCATTCGCCAGAGCGCTGACGGAAAGCGACTCACCGTGAGCTCAATCACGAGAGGTGAACATACTGAAAGTCCAGGCTTCGTCGTCACGCCTGAACTAAAGAGACTGCAATCTCCCTCGGGAATTGTTGGTGAAGAAAGAAGTCATCGGTTTCGTGCTTCTGGATGGACGCGACACTATGAGACGTTCGCGGAGATTCTTCAGATTCTTATCCAGCTTGCCTTGGGTCTGGCGTTTGCCAACTTCCAGAACCACGGAGCCAATCTGCGATTCAAGTTAGCAGCTGCGGCCTCAGTGATTCTCGCAGTGGGTATTGGTCTGACTGCGATGAGAACTGCGCTAGTGGCCATGGCGATCGGCTCTGCAGTTGTTGCTATTCGCGCCGCGAGCAAAGGCGCACGTGTAGCTGTGACAGTGGGGATAGCTTTGGTGTTGGCTTTTGGTGCCGTGATGGTCTGGAACACACGAGCGAGGAATGCGCTCGTGCTGAATGATCCCAGCTCCAATCTGCGTCTGCAGGTGGCGCGAACAGGATTGGCTCGCATTCCACTGCATCCCGTGTTTGGTCATGGAATGGATGCAATGAAGTTACACTGGCGCGACTGGGGATTTCCCGGCACAACGATGATCCACCTGCATTCCACGCCGCTTCAGCTTGCGTTCGATCGAGGCTTGCCGGCAGTGATCTTTTGGTTTTGGATCATGATCGCCTGTTGGCAAATTAGTGCGAGGGCTGAAAAGCTGACGCGTGATTCAGGAGACACGAATGCACATGGAGTTCTTCTTGGTGCGACGGGAGCACTCGCGGGCTTCTTTGCGAGTTCAATGGTGAATTACAACTTTGGTGATGCAGAAGTGGCTCTTGTGTTTTGGTGGTTAATGGGTGTGGTTGTGGTACTTGCACCGAGCTCGAGTGTGAATCAGCGAGTAAGTAAGACTGTGAGAAAAGAAGACAGACTGAACCTGAACGAATCTCGGGCGGGGGTAAACCACCCTTCCCAACCTCGAGACTGTAAGATTTGAGTATGCTCGTCGCTACTTGAAAGCCGTTCAAGCTCAGTTGTAGGCATTCAAGCTTGAAAGTCTCGAGGTTGGGAAGGGTGGTTTACCCCCGCTCAAGATTCGACCCACTCTACCTTGAGGCTTTCATACAATTTCTACCCCTCGATAGTCCTGACTCGTTTATAGCGTTGCGCGTACTTAGGAATCTGGATCCCTTCAGCCAGCCGCGGATCAGCCTGAGGCTCTTCCGCAACCAATGACAATGGAATCACTCCTGCCCACACCGGCAGTGAATAATCCTCTTCATCATCCAAGGGTGGTCCCGTACGGATCTTCGCCGATGCCTCATCGAGTGAGACAGACAACACAGTAGTCGCCGCTAATTCTTCATCACTCGGCGGGCGTACGTCATTCCATCGTCCGGATAAGACATGTTCGGAAAAAGCAAACAACGCTTCAATCTTTGCCGATCGCTCTTCAACAAGTTCTGCTTGCCCAAATACGACAACAGAGCGGTAGTTCATTGAGTGGTGAAATGCGGAACGAGCTAGGACCAAACCATCAATCAACGTGACGGTCACGCAAACTTCAATACCGGTCTTCAGCGTCCGTAACATGCGGCTCGCTTGAGATCCGTGAATGAAAAGCCGATCGCCTTTTCTGGCGTAACCAGTTGGGATGACAAAAGGTTGGCCATCCAAGACAAAACCCACATGGCAGATGAAGCCTTCGTCAAGAATGCTGAAAATCTGTTCTGGATCATAACTGCCTCTCTTGGGCAGACGCTTTAGAGTTGTTCTTCTTGTTTGAGGGAATTGCATAAAACTGTTCTTAGGTCTTTGGTCTTTGGTCTTTGGTCTTCTCTGTGAGTCTCTGTGTCTCTGCGTCTCTGTGGTTTTCTTGGGGTTGAGTTAGTCTCAAGCAAAAGAGAACCACTGAGGCACGGAGACACAGAGACTCACAGAGAGTAATTACCACGTCAAATCACGTCTGCGAAATTCTTTCGTGTCTTGGCGAACCACCAGTAGCCGAAACAGAACACAACAAGAGCGAACAACGAGAAATAGCCGAGGCCGATCCAATCGGGCGCCTTACCTTCGAGCATGATGAGCCGATAGCTGCGAATCAATGGCGTAAATGGATTCAGGTTTACGAGCCACCGATAACGTTCCGGCACGATGGATTCAGGATAGATGATTGGTGTCAGATACATCCATGCAGTTAACACAAGCGTGATCCCCTGAGCGAGATCTCGAATAAAAACACCGAGAGAAGAAACCAGCCACGCTGCACCCAATGTCAGAATCACTTGCGGAATCAACAACACCGGCAGCCACAAAATGGTGAGTGGGAGCCATTGTCGTATCAGTATGGTTACGAGGATCAATGCGACTGTTCCGAGCAACTGGTTGCCGAGAGCGGAGAGTGTTTGCGCTGCAGGTAAAGTCTCGAGAGGAAACAGAACTCTCTTAACAAGATTTGAGTGATCCACGATCGTTGTGGCCGAACGCTGCAGCGTCTCCTGAAACATGGTCCAGGGAAGCAATCCACAAAACAGGTAGAGCGCGTAGTCCCACGGCGAGCTACTGGCGCCAAAGCGCGCGCCGAACACACCTGCGAACAAGAAGGTGAAGATTGCAATCATCACTACAGGCGTGAGTACGGCCCAAACGATCCCCAACACTGACCCTTTATAACGCGCAACCAAGTCGCGCCGAGCCAGTGAGAACACGAGCTCATACCGGCGTGGTAATTCCCTTAAGGGTTGCCACACAGCGCGTCGTGCTGTTTGCGCAGAAAGCATCTATTTTGGTCTTTGGTCTTGGGTCTTTGGTCTTTGGTCTTGGGCCTTTGACCTTTTATCTTGGTCACATCCATTCTGCACGACCTTCCTAAACTATCCAAAGACCAAAGACCTAAATCGGAAGACCTTGTTACTTCTGATTCGAGTATTTAGACTCTCGTCCATGACGATTGCGCTTCGCGTCGATGACGTCTCGAAACAATATCGAATCTACGATCATCCAGGTGATCGTTTGAAAGAGTCGCTCACACGCGGACACTGGAAGTGGCATCGAGAGTTTTGGGCACTCCGCAACGTCAGTTTTGAAATCGAAAAAGGCACAACCACTGGAATCATCGGACCTAACGGAAGCGGCAAGTCCACCCTGCTGCAAATCATCACGGGTACTCTCGAACCAACTCATGGTGCGGTCTTGCACGAAGGGCGTATCGCAGCTTTACTGGAGCTCGGTGCCGGTTTCAATCTCGAATTCACTGGTATTGAAAATGTCTTCATGACCGCGGCGCTCATGGGGTTTTCGAGAAAAGAGACTGAGGACCTACTACCTTACATCGAACGCTTTGCCGAAATCGGCGACTTCATCCATCAACCGGTGAAAGTTTATTCGAGTGGCATGTATGTTCGACTCGCCTTTGCCACCGCAATCAGCACCGAGCCTCAGATTCT
>JBKPAL010000211.1:0-6047 GCA_046726395.1 Acidobacteriota bacterium
ATTCCGGTTGTAATGAAGGTTGCCGGTTGACCGGCCAGCATCTTCGCGCGATCAAAGGCAAACGGCTGGGGGCCAAGAAACGCTGTGCCTGAGGTATTGAACACATTCATGCTCATGTAATAAGCATCAGGCCATACACCAAGATGGGGATAGTCGAAAAAGTTCGACCCCAGATGAAATCCGTAACGGTTCCAACTGCCAGTAGCATCACTCGTCGTTGACACTGCAACGCATTCATCAGTCGGTACGGCTGCACCGGCAAACTGGCTAATTACCCAACGGTTCGCTAGTTGATCGTAGAGCACGACAGGGTCGCCGTCACCGGAGGTCTCGCATGGGCCGCCGAAGCCGTTCCAGACGCTCGAGATCGCTACAGGACCAAATACCGATGCACCGGTCGTCTTATTGAAAACCTGAAATCCCTCGTTAACGATTTGCACGTATTGCGTCGCGCCCACCTCGCCATTCGTATCCGGAGGTGCGCAATTGCAAACGACACCAGGAAATTGAATGCCGTTGAAGTTCAGAATCGGGCTCGGCATGTTCAATTCGACCATGCTTTTGAGGACGTCGAAACTGTCCTGGACCACTGGGTCCGGGCTGTCTTTGTGCTTGGTCGGAATCTTTGGATTAGGGTTGGCCTCCCGCTCCGACTTCGGTATTGCCGGTGGCAGTTTCATGTCGCGCAGTGGAATTGATGTGTCGTTGTGGTAAGAAGCAACGACTGTGATGTCCGCTCTTTGATCTTGTAGCGGCTCAGTAGTAACTGACGCGTTGGTTCGGGGAGTATCGTCGGAAGCAAACCATTTGAAGTGTTCAGCCTCAGTAATCCGGGGAAGTATGATAGGTATAGTTAGACCTAAGGTGATTGCCAGTATAAGCGCCCATCGTGCACGCATTTTCATTTTAGTCCTCCGGGGGTTCAGGAAGGGTGGCTGGCCAGCGGCTGACCGCTGCTGCCAAGAATGTTCAGGAGTTGGACAACACCTACCTCTTAGCCGGTGCTGTTTTTTATCGAGTTGAAATCTCAGAGCTGAAGGCCCACCGGCGAAGCTGGTGGGCCTTGAGTTACAGATCAGTTCCTCAGCGTTCTAGCATTTGCGATGTTCGAGTATGCTGAGTTTCCTGTGCCGTTGAATGCTCGTACCCGGTAACGGTACCGCGTGTTCCGAGAAAGCCCTGTATTCATGAAGTTCGTCACGTTTGGTCCAACCTCCGCGATTTGCGCGAACGTCGAGCAGCCATTACCTTGGCAACGCTCAATTTGGAACCCCGTCTCGTTATCTGAGTTATCGCTCCAAGCGAGATCGATCTGACTTGTTGAAACCGGCGTCGCAGTTAAATTGCTGGGTGCATCCGGCGTCGGCGTAGGCGTCGGGGTTGGCGCACCGCCGCAACTCGGGAACTTAAACGAGCCAATTCGTGTACGCCAATTGAAGCTTGAGGTAGTCGCGTAGTACTCCTGCGTGTACCAGAAAGTGCAGTCATCCACCGGGTCGATCGTCATGTCACTGTAATCACCCCAGCGGCCGCTGGTACCAACCTGACTTCCTGTACCCGCGAACAGTGTCACTTCAGCCTGTGCCAACGTGTTGAGCGGATCGGTAGCTAACCTGCCTGCATAACGGATTTGCGGATTGATCGAACTGCTAGAAGCGCTGTAGCCAACAGCCATATTTCCCTGTTGGTCCATGGCGGCGCCTCCCATCCAACGATGCGTCGTATCTGGCTGGTAGGTACTCTCCTGGAATACCGTAACTGGCCCAGTCGTTACGTTGCGCAATTCAAACCAGCGTACCGCTGCAACTCCGCCAGACTGCACGGTAAAGTTGCCGACCGTAGATTCATGTCCATCTGCAAAGAAACGTGTGGCTGCTCGGAACATCAGCCGATCCCCAATCGGATCCAAGGTCGACGTAGTTCCCAGTTGCGGAATGCCCGTTGTTCGCAGATTGAAACCCGCCGCTGCCGGACTCCCAAATAAGGTAAATGTCGAGTTCAGCGGAGTAGTGAAATCCACGTGGAAGTGGAACACACGATAGCTTCCCGTGCCGGGCCACTGTACGAATGACGCAGGAGCGCCGGCCGGCGGCAGAATCGAGCCATCCAGATCCGCCGGCAGGTAAGTTTCCTCGCCTGGTCCACCGGTGATGCCGGTGGTAATGAAAGTTGCTGGTTGACCGGCCAGCATCTTCGTGCGATCAAACGCAAAAGGTTGTGGGCCAAGGAATGCGGTGCCTGACGAATTGAACACGTTCATGCTCATGTAGTAGGCATCGGGCCACACACCGAGATGGGGATAGTCGAAGAAGTTCGAGCCAAGGTGGAATCCATATCGGTTGTAACTGCCTGAGGCATCGCTGGTGGTTGAAACCGCAACGCATTCATCCGTCGGTACGCCCGCACCGGCAAACTGGCTTATCACCCAACGGTTCGCCAGCTGATCGTAGAGCACGACCGGGTCGCCATCACCGGCAGTCTCACAGGGTCCACTAAAGCCGTTCCAGATGCTCGTGATCGCCACCGGACCAAATACCGATGCACCGGTCGTCTTATTGAAAACCTGAAATCCCTCGTTAACGATTTGCACGTACTGTGTCGCGCCCACCTCGCCATTCGTATCCGGAGGTGCGCAATTGCAAACGACACCAGGAAATTGAATACCGTTGAAGTTCAGAATCGGGCTCGGCATGTTCAATTCGACCATGCTTTTGAGGACGTCGAAACTGTCCTGGACCACTGGGTCCGGGCTGTCTTTGTGCTTGGTCGGAATCTTTGGGTTAGGGTTGGCCTCCCGCTCCGACTTCGGTATTGCCGGTGGCAGTTTCATGTCGCGCAGTGGAATTGATGTGTCGTTGTGGTAAGAAGCAACGACTGTGATGTCCGCTCTTTGATCTTGTAGCGGCTCAGTAATAACTGCCGCGTTGGTTCGGGGAGAGTCGTCGGGAGCAAACCATTTGAAGTGTTCAGCCTCCGTAATGCGGGGAAGGATGATAGGTATAGTTAGACCTAACGTGATTGCCAGTACCATGAGGAATCGTGTACGGATCTTCATTCCAGTCCCTCCAATTGTTCAGGAATCACACAGCAATCGTAAAACACGAGTAGGGTCGAATTTCGCGTCCGTGAGCGTAAGCCAGTGTGATTTCATTAAGTGTTGAGTGTCGTGAGAAGCCCCACGCTATGTGCGCGCAAGCTACCACAGGTGAAGAAACGCGGCAAGACTCGGTCTGCAATCAAACCCTGGCAGACCGACTCAGTTTTCAGAAACTTCGGCACCCGTCGCTAACGGCTTGGACATTTCTATAAAGTGGCAAGGAACTTTCGTTTCCACATCTGATGGAAACGGTGAAGTACCGGTTATTAGATAACCACGTTTTTGGTAGAACGCAGGTAATTCACGGCGAAGATTGACAACGTTCATATCCATAAACTCACAGCCCAATAGGCGGCCGTAATCTTCCGCCGCATCCATTAGCAAAGTTCCCACTCCTGATTTTTGTCTGGTTGGATCAACTGATAGCAATCCAAGGTAAGCTCGCCGTTCGTCTGTCCCTCGTTGTTCTACATAGACGCAGCCCAGTAGACCATCATTACTTTCAGCTAATAGGAAGTGACCTTTATCGAGCGAAGTCAACACACTTTTGAGGTCGATCCGGTCGCCATCGACAAAGAATTCTTCAACGACACGAAACGCGGAATTGATCACACTGACAATTTTTTCCGCGTCCTCTCGTTGAGCAAGTCGAATGTGAATGTGCAACCCGTCTTGGCGTTCGATTCTTTTCACAACTCGCAGATTCTACAGGGGCCAATGCGTGTTTCCAATTTGATCGATTTCAATTTAATGGAAGCCGGTTCGGAGATTCGGATTTTATGGGCGTCACACAACGGAGCAGCTGTGATCGACGTCCAATGGCGGAGGATGACCAAATAGACAGCACTCCAATGAATAAGTACCTAGTTCTGATCCTGTTGGTAGCGATCGCAGTCCTTATGACACCTACTGTGATTGCGAGACCAGCTGAAGTCGATCGCACTACTCAGCAGCAGGAAGGACTTGCCAAGGGTGTTGTCATTGAGAAGATCAGCAGCCGGCGTGATTCATCGAAGAGCTATGCCCTCTACCTTCCGACGAGCTACAGCACGAATCGCAAGTTTCCCATCATCTACTGCTTTGATCCGGTAGCTCGCGGCCCATTTGCGGTAGCCCAGTTCTCAAGCGCTGCTGAGAAATACAATTACATCGTCGTCGGCTCGAACAACTCGCGAAATGGACCTAATGAACCATTGACCGAAATTGTGCGTGATCTTTGGGAAGAGACTCATGCAACTCTCTCAATCGACGACCGCCGAGTTTACGTCGCAGGGTTTTCAGGCGGCGCACGCGTAGCCCTCTCAGTCGCTTTCTGGTTAAAGGGCCAAGTCGCTGGAGTGATTGCCTGCGGGGGAGGATTTCCAAACCGCATTCCATTGAACACTCCTCGTACGTTCGTCCTTTTCGCGACGACAGGCATAGACGATTTCAACAATCCAGAAATGCAGCTCCTTTATCGCACGCTCCAAAGCTCAGCCCGGCCCGTCCGGTTAATCCTTTTCGATGGGGGCCACATGTGGCTCCCAGTCGAACTCGCCACAAATGCACTTGAGTGGCTTGAGTTACAGGCAATGAAGTCAGGCTTAAGAGACAAAGATGAGGCACTGATAGAAGCGATACTGCAACGCACGCTCGCTCAAGCCAACGCTGCCAAAGAGCAGGATCAATATCGAGCCTACCTGCTTTACAGTGGATTGAGTGAAGACTTCGGCGGTTTGCGTGATGTCACCGACTTCCAGAAGTCAGCTGAAGAATTGAAGAATTCAAAAGCAGTTCGCGATGGGTTCGCCCGCGAGAAACAGATCGCTGAGGGCCAGACCCGAAAAATCGAGAAGATTCATTCTCTCATTGGGGCCGCTGATGGATCTGATGATCGATTCGAATCGTTGTCTGCGCTTAGAGATGCGCTTCGTGATTTACGAAAGCAGGCGGCTGCAGTCCAAGCCTCTCCGGATCGGACGATCGCAAGGAGAGTGATGGAGTCACTCTTTATCGAATTCCTTGAGCGTAGCAACGTCGCCCTGGCAAAGAAGGATTTCGATCAGGCAATTGCGGATTTGACGATGTGCACGGAAATCCAACCAGAGAGCGCTCGCGTCTTTTACCAACTTGGCCGCGCCCATGTGCTCGCGAAAGATAAGAAGGATGGTCTTCGCGCGCTAGAGACTGCCGCTGAAAAAGGTTTTGCGGCAGTTAAGGAACTCGAAGCCGGAGAGTTTGACGAACTCAGAGATGACAAGCGCTTTCAGGAAGTAAAGAAAAGAGTGGAGCAGAACCAACTCAACAAAGTACGCAACCAATAACCAAATATCGGCCGCGGATTAACGCGGATGACGCGGATCAGAGATTAGACGTCAGAAGTCAGAGGTCAGTAATCAGTAATCAGAACTCAGAGATCAGAGGCTGTGCCATCTGGACTTGAGGAAGTGGCTATGCCCTTCCGGGACGAACTGTAAAAAAGAGTTGGGGCTTCGCCCTTCGCAAAGAGGGCGCAGCCCGGAATTCTTTTGGAAACCTTACCCGAAGGGCGAAGCCGCTTTCTCAAGTCCAGATGGCACAGCCTATGACTTCTGAGTTCTGACTACTGACCTCTGACTTCTGACTTCTGACTTCTAATCTCTGATCCGCGTCATCCGCGGCTAAAGTTTTTCTTCGCTCACCTCTCAGCCAGTGAGGGCGTCGCGCTTTTCGAGAATGTCGCGCAACCACCACTCGTGTTTCTCATGAATCTGAACGTGGCGTGAAAACAGATCCACGGTGCCTGGATCGTCTTGCTCGTCAGCCACGCGAGCCGCAGCGCGCATGTCTCTGATCACCACCAGCAGGTTGGCATCGGCTTCCTCGATCATCTCTCTCATTGTTTCTAATTCACGAGAGACTCGAACGTTAGCGGCAGATTCCAGTTCCTGCGGACGAAAGATCGGATCCTGGCCGATCATCCGTAACCGCT
>JBKPAL010000212.1:0-28677 GCA_046726395.1 Acidobacteriota bacterium
TGCGCCTTGCGAAGTGCGGCTGCCGGTGTCAGGTTTTCGCGTAACATGCCGCGATAAAAATGCTGCATCAGCTCGGCTGTGGCCTTATCATTCACGTTCCACAGACTCACTACAACACGGCGTGCGCCGGCGTACATGAAACCCTGAGTTAAGCCAACCAGTCCTTCGCCTTTGATATCTTTACCCAAGCCAGTTTGACAGGCACTGAGGACTACGAGCTCCGCAGGCAGGTTGAGGTTATAGATCTCATGCGCTCGCAAGAATCCATCCTGCGGCTTGCCCTCTCGGTCGACCAACGACAGCACAATCGCTGATAGATCAGGCCGCTCGCTGTCGAGATAACCATGTGTGGCAAAGTGAACATAGCGATACCGACTGAGATCTACTCCGGTGGCGGTCGCACGGCTCGCATCGAAATCCAGAGCTTTGAAGTTTGCTACACCGGGCGCCACGGACAATATCTCATTGGCTTCTTGCCTCGTGTAGAGAAGCCGCCTGATTGTCATCTTCCCGGATTCCATATCCGAGACATGCTCGATAATCCGCACAGCAGGCTCACTGCTAGGTGCCGGCAGCCTTTCGCGGCTGTCATTGGACGACTTAACTCTCACGTCAACGTTTGAAAACACCGGATCCGCTATGACGGCAACCGCATTGGCAGCTGGTTTGCGGCCAGCCAGGTGTTTGCGTTGTACAGACAAAGCCGACGCGGAGGGCAAGCTGACGATCTCGTGGTCGAGAACCAGCGGTCTATCCGTAAAATCCGACTGCGTTGAAGTCGTTCGCGAACTCGCACGACGGTTCAATATCGGAGTACGGGTGGCAAACAGTGCGGCAAACGGAATGTATTGAAGAGCTCCATCCGCTACGATAAAGAAACGCTTACCACGTAATTTTTCCCCCACTGGACCAAGTATCAGCTGACTTAATTCCTTCGACGACTCCGCCAGTTGAGAATCAAGGTGGGCCAAGCGGCGCTGCTTTTCGGTTGGGGTTTCCGTTTGCGTGATGTTGCTACGTGCGGTCAGTAGTCCATAAACACCGCGAGCAGTTTTCTCTATCAGACGGCGAGACGGCAACTGATAACTGGTAAGTGCGGTCGTGGTAACTGCCCAGAGGAAGCTTCGCTCTTCTCCAAGCGAATACTCCAACAATAATGTATTGCCATCCAACTGACGCTGAATCTCTTCCAGCGTTAGCGTCTGAGGTTGGGTAAGAGCCGCATATTGAGGGCTGTTTTTACGAATCAGCATTTGCACTTGCTGGTAATCATCCTCAAGCACGCTGATTTCACGCTTCAGAATGTCGATCTCCTGGGCGTTGCCTTTCTGGGCCAGCAGTTGAACTTCACGCTGCGCCTTAACATTCACCAGCTGGGCCACATCGTGTTCTCTTTGGATCAGTGTTGGATCCACTCCCTGTCGAATATCAACCGTTGCCTCAGCGAGCATTTCGAGTAGGCTTCGAGCACGACCCCTTTCAACAGCACGCAATGCCTGGGCATCGTAATTCTGAGAAGGATCATCGGCATGTTGCTGCATTAACAGATCGATATAAAACTCATATGCCTGCCTCTGGGAAGCAAAGTAAGAAGCGCGCAGTTGCTGACTACCAGAACGAGCGCGCACCGTTTCAATAAGTTCCAGCGACTCCTCGATACGTTTTCGCGCCTCACTAATATTGCCGAGACTTCGTTCCGATCGGGCGCTTCTTTCGAGTGCAACGGCTGCGCCATTTAAGTCTCCAATGGCTCGAAAGAGTGATAATGCCCGATTGAGTTCGGCTAACGCTTTGTCTGGTCGATGCAATAGATTGTAAACGTGGCCGAGATTGCTCAATGAGATTGCTTCGCGTCGCAGATTCCCGGTCGCTTGCTGTATTTCAAGCGCCTTCAGATGGTAGTCAAGAGCTTTTTGAGGTTCACCCAAAGCCGAGTAAGCAATGCCCGTTAAGTCCAGCGTCTCGGCCTCTTGCGCACGGTTTCCGGTCTGTTGTTGCATGCGCCGGGCTTGAGCGAAATACTCAAGTGCCTTCTCATAGTTACCAAGGCGGTTGTAGCAATTACCTATATTGCTGATTGTGTACGATTCAGCATTACGATCGTTCCCCGCGCTCAGCAATGGGAGTGACTGTTGAAAATATTCAAGGGCTTTGTCCGGCTCTCCCGACGCGGTATAGGTCACTCCGATGTTGTTGAGCGTGATCGCTTCCCGCTGTTGACTGCTTATCACCCTATAAATCGATAGTGCCTGACCATAGTATTCGAGCGCTTTCTGCCAGTCGGCCAGGTCGTTGTAAATCTTGCCAATATTGTTAAGGCTGCTGGCCTCGGTGAGCCTGGCGCCGGTTTCTCTTGATAGCTTCAAGGCGCGATCGTAGTGGTTTAGCGCTTGGCTGATATCTCCCAAGACGTCACGCATACCCCCGAGAAATGTTTCGGCTCCAGCTTCCAGTCGAAGGTCTCCAAATGAACGCGCCAAACGAACCGTTTCATCAAAATAGGACAGCGACCGCCGAAATTCGTTTAGCTGGGCATAAGCGCTCCCAATCGATAACACGCTAAGTGCTTGTCTGTAGGTATCACCGGCATTCTTGAACAGCGGAACGGCTGTCAGAGATTTGTCGATGGCTGCACGTTTCGAAGCGGCAACCGACTGCGCTCTTAGTTTTCGCGCTTCGTCAAACGCGCGCCCTGCAGCAGCGTGATTACGATCGATCTCAGTGGCCTCGCGCAGAGCAATGATCTTGATCTCGTATTGCCCGGCAGATGCTCTATTGTTTAATGAACGCACATCGATCCGATAATCACCCGAGACGTCAGCTACGAGCAGGATGGATTCAGAGCCCCTTCTGTCATTGGGACTGTCCATCTCGCTCACCTGTTTACCATCTGGGCCAATTGAAGCTACCAGAACATCGATGTCAATCTGTTCCACCAGGGCGTAAAGGAACTGTCCGGCGGTGAGCTTTATTTGAAACGATTGAGTTTCTCCGGCCTTAAGTTGATATGTTCCGTTTGCGAGTTTGGGAAGTGAGGTAGTCGATTGCGGCGTGCGGCCTGGCGAGGAGGTGACAGGTGCGACCGCTCCCTGACCTGCTGCGGTCTGGACAAAGAGCAGCGTTCCGGCAAGGATCGCGGCGATAAGCTGCAGACCTCGCTGGAAAGGGTTTCTTGCTGGAAGCAATGAAGGGGGTTTCATAATCTCACGCTGCGAATCGTCTCTCTGGATAAAGGCGAGTTGCAAGGATATTTCGCGACTCACCTTTATCCATTTTCCTTTTCAAAAGGCAGAGGCACCCTAACCCGAGTTCGGCCTCGGCTACGCCGTAGCGGCCTTCTCTTCAGGTTCACCACTACCCGCTTGGGCCTGGAACGTGCCCTCCTCGTCAGCCGTTATGCTTGCATTGTCGTTACTCCAGTCGCCACTCGCGGCGGAAGGTGAGATCACGAGATTCTCGATGTCCCAGTTATGACTATCGAGAACGAATGGAAAGCTGGTTCCCGTAATTCCGGATGCCAGCGAGTTGTTGTTCGTATCGTAGAAATCGTAAGCACCGGTGATCGTGGCAGAGGGTAAAAAATAACAACCCTTCAGTTTGTCCCCGTCTTTGCCGCCGGTTACTGTGTCAATCTTTATCTTGTTGCTCATTATCACTTCTCCTTTTTTGTTGGTGGACACAACCGAAAGGGCTTGTGCTCCAGAAAGTGAGTCCGCTGCGCACAACTACGTTCCCATCTAACTGGAAAAATTAAGAAAACCTGCCCGGTTTATTAGCGTTGCAAACTTCCTTTTGCTATTAACGCGAGAACTTTCCGGCAAAACCACCAAGCAGAAGGATATCCTGCTCGGGAAACAACTGTATGGATAAGCTGAAAGATGGAAGAGCCAGCTACAAGCTGACCACCAGTGAATTGCTGGGCGGGCACATAATATTCTTGAAGACTGGGAAGGTCAACGAATTGTCCGATAACCTTCGATTCTTAATCATGCTCCAGCAGGATTGAATGTACGATCACATCGCCCGGAGTTCGAAGCGTGGTCTCTTTTTGCTCGCTGCTCCGCTCAATCGACGGTTGTGGGCCTCGGTTACCATAGATAAATGCTCGTGCCGAGGCGTTAAGGGCCAAGTCTGTAATCACGCCCTTGTCGATCGTGTTTGCAAACCGTCTGACTGCTTCGAGTTCGGGAACAGCGGCTGTAGACCAAACCAGCCAGATTTTTTCAGTACCCTGGTCGCGATCAAAGCTGAACCAGCTTTGTTCTGGAATTTGAATGGCATTGCCAGCGGCTAAGAAGCTCGCTCCTGCATTTGTCGTCGGTGTGGGAAAGAGAATTGATAAAGGTTCTTTGGAGTTCGGTGGTTCGTTCAGTATGTACAAATGACCGGTTTGAGCGCCGCTCACATGCAAACGAACTCGGTAATCTCTTTCAAAAAGGATTTCTCGCGCCAACCGACGAGGTTCTTCATACGGTTTCCCATCTCGGTACTTCTGAACCGTTATCCAGTACGTGAGCACCTTCTCAATTCGCGGGGTGGTTGTTGATAAAGCTGAAGAAGGTGCTGTTCGCAGACGTGAGCGCCAGATGTTTGAGGCGTACACGACCAGAATTGCCACGATGGCAAGCGGCAACGCGATCCTCAGGCTACGCCACAGAGTAGATCTCGGCGAATGGCCCGGTCCTTCATTCGAAGCTGTTTCCAGATCCAGTTCTGCATCGGTGGTTCGTGAACCGCTCGGGTTTGATCGCTCGATCTCTGCGTCCACATCCAAACGTCTCTTCAAATTCTTAAGATCGATAAGCAGATCACGGGCGCTCTGATAGCGCTCTTCCTTCTTCTTCGCGAGCGCCTTCGTAACAATCCGTTCAAGCTCCGGCGGGAGAGGTCTCTTTGTTATGTGCGACAGCTGTGCAGGCTCGTTCTCCAAAATTGAAACAATGGTATGGCTGTTTGTGCGACCACTGAACGGAGGGCGGTTAGCCAGCATTTCGTACAACACGACGCCCGAGCTCCAGATATCTGTCCGGTGATCCAGTTGCTGGCCTTGTGCCTGCTCGGGAGACATATAATGAAAGGTACCCATCACGCTGCCGGGAGCGGTCCGCAACAGCATGGCAGTTGCCGCCTCATTGTCGAATGCCTCACCCAACGTCGAACTGTGTTCCGTGAGTTTTGCGAGACCGAAATCCAGAACCTTAACCAGATGATCTCGGTGCCGGATCATGATGTTTTCAGGTTTGATATCTCGGTGGATGATCTTTGCTTCGTGAGCTGCATCCAACGCTGCAACAACCTGAATACCTATCTCGAGAGCCTCGGACAATTTTATTTTGCCGGTGATCATTCGTTCGCGGAGCGTTTGTCCGTCGATGTATTCGGTGGCAATAAAGTGCAGGTTCTCAGCTTCGCCGAACTCGAAAATTGTGACGATGTTTGGTTGGTTGAGGGCAGAAACGATGCGCGCTTCCCGCTCGAACCGCAACATCTGTCGCCGGTTGGACGCCACATCGGAAGGAAGAATCTTAAGAGCGACAATGCGATCAAGTTTGGTGTCATTTGCCAGGTAAACTTCACCCATCCCACCAGCACCGATTTTTCGCAGAACGGTGTAGTGGCCGATTTGCTGGCCGTTGACTAGCCGGTCGCCGGATTCCACTTGTTCGTCACTAACAAGCAGGGGCGCCGCAAGCTCTCCGGCAGGCGAGTCGATAAACTCGTTCTCAGCAGCTTTTTGATGAGCGGCGATGAGCATTTCCACTTCCGCGCGCAACGATGGGTCGGTGGAACAGCGCGCTGCAACGTAAGCCCGCATCTCTTCAGGCGGCAGCGCGACAGCCGCTTCAAAAATTTCACTAACCTGGTTCCACCGATCTGGATCCATCAAGAACTGCTCCCTTCAAGTTCTTTATAGAGCCAGGCACGAGCCATATTCCAATCTCGCACGACAGTGTTTGCTGAAATTCCGAGCACGTGGCCGATTTCCTCATTTTCCAGACCACCAAAAAATCGGAGTTCAACTACTCGTGCACGGCGTGCGTCGATCTGTGCAAGCCGTTCCAGCGCGTCGTCGAGGGCCAGCAGTTCTTTAGCTCGCTCTTTTACAACAACTGCTGTCTCATCCAAGGAAACGCGCTGCGCACCGGCTCCACGCTTCTTGTATTCATATCGTCGCGCGTAATCGATCAATATCCGGCGCATGATTTGTGCGGCGATGGCAAAGAAGTGTGCGCGGTTGGCCCACCGAACCTCTCGCTGATCTATGAGCCTCAGGTAGGCCTGGTGGATCAATGCAGTAGTTTGGAGAGTATGGCCCTGACGTTCCTTGCTCATGTACCGCCGGGCCATGACCCGCATTTCATCATAGACGGGCGGGTAGAGCCGATCTAATGCTTCCTGATTGCCATCGCTCCATTCGGCGAGGAGATGCGTAATCTCGTGCGGGGGAAAGGAGAGCTTTCGTCTCATAGGTCGGGCCGGCATTGTGCACGGCTGCCGGTCAAGGTAAGTCTATCACCACGAACGCTTAATCAGGTCAACAAACAAATCAAATAACTAGGTTCGAGCCGGAAGGTGCCGCAACGTTAATGGGCAACGTTTGGATCGGGTAAGGAATATTCATCGATAATTGCTACAACAGAAATGACTACTTCTTGGGCCTCGGTTTCAACTGCTGAGTTTTGGTCTTAGGCTGTCAAACAACTCGTTACCAAAAGTGAAATGGGGAGAGCCTGCCGAGACTCTCCCCATTCCGGAATTGCGATTCGGAGTTGACCGAATCGCGTCAGCTGCGTCAACTGTTCGCCCCAACAGCCTTCGCAGAAGACTTCAGATTAGATTGTGAGAATACAAACTTAAAGCAGTTACGAATATCAGCTGTTACGTGATTTTACTATCAGAGTTTCGCTGATAGCGTGTAGGTATTTCGATGACAAGATCACATCAATCTACAAGTTTGTTCTGGATAGCGTAATAGGTGAGTTCTGCGTTGGTTTTCATCTGCAGCTTTTCAAGAATGCGCGCCCGGTAGGTGCTGATCGTCTTGCTACTCAATGAAAGCATTTCTGCGATTTCACTAACCGTTTTCCCTGATGCGATAAGACGAAAGACCTGAAACTCACGATCGGAAAGCGTTTCATGAACAGGACCAAAGCCTACCTGGAAATCCACTACTAACTTTTCAGCCAACGAAGGGCTGACATAACGGTGACCATTCAATACCTTGTTTATCGCACTCAGTAGCTCAGCGCGCGGAGTGTCCTTCGTTAGATAGCCTGCTGCGCCCGCCTTGAAAGCTCTGCGTGCGTATTGCTCCTCTGAATGCATTGTGAGAATAAGGACGGGAAGTTGCGGACGCAGTTCCTTCAAATCTCGCAGCACGTCGATGCCGTTAGAATCACCCAGTGAGATATCGAGCAGCACCGCATCCCATTGCTCATTCTGTACAAGCGTGCGAGCTTCCTGTTCGTTACTAGCCTCACCGAAGCCGATTTCGCATCCCTCTTCATCGAATATTCTTCTGATGCCGTTTCTGACAACCTCATGATCGTCAATGATAAGGATTCTTTTCATTTCCCACCTGATCCAACGATGCGGTTGCGCAGTACGCGGTTGCATTTGCAAACGGGGACTGCATGTAGCACAGACACTGCTCGGTTGGATTGTGAGGCGAGCAGGAAAAGTATTTCAGTCCCTGGGTAGTGGGACGCGCACGAGAATCTCAGTTCCCTGCCCTTTAACTCCCGTAATCTCAATCTCTCCATCTATTAGGTGAACTCTCTCTCGCATGCCCAGGATCCCCAGTGAGCCTTGACCGCCCGTCTCTGCTTCGCTAATGCCTTTACCGTCGTCGGCAATTCTCAAGACGAACGTACCTGCCTCATCAGACATAGTTACGCGCACTACTTTCGCGTTAGCGTGTCGAAGGATGTTGGTTAAGGCTTCTTGAAACACGCGGAATAATGCGGTCGATTGCCCCTGAGTGAACCGCCGATTTTCAATCGAGCACTCGACATGACAAACGATTCGCGTGCGAGCCTCAAACTGTTCTGCCTGCCATTCGATTGCTGCTAACAATCCAAAGTCGTCGAGGATGCTGGGACGAAGGTCTGAAGATATGCGTCTCATAGTGCCAACAGTGTCGTCCGTCAGCTTGATCATCTGCTCGACTTTTCCTGAAAACTGCTGCTCATTTGAACGGTTTGCACCTTTGGACAAGTCTTGCTGCAGTGACTCCAGTCCCCACCGCAAACCGGTAAGCGCTGAGCCTAATTCGTCGTGAATCTCGCGGGCAATCAATGTGCGCTCTTCCTCGCGCGCAGCTTGGAGTCGAGCTGATAACGCGCGCAGTTGTTGTGTCGTGCTCCTCAGCTGCTCCTCGGCATGACTGCGGTCATAAGAGATTCGAAGCATGTCGGCGAGCGTAATAATCAAAGCCCTCTCTTCAGCGAGAAAAGGACCAAACGTTTCGTCTGGACGTTCGTCTGTGTACGCCACCTCAACGCATCCGCACTGTTTGTCAGCCGTCGTAAAATCAGCGCGCAATACTGATGCTGAGTTATTAAACCGGGGCCCTGATTCTATTGGTCCAAGACAAATGCGAGCCGATGTGACTTCAGGATATTGAAAAGCAGGCGGGATCAATGACGCTACTTGGCGCAACGCGTCCGCTGAAATGCCTTTTGTCTGCTGCAGGATATGAGTTGCACCGTGCAGCGCTGTTAATTCTTTTACTCTTTCACCAAGCTCTCGAAGCAGTTTTCGTCGCTCTTCCTCGACCTGCTTGTAATCGGTGATATCCACCATCACGCCGCGTAGTCGTACGGAGTTGTCGTCCATGGTGTGGACTGTGACGATATCCCTCAACCAGAGAAGCCGGCCGTCTGAAGCGACCATGCGATATTCGAACTGGTGGTCCGCTTTGCGGTTAGTGGCGCGAACGCAAAAATTTATAGCCCAGTCACGATCGTCCGGATGAAGGTGGTCGGCCCAGAAGGTTGGTTCGTTGAGCCACTGCTCGACTGGATAGCCAAGCATCTTCTCTGCTTGCTTGCTGACGAAGGTAAAGGTGAAAGTCGCTGCGTCAAGTTCCCACACAATCCCGTCAATGGACTGCACCAGCGATTCGTATTGCTGTTGGCTTTGGTGTTGAGCGACTGCTGAACGCGTCCATTCATCGAGCTGTCTCTTGAGCTCGGTGTTCAATTGCTCGAGCTCGCGCGTTCTTTCCTTGGCGCGTTCTTCGAGTTCGAAGGCGTCGGCGGAGAGGAGCTCGACATCTTGTTTTCCAGCCGCTGCTCGAATGGTCATTGTGAGTCGATCCTACGCCCGTCATTGCCAATTGGCCAATTGCCCATTGAAATTTCAAATTTCAAATCTCAAATTCGAATTCATTAAATCAAAAACGAAAAAGGGTCCAATTACACGAACAACTTAATCCATCGACCGTCACTTGCAATGGACGCGTTTAAATACTGACTTGTCCGGAAGATTCGAACTACAGGAGTGACTTGATCCATCCACCGTCCACTGCAATCGATTGCGCTGTTATGTAACTGGCTCGTTCGGAAACGAGAAAGGCAGCGAGAGCGGCAAACTCCTTTGGGTCGCCCAGTCGTCGCATCGGTATTTCAACTTCCCAGCGCGCCGCAAACTCAGCGGGTGTGATCTTTTCGCGGGTCGCCATTGCCTGCGCCAGCTCGTCGAGCCGTTCAGTACGGGTGTACCCGGGCATGATGTTATTGACTGTGATTCCGAAGGTCGCCACTTCATTCGCGAGAGTTCGAGCAAAGCCAGTCACAGCCGCGCGAAGACTATTCGAGAGCAACAATCCATCGACTGGCTGCTTTACTGCGATCGACGTGATGTTAAGAATGCGTCCCCAACCTCGTTCTTTCATTCCCGGTAGAACCAACCGCGTGAGCTCCAAAACACTGTAGAGCGTCAGGCGAGTTGCAGCCTCCCATTGTTCGCGCGTGAGGTTTAGAAACTGACCGGTGGGTGGTCCACCATTGTTTGTGACGAGTATGTCTATCCTTCCGAATCTCTCGATGCCTGTAGTAACGACACGTTCGATATCTTGAAGCTGCGTCAGATCGGCGGAAACGGCGCAGACCTCAACGCCGGTTTGCTCAGCGATCTTGTTGCGTGTGGCATTGAGAGTGTCGGGATGACGGGCACACAAGATGAGTTTTGCGCCCTCAGCGGCAAGTTCTTCAGCAACGGCGCGGCCGAGACCGGTACTTGACGCAGCAACAAGCGCAACTTTGTCTTTTAATCTCAGATCCATATGAAATTGACCATTGATGATTGACGATTGGCTATTTGGCTCGTTGGCAGTATTGATCGGCAACGTCACGAGCAGTTGCAGATTGGTTTGAGATGAGTTCCGGCTTCACCAGCTGACCGCGTAACTCGCGAATCGTCAATCGTCAATCGTCAATCGTCAATCATCAATTCCTTAAGTAGTCGTCTGTCTTATCCAGCCAGTCCTGACGTGGAGGGCTGAATATATCAACATCAACTGTGTCTTCCAGTGCTTCGGCTTTGTGTTTTACCATCGATGGAATGTGCAACACCTCTCCAGCACGTACGTCTATGACCTCCGACTCGTCATCGCCGATCCAAAATCGCAGCGCACCATCGAGAATGTAAGTGATCTGTTCATTATGATGGTTGTGCTGTGGGACCACTGAGCCTTTCTTCAAATAGACATGCGTCAACATGATCTGGTTTCCCGTTATGAGACGACGATCAAGTGTTTCCGATACCTTTTCTTTTGGCATGTCTTCCCAACGATAGAACGCAACCTTAGATTGCTCCATTAAAATCTACCTCCTGCTTTTTTCTCTGTGCAGCTCTGTGCTCTGTGACGCTGCGGTTTTCTTTAGCGTCGAAGGTCTCTAAAGCATAAGAAAACCAAAAAGACACGGAGACACAGAGAACGCACAGAGAAATCAACCTTTATCACTTAGCGTTAGGGGGCTGTGCGTCTTTGTTCCCGATCACAAACCGATCAAACCAGTACAGCTGCCAATTCAAACTCTCAACCAGATGTCGTGGCTCACCGGTCCTCGTCAAATTGTGGTTTTCGCGTGGAAACATCACGATCTCTGTAGTTACTCCAAACTTCTTCAGCGCCCGAAACCATTGTTCGCCTTGCTCGAGCGGCACTCGAAAATCGTTATCAGAGTGCAGTATCAGGGTCGGCGTCTTAACGTTACGCGCATACTTCAACGGTGAACGGTCCCAATAAAGCTCAAACCTCTCGAACAGATCGCCGCCGAAATCAGCCGTATGCCCAAAAGCACCATCACGCGTTCCCTCGTCAGAGACAAAGTTGACGACACTGCGAAGTGTTACCGCAGCTTTGAACCGATCCGTGTGGCCCACTATCCAATTCGTCAGATAACCACCGTAACTTCCACCCGTAACGCCCATTCGTTCAGCGTCGAGCCAGGGATACTTTTCTAACGCCACATCAACACCTTTCATAACATCGATATAATCTTTGCCTCCCCACTCGCCGACTATTCCGCGTTCAAACTTCTGTCCATAGCCGGTTGATCCTCGCGGGTTCGTGTAGAGAACGGCATAACCTTTAGCCGCATAACCCTGAAATTCATGAAACCAGTCGACACCATACATTCCGGCTGGTCCACCATGGATGCTAAGTATGAGCGGATACTTTTTTCCTGACTGCCACCTGATCGGCTTCACGAGAAAACCATCGATCGTCCAGTCATCAGCGCTCTTGTAAGTGAAACGTTCAACGTCCGCGAGCTCAAGTTGCTTCCAGAGCGCGTCATTAAAGTTCGTCAATTTGCGTTCGTTGCCCCCACTCAGATCTGCCACATACAAATCATCCAGACGCTTGAAGTCATTAACGAGATACACCATGGTCTTTGATGGCCAGTTGAAATCCACTCCGCGAACCGCACGCGGTCCTGACGTAACCTGATCGATCGATTTCGAACCAATGTTTATTCGAAACAAATGGGTCTCACCTTTGACGCCCGCTTGGAAATACAACGACTTTCCATCTGGCGACCAGTCAAGATCGGTTGGTATCAAATCCAGATTACTGGCAGCGAGAACTGAAGCCGGGCCTCCCGATGACGGCGCAAGCCAAACCTTAGGATGATCTCGCTCGTGCACTTCACCAGTGAAAGCAATCATCTTTCCGTCCGGAGACCAACGGGGACTGTTGTCTGACTCCTCATGGTCCGAAATCTTTGTGAGAGCGCCGCCGTCGGCTGAGATCACCCAGACATCAGAATTGCGGTTGTGGTCATACTCCTTGCCGGTGCGATTGGAGACGAAGGCGATCTTTGTGCCGTCTGGCGACCACTGCGGATCACTGTCGTTCCAATCGTTGCCATCTGTGATCTGTTTCGCTGTGCCGGTCTTTGCATCGACTACCCAGAGATGTGCCCGCCGATCGTCAAACCAACCAGAGTCGTTGAATTTGTAGGAACTGCTTCGGTAATGACGAACATCACTTCGTTCTTTGTTCTCCGGTTTGCTGTCGCTTGGCCCAACGCGACTGGACACTACAAACCGATTTCCGTCGGGAGACCACCGAAAGAGAGTCACACTGTTCTTAAGATTTGTGATTCGCTTGGCCTCACCGCCATTCATTGAAAGCACATAAACCTGTGCTCGCGTCGATTCCGTACTGCCTGGACCAGTTGTCGCGCTGTCGGGTCGAGAAGAAAGGAAAGCAAGCAACCTTCCGTCCGGGCTCCATCGTGGAGAATTCGAATTCTGTGGGCTCGTAGTGAACTGCCACGGCGCCCGGCTACCATCAACAGCGGCCATCCAGATTGAGGAGTTGCGCCGGTTCTGGGTGCGATCGACTTTGGTGAGAACAAAAGCAACGAGCTTTCCGTCGGGTGAGAGCTGTGGGTCGCTTACGAATTCAAAGGAGTAATAATCTTCAGGCGTGATGCCTCGAGCTTGTTGTGCATATGAGTCAACGCTGAATGAAAGAGTTAGTACTACACAGAATAACCAGACACGTCTGGAAGTTCGTCTCACGTGAATGTCCTCGGAATTTGTAATGACTTAGTTGAAGCAAACCTATCATAACTCTGATTTACGGCGCTTTGGAGTGCCGGTCCGGCGATCCTTTCCAATCATCAACCAGCTACAAGCTGAACTCGAAAGTGCAAGGCAAGCAGCTATCACGGTAATCACCCGATAACCTGTTACGAATGACTCTGCTATTGCACGACGAAGTCCCTCTTGTTGCGGAGCGGGTAAATCTTGAGGTAATGGAATTCCGGCAAGTTTAATGCGCTGGTCGAAGATAAACTGGCGCGTCGACTCGGGCAGGTTCACCCTCTCCAGATAGGACTGTAAGCTTCGGCTGAAGACTTGAAGCACGAATACGCCGAAGACGGCTATCGCCAACAAGCCGGCAGTGCGGGAGACCGCATTGTTAACGCCCGAAGCTACACCAGCTAACTCTTCATCTACAGAATTCATTACAATCGTCGTCAACGGAGCAACGCTGATTGCCATTCCAAATCCTAAAATGCACACGGCTGGAAAGATGTCCGACCAGTAATTCGCGCCAGTGTTTGGAATAGCAAACATCAGTAGCCCTATGGCTGCGACTATTGGCCCAATGATTAGTGGCACTCGCGCACCGTAACGGTCTACTAGACTGCCCGACCAACGGGACAATGCGAACATGATAATGACAAAGGGCAAAAAGGCTGCTCCGGCCGCGGTTGCCGAAAAGCCCTGCACCTGAACGAGGTTGAGAGTGAGAAAAAACATCGAACCACTAAGTGACGCGTAAAGAAAAAGCGTCAGCAGATTCGCTCCCGTGAAGTCCTTTGAGTTAAAGAGACTCAAAGGCAGCATTGGGTTCTGCACACGTGCTTCGACAAAGATAAACGAGACCAGGGCCACGACTCCGACGATCAAGGCCGCAATTACGTTTGGGTTTCCAAAGCCCATTCTGGATGACTCAATTAAACCAAAACAGATGCCAGCTAATCCGACCGTGGCCAACGTTGGGCCTGCCCAATCAAAATTTCCTTTTGATCTCTCATCGCGACTCTCGGGTACGTGCCGTATTGAAATCACAATTACTGCAACCGCAAGAGGAACATTGAGAAAGAACACAGCTCGCCACGAGACGTGTTCAATCAACCAACCGCCTAATACTGGTCCAATCGCGGTTGTCATCGCGGAGAAACCAGACCAGGTGCCGATCGCACGTCCCCGCCGATCGGGAGGAAATGACGCACTGATTATCGCGAGGCTGCCGGGAACAAGTAGTGCGCCACCGATGCCCTGAACGGCACGAGCGACAATTAGCTGATTTATGCTCGTCGCCAAACCACAGGCTATGGATGACACTGCGAAAAGAGTCACGCCGATGAGGAAGACCAACCTGCGACCGTAGCGATCACCGAGGCTACCCCCGACTAACAACAAGGCTGAGAGAAATAACGAGTAGGCTTCGACTACCCATTGCACGCCGATGACCGTTGCATTCAGATCCATCTGAAGGAACGGCAATGCAACATTAACTACTGTTGAATCGATGAAGGCGATACTAGAGGCGAGAATGGTAGCTGCGAGAATCCAGCGTCCCTGCGCTTTAGTGCACGGGGCTTCAACCTTTCCGGAGAGAATGACTCCCTCATCACACGGCTCAATGAATACTTTGGACATTTGATCGGTAATCAGAGTAGCAAATCATTGCCGATTGCCAATCAGATCATTGCCGATTGCCAATTGCCAATTGCCGATTGGAGTTACTTAATGGCCTCGACACGACCTCAACCAGCCGCGGCACTTGATAACCACGGCAAATGGTCAATTGGCAATTGGCAATTGACAATCGGCAATGATCCTAGCGACCGTGTCCAATTCGCGAAAAGTTTCAAATAACGTTGAAATATGACAACCAATCAAGGCACCGAGAGTAAAGACCTGCACGGCAGCGCACCTGATCAGGCGAACACCGCATTACTGCTAATCGATGTGGTTAATGATTTCGAATTTGAGGGCGGCGAAGAATTACTAGATCTTGCTATGCTCGTCGGACAAAACGTTGCAGCGCTGAAAAGAAAAGCCAAGGGAGCCGGCATTCCAATTATTTACGCGAACGATAACTTTGGAATCTGGCGCTCTGATCTAAATAAGATCGTTTCTCACTGTATGAACCCTGAAGTGCGAGGAGCGCGTTTTGTCCAATTAGTGTTGCCTGACGAGGATGATTATTTCGTCTTAAAACCAAAGCATTCGGGTTTTTTCTGTACAACGCTTGAGCTCTTGCTCGAGCACTTCGGAGCGCGAAATCTGATCCTCACAGGAATCGCAGGTAACAATTGTGTCCTCTTCACCGCAAATGACGCTTACATGCGCGACTTCAAACTCTTCATTCCGCAAGACTGCGTTGTTTCGCAAACCCCACAAGAAAATGATTACGCACTAAAGCAGATGGAGAAAGTATTGAAGGCTGACATTCAGCCGTGGAAGGAATTAAATCTGGACGAACTAAAGTAACGGACGAAATCGTCGATCACCCAAATGGCTTGTCGATGGATGGACTTTGTTCGGTGAAGAATTTCGGACCACTATCGGTAATGTACAAACAGTCTTCCAACCTAATACCAAACTCGCCGTAGATCACCACAGTCGGTTCATCGCTGAAGCACATCCCAGGCTGAATCGGCGTCTTGTTGCCGCGAACAAAATTGGTCCATTCGTGTCCATCAAGACCGATTCCGTGCCCAGTTCGATGAGGTAGTCCCGGAACTTTGTAGTCCGGACCGAAGCCAGCATCAACAATCACTTTTCGCGCTGCCGCATCGACTGCCTCACAGGGCGCCCCGACTTTCGCAGCCTCGAACCCAGCGTCCTGAGCGCGTCGTTCCAAGTCCCAAATGTCGCGTTGGCGTTGTGTTGGTTTCCCAAACACGAAAGTGCGAGTGATATCTGATTGATAACCATCAACATTGCAGCCACCGTCCATCAGGACCACATCACCCTCTACAAGCTTCTGAGGAGTACTACTGCCATGAGGAAACGCGGTGTACTTTCCAAAGCTAACGAAGATTCCGCCTTGCACCCCGAGCGCTCGAAATGCAGCCGAGCAGTTACTCGCGAACTCATCCTGGGGCATTCCTTCACGCATGCTGTCGTGCGTGGCCTTGTAAGCAACCAGAGTGATGTCGTTGGCCAGTTGCATCAGTGCCAACTCAGCCGGTGATTTAAACATGCGACATCCAGCCGTGATTGGATCAGCGCTTACGTAGTTGAAAGATGGAGCTGCTTGACGAATTCCATCAAACACGAAGAATCGAACTCGCTCTTCCATTCCTATCCGCCCCGACCTCAAACCTCGATCGCGAAAGATCTGAGCCACGCGTTGATAAGGACTCGCATCTTCTTCCCAGGTCCGAACATCATCACCGATCTTGATCAATTCGCGCGCTCGCTCTTCTTCGAACTTCGGACAGATCCAGGCAATTTCGCCACTCGCTGGAATCACCACACCAAACATTCGTTCACTCAATGCCCAACGCATGCCGGTGAAGTAGAGCATGCTTGATCCCGGTTCAAGATAGATTGCAGAAATCTTCTTCTCCTTCATAAGTCGTTGCGCTTTATCAATTCGTGCGCGACGTTCATCGAGGGTGATCGGCGCCATGCCGCCGGTCATCTTCTTGAGTCCGCGGATTGACTCGGGTATCTCTCTTTGTTGAAGAGCCGGCGAGCCAATCGCGAAACTTGGCGCCGCGAGGACGAGATCGCCTGGTAGTAGATCGCTGCCTAACAGGGTCGCACCGGCTACACCGGCAGATAGGCGCAGAAAATTTCTTCGGTCAGTACACATTCCGGATTAACAGAGGAGTCAAGGTGTGATTGCCGGGCCATGCTACCGAGGTTAATCTTCAAAGTCCAGATCCTGATGTAAAGCGAGATTGATCACTGGACAATCAACAATGACTGATCATCACTGCGCTCTGTAGCAGCCGGAGCGCAAACCAATGTGTTAAGTTAGGCTTTGCACAAAAAGTGGGAAGTAAGACTATAGCGACTCAACCATACAGAACCGGGAGCGGTAGCGACCGGATGCAACGCCCAACGTATCCGGATCTTATCGAGTCAATTCAACTGGTTAGCTGTGTGTAGCATCCGGTCGCTACCGTTCCCGGTTCTGTAATCGGTTGTCGACTTCTTATCCTTAGCGACTTTTTGTGCAAGGGCCGTTAAGTCATGTTCCCACGATAATTCAGCGAGGAGTTCACCATGCTAGATAAAGAAGGTCCCGAAATTTCTTATGAGATCAGAGTAAAGCCCGGCAGAGCAGGCACGGATCCAGAGGCACCCGATTGGGAAGTGCTCGAGTTGGAAGATGGTGAAATAAAAACGAATGCAGATATCTATGACAACCTAACACTCGCTGAAGCAAATCAGATTGCGGGTATGTGGAGGCGAAAGAAAGAAGAAGCGGAGCTTTAATTTTCAGTCCTTTTCGGTGTGAATCGAATGCGACGAATGCGCCTCCCCTCCAGATGTTCTACTTGAAAGGTCGACTCCTCATAGGTAATTACCTCACCGTTCTCTAAAAGCCGGCTCGCCTGCGCCATCAAAAATCCTGCCATGGTCTTGTAGCCCGCGATTTCAGGAAGTTCGAGATGCAACCTGCGATTCGCGTCGCGCACCATCAGCATGCCGCTGAGAAGGTATGATCCGTCAGGTTGTTTTTGAATTTGCGAGCGAACTTCTTCGTCGTACTCATCATTGATCTCGCCGACAATCTCTTCGAGCAGATCCTCGATCGTAACTATGCCCTCCATGCCACCGTGTTCATCAATCACGATCGCCAGGTGTGTACGCGAGGATTGCATCTGTCGCAATGTAGCTCCGAGATTTGCAGTCGCTGGAATGTACAGAGGCGTGTGTAACAACTCCTCCAATCGAAAGTGGTTGCGCTCGGCCGGATCAAAATACGGCTCGAGATCTCTTCGAACAAGCACGCCAATTATGTGGTCCGTTGTGCCGCGATACACGGGCATGCGAGAAAAACCTGATGTCCGAAATGCAACTTTGACTTGATCCAACGTAGCATCGGCCGACAACGCGTCGACGGAAGTGCGAGGCACCATCGCTTCCCGCACTTCACCCTCAGCAAAGTCAAACACACGGTTTAGCAGAACCTGTTCTACTTCCTCGACATGTCCACTTTTGCGCGAAATGTCGATCAGCTGTCGCAATTCCTCTTCGGTGTAAATCGAAGCATGCTCACCAGATGGATGCAGGCCAAAGAGTCTTACTGTCCGAGTGCCCGCCCAGTCCAACAGCTTTATGGGCCAGCGAAATACTTTGTAGAAGAGCTGCATGGGCCAAGCGATGGCAAGTGCAGTCTTCTCCGCCCGCTCTAACGCAAGCGTCTTGGGAGCTAATTCTCCAAGCACGATGTGCAGGAAAGTGATTACGCTGAAGGCTATGGTGAAAGCGATCGTATGCAGTACCGTATCTGAAATTCGTCCTTTGAGCGGAACTTCAAGCAGATGCGCAACAGCAGGCTCACCGATCCAGCCAAGAGCTAGAGAAGCGAGTGTGATGCCTAGTTGCGTAGCAGAGATGTAGGCGTTCAGATTATCGACGAGCGATAAGAGGATCTTCGCGCGACGATTACCAGCAGCTGCCAAAGTAGCAATGCGCGAGCGACGGACTCCTACGAGTGCGAATTCGGAGGCGACAAAGAACCCGTTGATGAGAACCAGCAGAACAACGATTATCAGATTGAGAATTTCGACCATCTCATTCAATTATAACGGTAGGAGTTCAAATCGCTGTTTCGGCTTTATGCGTCATTTGTCTTCAGCTAAGCACCACTTTATGATTGCCCGCCAAAAACAGGTCGCCGGTTAAATCTTCCATGTCAACTATCTCAGAACAATCAAGAGTCGCATCAACTTCTGACATTCGTCTGCACTTTCCCGCGCTCGATCGAATTCACAACGGTCAAAGGGTCGCTTACTTCGACGGCCCCGGCGGGACACAGGTCCCGCGTCAAGTAGTAGATGCGATGGCAGACTATCTCTATCACCACAATGCCAACACGCATTGGGCCTATCCAACGAGCGAGGAAACAGATCAGGCAATCGAAGAAGCCCGCATCGCTTGCGCCGATTTGCTGAATGCCTCTCATAGTGAGATCGCGTTTGGAGCCAACATGACCACCTTGACATTTCATCTCGCGCGTGCGTTGGGATTGAGGTGGGGCCAAGGTGACGAGATTGTAGTCACCGAACTAGATCACCATGCGAACGTGGCACCGTGGCGGCGATTGACTGTCGAACGAGGCGTAACCGTTCGTACCGTGAGAATGGTTCCCGAAACTGGTCAACTCGATTGGGAGAGTTTTTCGAAGGCCGTAAACGAAAACACTAAGCTCATCGCGATCGGCGCAGCATCGAATGCACTCGGTACTATCAATGATTTGACCAGAGCAGTCAGGGCTGCGCGTGATGTAGGGGCTTTAGCGTTTGTTGATGCGGTTCACTATGTGCCTCACGCGCTTGTGGACGTGCGTGCAATAGATTGTGACTTCCTCGGCATTTCTGCTTACAAATTCTACGGCCCACACATCGGTGTAATGTTCGGCAAAAAGGATCTACTTGCCTCGATCGATTTTCCGAAGCTCATTCCTGCTCCCGACGATCCTCCTGAGAGTCTCGAGACCGGCACGCAAAATCAAGAAGGAATGGTTGGCACAAGAGCCGCAGTTGATTTTCTCGCTTCACTTAGCACAACCGGCTCACGGCGCGAGCGCTTGGCGCAAACGTATGAAGAACTGGAGCTGCGAAACTCTGTGCTCATTAAGAAGCTGTGGAATGGCCTCGCTTCAATTACATCGATCAATCTCTATGGGCCAGCTCCAGACACCGCGAGAACTCCTACACTCTCGTTCACCGTGGACGGCGTGACGTCCACCGATGTGGCTCGGCGACTTGCACACAAAGGCCTTTTTCTTTCGCACGGCGACTTCTACGCAGCAACTGTGGTCGAACGTTTAGAGCTGGGAGACGAAGGACTGGTGAGAGCAGGTTGTGCGTGCTACACCACGGACGAAGAGATAGAACGTTTGCTTGAAGGCGTTCGTGAGATTGCTCGTGCGAGTTGAACTTAACCGATTTTTGAACGCAGCTCTTCGAATCTTATGTCTGAGATTCGCATGTCCTTTCTAGTTTTGCGGTGCGCCTTCCGGGATAACCAGTCTTCGCGCGCAATCCCCTGGACAGCGATCGGGGTGCCTTCTTTATAGACCAGGTGAAGCGCAACCTCGACAGGAAACTCACTTCCGTCTCTCCTGCGGAAAACAGCGTCGAAATATTCCTGCTTTCGACTTGCCAACATAGTGCTCACTGCTCGCCATAGAGACGGAAGGCTGTCTCCCGTCATGATCTGACGGACACTCATTCGTTGTAGCTCTGCAGCGGTGTAACCAGTGAGTCGCTCACCAGCCTTATTCAGCGAAAGGTGGTTTCCGTGTAGATCGTGTGTATAGATAATCTCGCCCGCATTCTCCATCAAACCTAAGTAACAACGTGCATACTGTGCTTGCCACTCTTGAGCTTGCGCACGATCGATCACGGTGCAGAGCGATTGTTCTAATTCACGCGGCGTCAGAGTTTCTTTTACCAGGCAATCTGATGCGCCGCTGTGGAACGAGCTCAATATTTCGTTCGCGGATTCATGCGTCAGCACAATGATCGGCACCATAGAGTTCACACAATGTAAGCTCGCAGCGACACCTGGTCCATTCTCAATCATGTCCACAATACAAACATCGTGAGACTTTGCAGCAAAGGTGCTGGTCAAATCGACTCCCGATGCAGCCCTTTGCAGCTCAAACTTGCCCAAGTCAGTACGGCTTAGCAGTTCACGGATGTGAGCCAGACTTTCGTCTGTATTAGTAACGAAGAAAATAGACAGTTTATTGTGAAACATAGTGCCTCCCGTTTTCACTCGTATCCGTAGCTTGGGAGAACCAAACTCTCAATAGCACTCACAGCCACGCGTCAAAGCCGCGCTATACAATATGGACATCGGGAGTGGGAAAGAGATCTCGCGCTCAGTTGGTCAGGTTGCGGATACCCTGCTCAAGAATTAAGCCTGATCGCGGTGAGGGAGAGTCTTCTAAAAAGTCTGGGCTAGTTCCTTAAAGCATAGATCAAGTCAGGCGAAGCGGCTAGTGGGAAGTTATAAGTCGAGTCTTATCTTAATGTTGCTACTTTGTTGTGTCGCGACGCGCGGCATTTATGAAGTCAGCGAGCAGCCCATAGGCCGTACTTTGTAAGTTGGGCCTGTGAGACATGATTGTAAGTCCCGGCATTACATCGAGTTCGAAATGGACCGCGAGAGATGTACCGCGAACAATTCCGAGGGGTTCGGCTGTCCCGACCTGCTCCGGACGAACCGTGGCGTTGATTGAGCCATCTGGTGCACGATGTACCCTGGCAAGGAGCTTGTAAGGTTTACCTTCCGCGCGGGCCTTTTGGACGACTGGCGACGTCAACTCGCGAATGCCCTCTCGCCGCACTTGAGCAGGATAGAGTGGCGAGTCCATCAATACACGCGCAAGCGCACACACTTTGACCGTGGAGTCCCAGCCGTCTACATCGTGGCTTGGGTCAGTTTCCGTAACCCCTAACTCCTGAGCTGTCTTGACACCCTCTGCGAAAGTGCGACCTGCTTCCATAGTCTCGATGACAATATTGCACGTGGAACTTAGAGCGGCACTGAAGCCGCGGAGGTTCACCGCCGGAAGAGTTTCGCGGAAGAGTGAAAACACAGGTGCACTGTCGGCCACGGTTGATTCAAAGAGAAAGCTCTTGCCGCCGTCTTTTGCGAGTGACGATAACTCTTCATAGCCGTACACGACCGCGCCTTTATTCGCAGTAATTGCATGAGCGCCCGCCATCAACGCCGCGCGAAGGTAATCGATCGCCGGTTGTCCGGTTTCGTGATTAAGAGAAGTTGTTTCGAAGACAACATCTGGTCGCGATGAATTGAGCCATTCAGTGACGCTATTCGATCGTTCTGCGTTTGATAGTTGGAAAGTTGGGGACGTCAGTTCTGCGGAATCGAAGCCGGCCTGCCTTGACAGCCAACCTAATCGCCTGGTAGCGACTCCGGTGATGCGACACTGAATTCCAAAAAGCTCTTTTAGTTCGGTTGACTTCGAGAAAAGTAATCGAGCCAGAGCTTTGCCGACATTCCCAAAACCCAGAAAACAGACGTTGTAGTCCTTCATGTTTACTTAAACAGTTGGAGCAAAGCTATACTGAGGAACATGCAAATTTAAAATTTCAAATTTTAAATTTAAAATTTTCCGATGAAACAATACCACGACCTTCTCAGATCGATCCTCGCTAACGGACAACCACATCAAGACCGCACCGGTGTCGGCACCATCTCTCATTTCGGCTACCAAACACGTTTTGATTTGCGTGACGGGTTCCCAATTGTAACGACGAAGAGGATACCGTTCCGCTGGGTCGCCGAGGAACTCTTCTGGTTTCTTTCAGGCGATACCAATGAAGCAAATCTGAGAGCTCGCGGCGTAGACATCTGGGCTGAATGGGCCGACGAAGAACACACGAGTCGCTTTGGTCGTGAGGCAGGAGATCTTGGTCCTGTCTACGGTTACCTCTGGCGTTCATTTGGTGGAGATTATCCGAAGCAAAACGGAGTGGACCAGATCGCGAACCTGTTAAGCGAGATCGAACGGAATCCCAACTCCAGAAGGCTAATCGTCTCTGGTTGGGATCCAAAGTACGCGAATCAAGTCGACCTGCCTCCGTGTCACACACTCTTTCAATTCAAAGTGCAATCCGGAACTCTGCACTGCCAGCTGTATCAACGATCGGCCGATGCATTTCTGGGTGTTCCTTTCAACATCAGCTCCTATGCTCTCCTGATGCACATGGTCGCGCATGTGTCCGGATTGAACGTCGGCGAGTTTGTTTACACGCTCGGGGATTACCACATTTATCAGAATCATCGAGAGCAGGTTGAGGAGTTACTTTCGCGTGAACCGTTCCCGCCACCGACACTGGAGATCATCGATGAGGGAAACCACTTGCGTGGTCTGGATGGGCTGCTGGCTATGCATTACGAGAACCTGCGGCTAGTGAATTATCAGTCGCACGGGAAGATTGCAGCGCCTGTGGCGGTGTAGTGGTTGAAGTTCGGAAAGTCGAACCTGCTGATGCTTGAGCGGGGGTAAACCACCCTTCCCGACCTATGAGACCTTCAATCTTCAGCGCCTACATCTGACGTTGAACGGCTTTCAATGATCGATAACCACACTCAAGCCCAAGAGTCTCTTGGTTAGGAAGGGCGGTTTACCCCCGCTCAAGCATCAGCAGGTTCGACCTTCAGAATTTTCCATGCTGTCGCCGGTGGGTAACTTGGAGACTTCTATTTAACATGATTATAGGAATCGTTGCAGTAGATAAGAACGGCGCGATTGGCAAGGGCGGACAACTGCCCTGGCACTATTCAGCCGACATGCGACATTTCAAAGAAACCACTCTCGGCCACGCGTGCGTCATGGGCCACAATACGTGGTTGACGCTCAAGAAACCCCTGCGTGATCGACTTAACCTCGTCCTCACTCGCAAATCTGAAGTCCAAACTCAGCCGTCCGTTACGATATTGAAGGATTTGGAGTCTGCGCTCTCTCTACCGCCTTATTTGAATTGTGATCTGTTTGTCATCGGTGGTGAGAAGGTTTATCAAGAGTTTTTACCACACATCGACAAATGGATAGTGACTGAGGTGCCACTCGAAGTCGAAGATGCAGACGCGTTTATTCCGAAGAATTTTCTGGATGGATTTAAGAAGACTGAATCAAAGTCACTAGGCGAGGGCCTCACAGTAAATATCTACGAACGAGGCTAGTCTGTTTCTCTGTGAGTCTCTGTGCCTCCGTGTCTCAGTGGTTCTCTTTTGCGTGAAAGTCTTTCAATGCATAAGAAAACCACTGAGGCACGGAGACACAGAGGATACGCAGAGAAGAACGATCAACGCTCGATTATCTCCAGGACATCATGCCTAGTGATGATCCCGATAATCCTTCCATACTCCTCAACTAAGACCGCCGGACTCGTCTGAAGCCGCTTCGTAACTTCATTCGAACTATCATCGACATCCACAGTCGGGAAACTTGCCTCCATTACTTCACTCACGGCCGCGTCCAGTAACTCTCGATTGCGGACGACCTTCGCTAACACTCGGTTTTCACGCAATGAACCCACTGATTGTCCTTCCTCAAGCACCGGAAGCTGAGTCAATCCCAGCTCGTCCATCTTCGCCAACGCATCAGCCAGTCTGTCGGTCGGCGCAACCGAGATCAAAGTGCGTGGCGCATGACCAGCTTTGGTCTGACTGATCAAGCCGGCAGTGATCTTCTGCGGCGCAAGCAGTCGCTTCTCCTTCATCCACTCGTCGGAATGGAATTTAGTCAAGTAGTGTTCACCTGTGTCGCAAACAATGAAGACGACAATCGCGTCTTCGTTCAAATCACGTGCAACACGCAAAGCCGCAGCAAGATTGGTCCCCGTTGAGCCTCCGCAAAAAATTCCTTCCTGCCTGCCGAGCTGTCGGGCCAATTCAAACGATTCGGCATCTGTGACGTTTATTACCTCGTCGACGTACTTCATATGTACGTTCGGCGGAATGACCTCTTGCCCGATTCCCTCTACGAGATATGGAGTCGCCTCAACCAGTTTGCCCGTCTCTTTATAGGTCTTGAAAACCGAACCATAGGGATCTGCTCCAATGACTCTAATGACCGGGTTTTTTTCTTTAAGATAACGTCCAGTACCCGAGATCGTGCCGCCCGTTCCGAGTCCGGAGACGAAATGTGTGATCTTTCCGTTGGTAGCTTCCCAAAGCTCGGGACCGGTGCTGCGATAGTGGGCTTCGGGATTTGCGGGATGCGAATACTGATCTGGATAGAACGAATTTGGAGTTTCCTCTGCAATCCGTTTAGCAGTGGAGATGTAATGGTCTGGGGTGCCGGGCTTTGCCGATACGGGAGTGATAACAACGTCAGCGCCTAAGGCTTTCAAATATCGCGACTTCTCGACTGAAGCTTTGTCGGTCATGACAAAGATGCAATTGTATCCTTTGACTGCTGCGGCGAGTGCGAGCCCAATACCGGTGTTGCCGGAAGTTGCTTCGACTATAGTGCCACCCGGCTTGAGTATGCCGTCGCGCTCGGCAGCTTCGATCATTGAGATGCCAATGCGGTCTTTCACAGAGAAGCCGGGATTCAGATTCTCCATTTTTGCGAGCACTGTCGCCCTGATTCCTTGCGTCAATCGGTTCAGCTTCACCAGCGGAGTTCGGCCGATGAGCTTCAATATGTTCTCGTGGTAATTCATTTCATCTCCGCCAAGGATCGATATCCGAACAGGATTTATCAGAAGAATATTTATCAGAAGAAATTCAGATGTGCTAATTGCAAGAGTACTTCTCTGTGGATCCTCCGTGTCTCTGTGACTTTGTGGTTTTCTTGGAGTGGAATGACCTTCAAATAAAAGAGAACCACAGATGCACAGAGATTATTTAAAGCCCCGCACATAATTTCGCTGCTAACAGTTCGCCGACCACTCTGTGCCCCTCAACATTCCAATGCCCATTTCCAATGTTGCTACCGAACCCGTGCAGGAACGTTCGGTGCTTTTCCGCGTATGCCTGGAGCTCCGGAGCAAGCGTAATCACCGTCATGTTTTCTCTTTCACTCAACGACTTAATCCGATTATCAGGATAAAAGAGATCCTTCACCCCGAAGCGACGCATGAACACTTCGCGTGCACTCGGATCCGGCAACACTTGTGGGCCATTGCTCGAAGTAACGACGAGAAATCTTGCTCCTCGCGCTTTAACTTCATTGTTCATGGTAACGAGCAATCTTTCCGTCACATCCCACGCTTCGTTCCAAACAGCATTGCCAGGCTCGAGATACACCATATTGTCAGTGCCCAGCTCTTCTGACTTCGCGAGCAACTCCTCCTGTTTCGGTGCTGCATCTGGCTTCGGCGAATCATCGCCTTTTATTCGCGCCTTCCACGATGCCAACAAAATCTTAAAACCGTAGTGTGCCTGATTAACAGCCTGGACTAACCGCGAGTGATCCTTGATCCAACTACCGAACCTGCTGATCGCAGATAGACGCCACGCAAAGGACTTCGATTGGCTGAACGAATCATCCAATTGCAGCTCACCATTGCGGACCACAAAGTACGGAATCTGATCAGTCTTCTTTAACGCACGCGAGTTGTCGCTGATGTCGTTATTCGTTGTAATCGTTAACATCACTATGTCGGGCTCATAGTCCCAGACTCGTTCGCGTAACGTGATCAACTCCTGAGCTGTTCCATAACCCGAGACACCGAAATTGATGACCTCGATTTTCTTCTCGCCAAAGGCCCCGCACTCCTGAAGCTTCTGTTCCATCACGGACCAGAAGGCTTGTTCTCTCGCTACTTGAAAGGCTTCCGGATACGAATCGCCAAGAACGGCAATTCTCAACGTGTCGACGGGTTTCTCTTTGGTGTGTTCGCGATCACGCAAGCCGTCAATGTTGATTTCGACGTAAGCTTCGCCCTCTTTGCGATACCAACCATGCATTCCTGGCCGCAACGCGTAACCGCGCGAAGCATGCGGTTGATAAAACTCAGGAAAAGAGAAATTAACTATGCGTAGGGCGACTTCGACGATTAGGCATCCGATGAATAAACCGAACGCGATAAGAAAAAGTTTTGGAAGAAAGCGCTGCAGTCGGCCGCGCTTGAGGGTGTGATCCATTCAGTTGGTCAGAGTTTACGTAAGTTGGTCGCGAGCGATTGTAACGCGTTTGACCAACCTAGCAAGACTGAGCCTGAATGATCAGTTGTGACTGGTGAGTAATGAGTCGCAGTCGACGCTTCGAGGTGCAACCGTGCGGCTCTCACGCCCACTTCACTCATTACTCATCACTCATTACTAAAAATGTTGAAGCCCGAATGTGCTCTCCCCTTCACATCCGGGCCTCAGACATGGTCACCCACTTCATGAGCAACCGAGCTTTTAATCTCTCTCGCGAATTTTGTAGGTGTACACGGCTGCGCCTCCGCCACCAGCAATCGCGCCGATAATTGCGCCTTTCTTTCCGCCAGCGAGTCCGCCAATCACTGCGCCTGCGACTGCACCACCGGCAGTTGTGATCTTGTCGCGATGCTTCTCCCAAACAGAGCGGTCATCACCATAGACGTAGCTGTTGTCTCGATAAACTCGATCGTTGTAGACACGATCTTGATAGCGATCGTTGTAACGCTGAGAGTAGCGCTGCTGAGAGTAGCGCTGCTGAGCCAAGCGGCGACTGCGGGTTTGCGCGTCAACCGGAATGGCTGCACTCGCGAGTGCTACTAAACAAATAACTGTGGCGATAAATCTTTTCATTCCTTGTGCCCTCCGCAAGAGACTTGTGCAACGTCCATACCAATCCATCAGCAACAAAGATGAATTTGCATGTGCCCTTGGAGAAAGCGCCGATTTATTTTGAATATTGAGAAGAGCGAGCACTCTCGAGTTATGGAGTGTTGGTGTTTGTATTTGTTGTCAGTGATGTTTACGTAGGAGATGGAATGAAGATTTACGTTTTTGGGGTAAGTGTGCGATTACAGAATCGGGAGCGGTAGCGACCGGATGCTTCATTCAACGTAGTAAGTTCTTGTCGAGCCAATTCAACTAGTTGGCTCAGTTGGTGCAAATGTCGCCGCGAGGTGATCAATTTCATAACCGGGAGCGGTAGCGACCGGATGCTTCATTCAACGTAGTAAGTTCTTGTCGAGTCAATTCAACTAGTTGGCTCAGTTAGTGCAAATGTCCCGCGAGGTGATCAATTTTAGAACCGGGAGCGGTAGCGACCGGATGCGGCATTCAACTTGAGCGGCGGCGTCCGGTCACTACCGCTCCCGGTTCTTTATTCGCTCCTCGGTTCTGTATTCGCAAGGACTTTTGCCGTTTCTCAACTCGCTTCGTATAATCCGAATCCCTATGGCGGGGTAGCTCAGGTGGTTAGAGCGTGGGATTCATAACCCCAAGGTCGCGGGTTCGACCCCCGCCCCCGCTACCAATTCTTTCAACAACTTACATGTAATCCTCAAACAGCAACGAGATGCGGTGTGTCACTTTTGTGTCCAGGACGTTGAAATGCGTATTGCACGGCTTCCCGCTTCGCTGGTTCGGTCGCACGGACATAACGCAAACAGGTCTTTGGATCACAATGGCCCATGAGATCCATTATGGTTCTCATGCCCACGCCAGCTGCGCCCAGCCTGGTGCCGAAGGTAGCTCGGAGATCGTGCCACCAAAACCCCTCGATTCCTGCATTGGTGCACGCTGTGTCAAAGGCGTGCTTGATGTCCGTGTAAGGTAAACCGGTCAGCGGATTTGGAAAGACCCAGTCGCTTATTCCTTTCCCTCGACAAGCTTCCCATAAGACGTCTCGCACCTCAGCATTCATTGGAATCTCGCGGTTCCTTTTGCCTTTGGTGTGACTTGCTATAACAAGTCCGCGAGAAAAGTCGACTTGATGGCGCCGCAAGTCAAGCAATTCTCGTTTTCGAAGACCGGTACCGAGAG
>JBKPAL010000213.1:0-4256 GCA_046726395.1 Acidobacteriota bacterium
TTGGCCTGTCACGTCGGAGGTCGCGGGTTCGAGTCCCGTCGGCTCCGCCAGATAAAAATTAGCGCCACTTCGGTGGCGCTAATTTTGTTTGTGCCCTCGTTGGCACGCGAAATTAATCTGTTGAGCTATTTGAAACCGGTGATTAGAACTACATCTCTATTAACAATTCCGCGCGACAGCGCAATCTTCTGTCCATCGCGTGACCAAGCAAAGTTAAAGATCCGTTCACTTTTGAAGTCAGTCAGCTGTTTTGGTGATCCACGTCGATCGGCTGGGCCCAGATATTTGAGACTTCGTTTTCGGTGATGATGTAAGCGATCGCACGCCCATCAGGTGTCCAACGAACTGCTTTTTCAGATCGAGAAAGATTTTCAGATGGTGGGAGATCGAGCAGTTTAATCGGCGGGCCACCGGCGAATGGAAGAATCGCGACTCTGAACTCTTCGCCCTCTTTGTCTTGGTAGTTGCAGGCGATAAACTGTCCATCCGGAGAAATTGTTCCGCCCTGATTGGAAGGTCTTCGAATCAGAACTTCTGGTTGTTCGATCTCCAAAACGGGCAGCGTCGCCAGCTCACAAACCTGAAATCAGGCGATCCCATCGGAATCTTTGACGTTTCTCCTGATGGCAGGCAAATCCTCTTCGACAGGGTGCGGCAAAACTCTGACATCGTCCTTATCGACCTCTCCCGTAAATAGGACACCTTATGGTGCCGAGCCGTCGGCGAGCTTTGAATGAAGTCGTGCCGCGTCGTCAACTCTGCAGTTATCCGCTTTCTCGCTGACGCTCGGTTCTATGTTCTAGTTTAGAAACGGAAAGGGCGTTGCCGGTGATGACAACGCCCTTTCTTGGTCCTTAAACTCAGACCTACTGCTCACTTATTGAGTTTCCTGCGAACGAGGGCTGCCAATCCCGTCAATCCGCTGCCGAGCAGAAGGAGTGTAGCGGGTTCAGGGCTTGGAACCGCACCGCTAGTTCGCGGGTCCCGGTATTGCCCCAGGTGTAGATCGGAATTCTTGCCGATTCTTACACTAAAGGTTTCCTCGGTTCTCGGATATATCACCACGCTGGTCTTACTTTCGCTGTCCTGATCGTCCTTGAAGTGTCCTAATGCCAGGTGTCGGCCTGGATTTTGACGTTCAAATTCGTCTGACAAACCGTCAGATTTTAGTTTCGGATCTGCATTGGAGGTCGGGGCAATGCTGGCTATTAGAAGCAGCGTTCCTGTGGCGAGCCAATTACGTTTAGACAATCTGGTCCCCTCCTGGTCCATGTAATAGCCGCACGGTTGCTAAAAACGCAGCAATCGCTGAGCCAATTCTTTAATATTGCGAATTAGGTAATTTTTCCGATTGTCGTTGTTTAAAATTGTCTAATCTCTGGACGAATTTCCAAATTCGAGAATCCCGAGCACGGCCGAGAGACAGTATTAGCCGTGCCCTAGATCCATCACTCCTATGGTCCACGCAAAAAATTCCCTCACCATCAGTTAAACTAATGACTCCAATCTCCGGTATTCGAGTGATCCAGGCAAGACACATAGGTTCTTATGATCTCAGTCAACGAAGCTCTTCAAATCGTACGCGCACGCTGTCCCACGTTAGCAGCGGAACTGATCGATCTACCGAGGGCCATGGGCCGTTGTCTTGCTCAGGATGTTGTTGCCGATTCCGACCTGCCCCCGTTTGATCGTTCGCAGATGGATGGCTACGCCGTTCGTGCAGAAGACACAGAACATGCTCCCGTGACGTTGCGAATAGTCGGTGAGTCTTCAGCTGGTAAGGGTTGGCATCATGAACTACAACGTGACGAAGCCGTACGAATCATGACCGGTGCGCCAGTGCCCGCAGGCGCCGACAGTGTGCAACAAGTTGAGTTAACACGTGGCGGAGAGAAGGAATCAGTTGAGGTCATAGAACCGGTCGCCAAGGGTCGCTCAATTGTTCGTCGCGGCAGTGAGATCGAAAAAGGCGTTACAGTTTTGCAGAAAGGTGACCAGATAACGGCCGCGGCCATGGCAGTTCTCGCTGCATTTGGATATTCACAGGTTCGTGTTGGACGAAAGCCACGCATTTCGGTGCTCGCAACAGGGAGTGAGCTGGTTCCGGTGGATCAGCAGCCTGGTCCTGAGCAGATCCGCGACTCTAATAACTATTCGATAGCGGCATACGCACAACTTGCTGGTGCCGAAGTTGAACGTTTGCCTCTGGCAGTTGACGATCAGAAACAGCTGCTGCAAACGATCCGCGAAGCTGCTGGAAAATCTGACGTAGTGATTACTTCCGGTGGTGTCTCGATGGGTGTTTATGATTTTACTAAGTCAGCCTTACGTGAGCTTGGTGCCGAGATCTTTTTCGAACGCGTTGCTTTACGCCCGGGGAAACCGACAGTCTTTGGTCGACTGCCGAACGGCACCGTGGTGTTTGGTTTGCCCGGTAATCCTGTTTCTGTTTCCGTCACTTTCAATCTCTTCGCGCGAACCGCACTGCTCTGTATGCAGGGTGCCAAGGAGCCTTCCCTCAAGATAGAAACAGCAATACTGGCTCGGACCACTAAGGGTTCCCTCGATCGCGAAAGCTACCTACCCGCACAACTCCGAACCAGTGACGAAGGACAACTCCTGGCTGAACCTCTTAAGTGGGGTGGATCGTCAGACTTCGTCAACTTCGTGCGTAGTACTGCGTTGATAATCATTCCCTCTGGTGTCAAAGAGGTGGTCCAAGGCACCAAGGTGAAAATCGTCAAGCTTCCTCTCACATAACCACTAAATAGATATCAGCCTCTTGTCACCGTAATCACCGAGTGAGATCGAGGCGATCCGATCCGTGACTACTTTCAAGCCTGAGAGTCCGGGCAAGCGCTCTAGTCTTTGGGCCACAGTCTTTTCAAAGTGGTGAACGCCACTGAATCCCTTGAACAGAGTCGCAATAACGTAGTCAGTCTCACGCTGCGGCTTCGCTCCTTGGCCGACCGGAGTCCAAAACTTGTCGATCACGAATCGCGACAATGTACGAGTAAAGCCAGATTGCTCGAGCCGCAATCGCGCGATGTGCCAATAGAAACTCGAGTGAATCGATTCCTCCTGAGCGATGGCTCGCAAGAGTTGCTCGAGTACCGGATGCTCCGCCAGCTGCCACAGACGCCGATAGCCTTGGAGTGTAGTCATTTCATTTATCGCTCCCCACGCCATATGAACACCCGAAAAGTGTTTGCCAAACACTCGAGTTATCGCACCAGCAATACGCGATTGAAAGGTATAGCTGATTGGAATGGCGGCTTGTGCTTCTCGCCACCAGTTATCGCTCGTTGGAACGCCTGCCTCATTCAAGAATCTGTTGAGTAGGTTAGCGTGCTCATTCTCTTCCACGCTCCAACGGTCCATGAACTTTCGGATATGCGGGTTCCGACAAGTAGGAGTACGCAGAAGTTCCTGATAATAGACTTCCGTGAAGCTTTCCACGTCGCGCATGTAAAGCAGCACGGGGATAAATGCCGGATTTAGAGGATGTGACGAGACCCTGTTCCACGGAATCGTGTTTATGAAATCCTTAGTCAATGCACGCGGTTGCCGCTCGTACCAATCAAGCACGTCTTTATCTGTTTCGAACACCGGATTCTCCAGTCAATAGCTTGTTCAATAACGTCGGTTACTTTACGATTACGGCACCAATACCGGATTTCAATCCATTAAGTTCTATATCTGGCCCAGCAATCATGAGTAAGTTTTCGCACGTAGATAGTGAAGGACGCGTCAGGATGGTGGATACCACCGCTAAGCTTGTCACTCCTCGCAGAGCGATAGCTTCAGCCGTGGTGCGGATGAACCCTGACACATTGAAAAGCCTGCACGAACACCGAACGCCTAAAGGTGACCCACTTGAAACCGCTCGTATCGCCGGGATCATGGGAGCGAAACGAACATCAGAACTCATACCCCTTTGTCATCCCCTGCCATTGACGCACGTCGACGTCTCAGCCGAACTTAAAGATGATGGTGTTTATTTGAAGTCAGACGTCTCTACGAACGCTCAAACTGGGGTAGAGATGGAGGCACTGACTGCGGTCTCAGTAGCGGCGTTGACTATTTACGACATGTGCAAGGCATTGGACAAAGGCATCACAATCACAAGCGTGCAACTTGAAAGTAAGACCGGTGGGAAAAGCGGCGACTATCAAAGAAACCGTTGAAATGCGACGATTCTCCGCAGTTCAGGAAGAGAATGAAGGGATTTGGAACTTAGAAATTTGGATCGACGT
>JBKPAL010000214.1:0-5230 GCA_046726395.1 Acidobacteriota bacterium
GCGGCGACTCCCCAATTGGGATTCTGCGCGGTGACGTCACTGCCAACGTTATGCAGCAATTACCGCTCAGCATGATCCCGACATTCGCTGTGCCATTTTGGATCATTCTTCACATTGTCTCACTCATTAAAGTTCGGAAGCGGGGGCTCGCAGATGAATGGTCTTCGACATAGCAAGTCGCCGTAAGCGGCTCGCTGTCCTTTATATATTTATGAATCACAAGCGAGGGATTTTGGTGAAGCTCCAGCTATTGAATAGGTCGCGATACCGGCGATACCTACTAGTGCCTTGGTTGAACACGGAAGGGCTGCATGTATTCGGAGAAAGAAGTACTTGAGCTTGCGAGGCGAGCGTATAAAGCTGGCGAGGCGACATTTCAAATTGCGACTGACGCATGCGTTTTGGTTGTCATTGATATGCAGGACGAGTTTGTCAAACCCCACTGGACCCCTTACTGGGTACCCGAGGCAACGAGGAGGATCCCAACGATTCGGTTTCTGGTTGAGACGTGTCGTGCACTCAGAATCCCTGTGATCTTTACGGCGTTTGCCGCCTCTCACCGCAACTTTGACCGTCCATCAACGGGCGCGGCCATGCCCAATCGCTTTCCCGATGTCGCGCCCCACCCGGCATGGTTCCGTGATGGTTCGATCTGCGCTGAGTTAGCTCCTGCCGACAATGAGATCGTGATTCATAAGCCATCATATGGCGCCTTCTACGATACGCCGTTGCAGACAATTCTTGGGAACATGGATCGCGACACTGTCGTCATCTGTGGTGCCCTTACGAATTTCTGTTGCGGAGCTACCGCACGCCAAGCTTACGAACGCGGCTTTAAGGTGGTGGTTCTCAGCGATGCTACGGCTACCGATGATATGGATCTTCACGAGCCGGAGTTGATGGTGTTGCGCAAAGGCTTCGCTCGCGTGATGACCTCGGCAGAGATCCTTGAGCATTGGAACGGGGACGGAAAGCCCACCGTGCACATCTGAAGCGCGTGTCAAATCCGTGCATGCTTCGCGTCTCAAACTAGCTTAGCCACCGATGACAGCTTGCGCACTCTTCAGCTGAATGTAGTCGGAAATAAGTTCCAGTGCCGAGGCAAACTTGTCATGATCCAACGCACCAAAACCGAGCCGGAAGTGCGATGGCATTTCAAAACAATCGCCTGGTGCTACGAGCACACCTCGGGCTGCTAGTCCTTCACAAAAACTGCGCGAATGCGCGCCTGAGTTTAGCCATGGAAAAGCTGTCATGCCTCCGCCAGGTCGCACCCAACTCAGAATACCTGCCGATTCAGCAAAAAACTGAGTCAGCAATTCTAAATTGGCACTCGCGACTTCGAATGTCCGTCGCAGGATGGCGCCACGATTTCTAATCGCGGTCGTTGCCAAACTCTCAGTTAGTGGTGAGTTCGTAATCGTAAAGTATTGGCGAGCATTGAGGTACGCTTCCATTCGCTCGTGATCTCTCTCGACAATCCAGCCGATCCTTAAGCCGCTCAAGCTCAGGGCCTTCGACAGATCCCCTAAAACAGTCGCCTTCGGCAAACGGGTTGCGGACGTAGTCGCTCGCCCGTGATAAATCGGGTGATAAACTTCATCACAAACGAACTGTATTCCTCTCGCCTGAGCAAAGTTGTACAGCGCGTCCATTTCGTGATCCGTTAAGGTTGCGCCTGTGGGATTATGCGGCGAGTTCACGAGCAAAATCCGGGTTCGCGCATCGACGAGAGCCGCGATCTCGTCTAAATCTATTCGATATTTTTGTTCGGGCCGTAACTGGTAGCGGCGCGTTTCAATACCGAAAGACCGCGGCAGCGCAGCCATTGTAGGAAAGCATGGGAACGGTACGATTACGTTGTCGCCAGGTTCAGCCGCGATGAAGAAGAGAAGCAAGAGCGCTTCGGAAGCCCCGGTAAGAACCAATACACTTTCGGCTGTCACTCCCTCCATCTCACCGATTGCTTCACGCAGCTCGTCCATACCCTGGCTACGCGAATACAGGAGATAGTTATCGAGCAGGTCTTGCCGCTCATTCGGAGATATGAAACTAAGCAGCTCGTTAGTGGTCCAAGGTGGGCCAGTGCTGGACGCAAGATGAAACTGAATCGGCGGTGTGCTGGATTCGTGTTTTTCAAGCCAATGGTCAAGTAAGAAAGGTTCTAACTTCAAAATCCACTCCTTTCACAAGATGAATAGTCTAGTCGATTAGGACTTGGATCCCACATCCAGTGCTAGACCCCTCACGCAGTTTGGAACGGCACTTCCTATATCGGTAACAGAAAGTCGGGGACATATAAGAGTTAATGCAACAGAGTTGCCGCTGCAAGGACGTCTCGAACAGCTCGCGCTCCTGAAGTTTGTTGTTTGGATTATTGGTGGTCAGGTTGGGTTCGTTGGTGATGAGGTGCCAGAGAGCTGTGACCAAATGCGACCAGATGACTGTTGGCGGTCACTAACTATCGTTTCCGATCGGCCTATGTTGTCGAGGCACTCGATGTGCAAGCACGTGAGCGAAGGAATGCGCGACAGGCGAGGTAGTGGTACATCCCGAGACGCACGCCGCGTTTGGCATTCATCCCATCACCTTCGCCGAGTTCGCCCGTCGCAACGCCGCTGTGTTGCGTGGCGACCTGGCCGCATGAGTGACATGTATTTTGCCCGCACGCGGATGCGTAATACGAACTAGAAGGGAGAACTCTGGCTATGAAGATCAAGTTGATTCTCGCAATAATCACAATCAGCCTTATTGGAATATCAGCATCACTTAGCAGATCAGCACCTTCGAGTCATGACACTCCCAAGGTGACGAAGACAATCGAGTCGCTACCGCGAGATTTGGAAATTCAGTTGGCTCTGAGCGCATTGCCGCCGCACCTCAGGGACAAGGCAACAGTCTATGTGTTGAATCCGGCGAAGGGTTTCGAGGTCGCCCGCAACGGCACAAATGGATTCCACGCTCTTGTTGCTCGGACTGGCGATGATACGTTCAGAGGGACGTGGCCCTTAACGGAGTATCGACACGATATTCTGTACCCGATTTCTTTCGATGAAGCCGGCGCCAAGGCACAAATGCGCGTCTTCCTGGACGCCGCGGCAATGCAGGCGAAGGGAACTCCTCCTCAGCAACTTAAGCAGATCATCCAGCGACGTTACAAGACACATTTCTATAAGGCGCCGCAACGTGCCGGTATCTCCTACATGCTGTCGCCGATCCTGCGGACGTATGTGAACCCGGACGCCAATGAAGATGCTCTCACTGTAAGCATTCCTCATGTGATGTACTTCGCGCCACAGGTTTCGAATCAGGACGTTGGAGGGTCAATCCCGACACCCGATGAATTCAGACAGCTAGCACAGCATGGACACTGGCCAGGTACGAGGTATCCCTTTGTGATACTTCATGGCCCGCATGGATACACGGTTCAATTTCTCGGCGCGGTGGAACGAGCAGGAATCGTGAAAGAATACGAGCGGATGCTGACAAGACTCTGCGAGATCAAAGATCTCTGGTGTTTGCCGAAAGAGCAGGTGAAATAGAGCACGCAATGAAAGTGCCTGGGTAAAAGGATACTGCAATGCTGCTTCAGAACAAGAATGCTGTGATCTACGGAGCCGGAGGTGCGGTTGGCAGCGCCGTCGCAAAAGCCTTTGGCCGGGAGGGCGCCAAGCTCTTTCTCACCGGGCGCCACCTAGCGTCCGTCGAAGCGGTTGCGAGGGAAGTTGTATCGGCGGGCGGGTTTGCTGAGGCGTCGGAGGTCGACGCTCTCGACGAACAGGCTGTGGACATGCATTTACAGTCCATGATCGATAAGGCGGGCCGCGTCGATATCTCGTTCAACGCCATCGGCGTCCCAAATCCGAAGGTTCGTCTGTCCCTGGTCGAGCTGGATGTCGAGCAATTCTCCCTACCAATTGCGACCTACACGAGATCGTACTTTGTGACCGCACGCTTGGCGGCCCGGCGGATGGTCGCGAATGGCTCAGGGGTGATCATGACCGTCACCGCAACGCCTTCGCGGACCGGTGTCCCATTCGTCGGAGGCGGCGGCCCGGCGATGGCCGCAGTGGAGTCACTCACTCGAGGTCTATCCTCCGAGCTCGCACCGCACGGTATTCGCGTGGTCGGTCTGCGACCACAGGGCATGCCGGAGACAAGCAGGATCAAGGAAAGCTTCGAGCTTTATGCCAAGGCATCAGGAATGACCTGGGAACAGTTTCACGAGTTACTAGCGGGCAGGACCCACACGCGAAGGCTTTCGACGCTCATGGAGATGGCTAACATGGCGGTCTTGATGGCTTCCGATAAGGCAAGCGGGATGACTGGAACAACCGTCAACTTAACTATGGGCAGCCTCGACGACTAACGGTCTTTATGACAATTCAATAGCAGCAAAGCTGCCTTCATAATTTCACAGATAGAGAGAAAGGAACATACGGAATCATGAATAATCAAAACTACACCGCCACCTTTCTGGTAGACCAGAGCCCAGAAGAAGTCTTTAAAGCCATTAACAATGTTCGTGGCTGGTGGTCTCAGGCAACAGAGGGAGACACAGACAAACTCGGCGCGGTGTTCTATTACCACTACCAGGACGTTCACCGTTGCACGTTTAAGATCACCGAACTCGTGCCAGGCACGAGAGTCGTATGGCACGTGCTGCACAACGATTTCAACTTTATTAAGGACAAGAGCGAGTGGAACGGTACCGACGTTGTTTTTGAAATTGCCAGGAAGGGTGACAAAACGGAAGTTCGCTTTACGCATGTTGGGCTCGTACCTGCATATGAGTGTTACGACGTTTGCTCGAACGCGTGGAGCGGGTACATAACCGGAAGCTTAAGAAATCTTATAGCCACTGGGAAAGGTCAGCCAAATCCGACAGGGGAATTGTTATCCGAGCTGATGAAATGAGTCTCAATGCGTAACGCGAGCGAAGACGAGAAACACAAAGTGCTTCGGTTACGACGAACGGAGGAGTACATGAACAGAGTTTTGAAACAAATGATACTGGCGCTGATGTTCAGTCTTCTTGCGGTTCCTGCTTTCGCACAAAATACCAGGGCACAATCAACAGCTCAGCAGCCTGTCCCACCGTGGGTGCAGAGGGGGATTCCAGGTGCCGGCCACGCCGCGTTGGCACCGCTCGTCGGGTCATGGCGCGCTGAACTGAGTATCTACGGAACCATGGGGCGCAGTCCGGACCTGCCGCCGATCGTCTCCCGTG
>JBKPAL010000215.1:0-4213 GCA_046726395.1 Acidobacteriota bacterium
TAGCAGTCCATCCACCACCACCGTGCAAGCACCACATTCACCTTCACCGCACCCCTCTTTTACTCCCGTAAGCTGCAGTTGTTCGCGCAGCACATCGAGCAGTCGTTCAAAAGGATGAGCGAGCAACGTTTGCGATTGCCCATTCACCATGCAATGAATCTCTTGCTTTTCGCTCGCTTGGTCCATTTAGTGATGACTGGTTAAGTTTTCCATCATGGTTTCGGGCATCAGTGGAACTCTGTTAAAGCTTATGCCGGTAGCATGTTCGATCGCATTTAGTATGGCCGGCGCCCCTCCGTCCATCGGCAACTCTCCGATCCCTTTCGCACCCGCTGGGCCATATGCATACGGATTCTCCTCGAAGAACACACGAATCGGAGGAATATCGACCGAGGTAGGAATGATGTAATTGGTCATCTGGTTATTAACCATGCGGCCCTCCTGCCAAACTACATTCTCGAAAAGCGTAAAGCCGATGGCCTGGGCCACGCCTCCTTCAATTTGTCCGGCAGCCAACACAGGATTTATCACTTTTCCTACTTCTTGCACCGCCACGAAATCGTCGACTCGTGCTTCATACGTCAACATGTCTACGGTAACTTCAGCCACGTAGACTGCCCATGCATAAGTACCATAAGCATCACCCTGGTACTTCTCATCATCCCAAAGGACATTCGGCGGAGGCTGATAACGACTGAAAGATTTCAACTCGCCAAACCTTCCGTTGTAATCACGACATGCGCGAATGAAATCAGTTTCGGTATAGTTTTCTGATAGCAGGCCACTTCCAATCAACGTTTGCTTGAGACCGAGCACGGCAGACTCCACGAGTTTCCCAACCACCATACAAGTACGTGACGCTACTGTTGGTCCGCTGTTAGGCACGTTCCTGGTGTCTGGCTGCGTGACCTCGATCAGGTCATCGTTGACACCGAGAGCCTCTGCCGCAATTTGAGAGAAGATGGTGTTAGTCCCTTGTCCCATCTCTGTACTGGCGGAAAGAATTCGCACGCGACCTTCAGGCGTAGCTTCGGCGCCGACCACAGACTGGAGATACACCTCTCCTGAACCTGTGAACCCTGCTCCATGCATGAACGAAGCGAAGCCAATTCCTCTTTTCGTTGTTGAGGATGGATTCTGAGCGGCGAACTGCTGCCGTTTGTCTTGGTAGTTAGTCACTTCAAATGCACGAGACATCAGACCAGCGAGGTTTACTTGTTCGCGAATCACCTGGTTCGTTGCCGTAGTCTCACCTGGTTGAATGAAATTCCGTTTACGAAACTCCTCAGGAGTAAGCCCCACGGTCTGAGCAACCTTATTCATGTGGCGTTCCAACGCGAAGATACTCTGTGGAGCACCAAACCCGCGGAAAGCTCCATGTGGCGGAGCACTGGTGGCCACCGCACGACTCTTGATGCGCACGTTTGGACAAAAGTAAGGACCGGCCGCGTGAATTGTTCCTCGCGACAACACCACCGGTGAGAGAGTGCAGTACGCGCCTCCGTCAATGGTGAAGTCTATCTCCATGCCGAGAAGTTTTCCGTCTTTCGAAACGGCGGTCCGATGTCTTGTACGCGACGGATGACGCTTGGTGGTGGCGACCATATCTTCAGCACGGTCATAAACGATCTTCACCGGTCGTCCCGACTTCCACGCCAACAAAGCAGCGTGACCCGCAATCATTGAAGGGTACTCTTCCTTTCCGCCGAACCCGCCTCCCGTCTCAGTTTGGATCACGCGTATTTTCTCTTCAGGCAGACCGAACAGTTTTACGAGCGCCTTGTGGATATAGTATGGACACTGCATCGAGCCCCAAACGGTCACACCTTCCTCGGCGTTAGCAATGGCAATCATGCCGTTGTTCTCAATGTACAACTGCTCCTGAGCGCCTGTTTCGTATTCACCTTCGACGATGAATTCTGCTTTGGTCCAGATGTCGTCGATGTTTCCTTTATCAACCAGAAACGATTTAAAAAGGTTGTCTTCGCCCCAGATGATCTCTTTCCTGTTAAGCGAGTCGTCGAGTGTGAAGACAGCAGGCTGCGGTTCTACGTCGATTGTGACGTGCTGACGCGCACGCTCGAGAATGTATTTATCAGGATGGGCCAGAAGGACTACAGGTTCTTCCGGGTGATTAACGACGCCGTCCGCAAGGTAAGGTTGATCGTTGAGAATGAGAGCAACGTAGTTTTCTCCCGGAATGTCCTTCGCAGTTACGATTGTGAAATCATCCCAGGGAAGACTTTCGGCGAAGGTTATTCCGGTAATGCGCCCACGGACGGCGGGATTGCGAACCGTCGCGCCGTAAAGCATGTCAGGAAAGCTGATGTCATCAACATACAGAGCCTTGCCTGTGACTTTTTCGTGGCCTTCTTTCCTCGGAACTGATCTGCCTATGACGTGTTCAGCTTTGGTGCTCATTCGAAACCAACTTTAAAACTTCGCGTGTTCCACCAGCAACAGACCTATCGCAATTAGCGCGAGTGCGTACATCATGGGGTGAATATCTCTTCGGCGTCCAACCATGAGATACAAACCAGTGTGCGAGATGAAGCCCCATAGTATTCCCTGCGTGATCGAGAATGTCAGCGGAATCAAAATGATCGTCAGAAAAGCCGGCAGCCCTTCTTCTATTCTTTGGAATCGAATCTTACCTACGCTGCGAAACATCGACGCGCCCACCAGAACTAGCACTGAAGCAGTTGCGAATGTCGGCACGGCACCAGCGAGTGGAGCAAGAAAAAAGCACGGCAGAAAACAGAACGCGGTAAACACTGATGTGAGCCCGGTGCGTCCGCCCATGTTGATGCCCGCGATGCTCTCAATGTAGGCGGTGCCGGAAGATGTTCCCGCCAAACCAGCGCCTAGTGTGGCAAACGAGTCTACGATCAAGCCTTGTTTCAGATTCTTTGGATGACCGTTTTCATCTAAAAGATCAGCGGCGTGCGCGACTCCAATAAATGTCGAAATGGAGTCGAACAAGTCTGTGAAGAGAATGCCGATGATCGCAGGCAACAGCGATAGCTTCAAAGCTCCGAGTACGTCCAGTTTAAGAAAGACGGTGTGGAAATCGGGCGCGCTAAATAACTTTTCCGGCATCTTTACGAGGCCCATGACCCAAGCGATGAAGGTCGCAGCGAAGATTCCGGCGAGAAAAGCAAACGCACTGTTCTTCGTGAGCAACCAGACCGAGATCGCCATCGCCACGATCGAAAGCAGCGCCGGCAGACCCACCGTGCCTAGTCTTACGAATGTCACTGGATCAGATGCAACCAAACCAGCATTCTTCAACCCGATGAATGTCAGAAAGATTCCGATTCCGGCAGCTGTGCCCAGCCGCAGTTCTGAAGGGATTGCTTTCGCGATGGTCTCACGTACAGGTGTGACCGAGATGAGAAGAAACAGGACCCCGGCCCAGAAGACGATTCCGAGTGCGACCTGCCACCAAACTTTTTGAGTAAGAATGATCGTGAAGGTGAAATACGCGTTGATACCCATTCCGGGTGCCACTGCAAAAGGAAGCTTGGCATAAAGGCCCATCAACAATGTCATCGTGAAACAGACAAGAACTGTTGCCGTAAGGACGCCGCTGAACGCCATCCCGGTTCCTTCTGTAGCTAGAATCGCGGGATTCACCACAACGATGTATGACATCGTGAAGAACGTGGTGATGCCCGCGATAGCTTCGGTTCGTAGAGTTGTCTGAGTGGATTCCGGTTTTGGCATGAGCTCAGAAGCCGGAACCGATGGGGAGTCGTGGTTTCATCAAAAGGAAATTCGGGTTGCGAACAAGAAGGCTCCGATAAGTCGGCGCAATCTAAAGATGTTAACGCACCCGGCGAGCCCCGCGTTGCACCATGAAGTTGTCGGCCATCAACCAAAGCCGATCGATCAGATCTTTTTGTTGGGCCATGCCCACACCGCCAGTAACCAGCAATGGGAACAGAAATATTCCCACACCCATCGCAGCGCCTTGTTCAATCCACTTGCCGCCGCCGACCGCGACCTTCGCTCGCTTGTTGTCGAATTCGATAGTAACCGTGGCTGCGAGACCCATTCCCACCCACGTGCGCCAGCCGCCTGATTTCTGTCCTTGAATTATTAATCTGTTTCCGTCCTGAAGAATCTGACTCTGGTGTCCATTCGTGAAGAAGTACTGGCGAATCTCCTCCGCCAAAGGTCGAAGATCGATATTAGAGACTTCGTACTCGCG
>JBKPAL010000216.1:0-14230 GCA_046726395.1 Acidobacteriota bacterium
CTGGTTAGCTGTGTGTAGCATCCGGTCGCTACCGCTCCCGGTTCTGTATTGTTGAGTCGCTACAGTCGTACTTGCCACTTTTTTGGCAAAACCACGCCGCGGCGCGAATTTCAATCGAGCGTCGCCGGACCAGCTATCTTACTAAACTTGCTCTCGTCGTTCGCAGTCCAACGATTTGTTAAGCGCGGCTTTCAGAGTAACGAAAGCTGTTTGTATTCTTGGTGTCTTTCTCTAAAAGCCCGCTTTTCTCTTCCATGTTCGAAGCGAGCGGTGGCGCGGTCCCACCTGTTCGAGTACGGCTCGCCGCCCAGAGCGCACTTACAATAAAAGGCAAGGTGAAAAAACCTAGCAGAATAAGCAACCCTGCCATTCCACTGGCAGTAAAGTGTTCGCCGAGTTGGAACTTCCAGTCCTGTGAATTGTCGACGAGGAGGGATATGCCCAAACTGAGCCCGAAGAAGAGATCGCCCAACATCACCAGCCTCATCCAAGGCCCTCTGCCTTTTCCTACCGCGACCCAAGCCGCCACCAATGCCCAGCCGAGTATGAGGGCGGCAGGGAGTGCCACGGCACGTTTCTCAAAATGAATCACGCCGAGCCCGTACCCGCCATAATCGGGATCAAGTAATGAGCGGATGGGGGCGACCGAGACGACCGCAGCGAACAGCATATGAAAGATGCCGACAGCCAGTGCAGGGAAATTCCATCGGCGACGCGAGAGCAAGTAGAAGAAGACAGCCCAATAGATAACGTTTAGGACGAGAGCTATCTGAAACCAAATAGCCATAAGTGACCTCCTTCAAATTCATTGGTTACCACAACGCAAGCGTCTAACGGTTGGGTTGAAGCGGCGGCGCGATGTCAATCAAGCATTGCCGGACCAATCAGTTGCGCAACGCGCTCCGGTTGATTGAGTTGTTGGGCGGCGATTTGGAAAACGACAACCGCACCTATTACGACCGCACACGAGTCGTGTGAAAATTGCTTATCCCTGCAAGCCTAAGTTAGGCCGAGTCGGACCTTCGCTGCGCGATCGCGTAGATGACATTAGTTCCAACGCGATCGACGCCTTTCATGGTAAGTGAATCGAGAATCTCTTGCCGGACGCCGCGCGCTAACTCGCCACCCATCTGATCGATGGTCCATCGCAGGCCACTGCCCAATGCGATAGTCCAGAAGTCTTCCGGTGCGCGTAGCGGCTGATGACCCTCTTCGGGGGTGATTTCGACGTGCCGAACGCCTGCGTCAGCGAAAAGCTTGTGTACGGCGTCTGGCGTCGTAATGCGATCCCACGGATTGAATGCTGAGTACAGATCGGGACGCACCCGACGAACGGCCGCGAGCCAGATCTCGTAGGCGGGGGAAAAGATGCCGGCTCCCCACGTCGTGATCGCCAATTGCCCGCCGGGCCGTACCATCCGCCAGAGCTCTGCAACTTGTGCTTCCATATCCGGAACGAAGAAGATACCGAACACGCACACGACAGCGTCGAAGTAACGGTCCGGGAAATCCAAGGCCGTCATGTCGGCCCGTCGAAACTCAATGTTGCGCAGCCCAGCCGCCTTGGCCTTTGCCTGGCCGAGGCGGAGGAGTTCCTCCGCCAAGTCCACCGCGATCACGGTGCCGGCGGGGCCCGTTGCCTGCGCGGCCGGCAACGCGGAGGCACCGGTGCCGCAGCACACATCCAGGACTTTTGCGTCGCGGCGCAGCTTCATGCGCTCAACTGTACGTCGGCCATACCGATCCCAAAACGCCAAGGGCTCAGCGTCGAAGTAATCGGCGGCGGCGTTGTAAGTTTTCTCCGCCTTCAGCTTCGCTGCCTCAAACGTATCACCCATAACTCCTCCCACGTTCCCCAACTCGCTACGGCCTAACGCTGCGCTTCAGCGGCGATAATCCCTATCTCTTCATTCAGGATTGCCTGACAGTTCTGCCGTTCGCGTCCAACGATTTGTTGGACGGCGTATAAATAAAAAACAGCGACACCTTACGTCAACGTGGATATTGTCATCAACGAGCCGCGTAGCGGCGGCCGAGTTTAGTCCAGGGTGGGCGAGCGCAGCGAGCGTAGCAATGGGATCGCGTCACTCCTGGAGATCCAGCCCACGAGCTGATCCAGGGGAGGCACTCGCTTCGCTCGTTTGCCCCTGGCTACGCTCTTCCGCCGCTATGCGGCTCGTTGATTAGCGCAACCTAACGGTTGAGGCGCGGCCCTACGTCGAGTAAATCGTCGATGCGAACTAGTCGATAGTTGTTCGATTTCAACCACTCAACAAGCTCCTTGAGGTGACTATAGAATTTATCTGTACGTGACGGCGCAGCGCCTACGTGCATTAACAATATGAAACCATTTAGACCATTCGGATCTGTCGCTTCATATTGCTTGATGCTTTCTAGGATTTGTTTGCTGTCCACGTAGTTCTTCAGCTCAGGGGTCGTGTAATCAGCGCTTGATCGCGTCCCCGGCGTGAAGTTGATTAAGCGCAGGTCCAGCGCCGCGGTCCAGTCGCTGATCCTCTGGTTGTACCACTCAAATGGCGGCAGGAAATACCGTGCGTCAGCCTTCGTGATTCCGAAGCTTCGCATTGACGCAAGATTCCGGTTTAAGTCCAGCGTGAATTTGTCTCGACTGATCAGAACGTGGTTACGATCGGTCCAATCGCAATAGAGCAAATGCTCGTCGGAGTGTGCACCGAGGTAATGTCCGTCACGTTTCAGTTGCCGAATGGTTGATGTGAAGCGTGGATTCCGATAGAAGCGTCCGGTGAAGAAGAACGAACTGTAGACTCCCGCAGTCTTGAGTGTTTGTGCGATGCGGTCAGCTCCATCGCCAAACTCATCGCCGGTAAAAACCAAAGCCATCTTTTTCGATCCCTGATCACCGCGAATGATTGCGCCCTCCTCATAGAGAAAACGAGGACTCTTCTTTCTCCGGGGTGCAGTTTGGTCCCACAACGCCATCATCAAAATGGAATCAGCCGTACCATCCATGGTTGGTTCATTCGTAGAGTAGTCGCCAACATCGTCGTGATAGACGACCTCGTTAGTTTGAAATTCGGCGAATTCGTCCGGCTGATTCAGATGTAACCCGCGCAAGCTGTTATATGTCTTGGCCGAGATAGGTCCATCGACCAAGCCACCCGGAACAAGTTTCTTCAGAATCTGCACAGTAGGTAGATGCACGTCTTCGGGAAACTCTCCATTTTCTGGAATCCCGGAAAACATAGACGTTCCCCAGGGATTGCGACCGAGCAGCCAATCGCGGTGGGCCAACATAGCGGCGTGGTAACGCAGATCTCCAGTCATCTTCTCGTAGAGTAAGACCTGGGTAATGAATGCAACTACAAGATTATTCGAGCACCAGAGGAATGGTACGCCGACTCGATACGGATTCTGCTGCGCTCGCGCAATCACTCTTTCGATCCCGTCGCGGTAATAACTTGCAAGGCTCGCTTTCGTCTTCACATCAACGAGCGCGTACAACGCGAAGTGGCCAATATTCATGAACGGATAGAACTCGTAATGCTCAGTAGTATCGTGCTGCATCCAGGAGGTTGGTCCGATCAGCCTTGCATATCGTTTCGCGTCCGCAAGATAAGTCGGCTTACCGGTTGTTTTAAATAACTCTGCCGCCGCCCATTCCATGTCATCAGCCCAGGTATTCTCGTTGTAACGATAGGGTGCGCTATATGAGTTGCCTTGCTGATAGCCTTCCTGCCGTTTCCCCATTTCATAAAGTTCAATTGCTGCCTTCAAACATTTGGCCGCGAACAAAGGATCGTTCAAATCGTTCTTCCAAATGCGGTAGGCAATCGCCATTGCAACAGCTGAGCGTCCAGCGACGTTTGCGATACCCGTTGCCTTGCTCTTCCATTCTCTTAATCCTTGCGGCTTACCATCGGCGAAGTACACAGGGCGATAACTGTTCGGCCCCCACCCGTAATCGGCGATGTCCTGGTCTGGAAGTTTGAATCCGCGATGGTCACGATCATCCGCAACCTGATGAAATAACTGATCAGGCGCAGGATGAAGCTTATGAATCCAATCTAATCCCCACTTTGCTTCATCAAGAACATCCGGGATGCCATTCGCTCGCGGTCGACCGAATGCGTCGACTTTGTCTTCAAACTTTTTAGGCGCCAACTCAAAAGCAAGAAGCATTCGGGCGGTTGCATTACTCGCAGTGATTAAGTACTTGAGCTGATCGCCCGCATCGTGCCATCCGCCGCTCGCGTCGATGAAGCTGCCCTCAGGAATCGGGCCGTACACGGTGCGTCCGTCGCGGGTATGACAAACCATGTCGAGGTAAGGGTTGTAGCCGCAGCGTTGCTGACGCATGAAAAGTAGTAGCTCGTGTTCGTAGTTCGGATAACTTCCGATCGTAAATTGCTTTGAAGCGATCATGCCGTCTTCAATGCGTATGACATGTCTGCCTGACTGTTTGTATGCAGAGAAATTCAGTTCGTAATAGTGAGGGAAGGTGCCGCCCCAGCTCGGCGCGACTACAGACCTTAGAGGAGCGCGGTAGACCACGCGGTTTGAGGAGTCAAGCAGCACAAAATCACCTTGTAGCGGAGTCTTTGAAAACGCAATTGCCACCTTCTCGTCGGAAGCTAAGTAACCGACTTGATTGATCCGAATAAATGCGTTGGATTGGGCTGCGATTGAAGTCGAACACGCGGAAAGGGCGCATACAATGGCTAGCCAGAGAGTGACATCGGCTAAGATGCGATTCATCAGATCGATACAGTTTATGTATTTAAGAGGTCAGCGACTGTGCCAGAGATCTTTCTAAAGCGTAACTGCGGCTTTAGCAACGAACTCGCGAACGGCTCAAGCCTGAATAATTCTGGTCCACTATCAGTGCGTTTGCTCCGTTTATTGTAACGGACCCGCATTTTTAGACCTGAGACTACCAGAATAGATTGAGGAGTGGCTAAGTCCATCGTGGAGTTCGCTCCGGAGATTTCAAAAGTCGACTCTCTTGATCCCGGTCGAATGTTGCTACGACGACGCGGCAGAGGAAACCGATTTTTCATAGCTTATCGTTAGCGGACTGAATAGTATTTCTGCGTCGTTTCTCCTTTCTATGTGAACAAGGTATTCATTTCTTTGTAGGTCATGGCTCCCTCGGTAAAGCTTGAGTAAGTACCCTGATAGAGCAACTCTTGAGCGATTCGATGGGCCAAAGTCGCACACGCTCGCGCCGGGCCAGAGCCCGTGCTAACTCGCGCCACTCCGAGCTTTTCCAGCACTGCTGTTGGTGGCGTCTTTGCGACTGCCAGAATGTTGATCGGGCCTGGAATGTTTTTAACAAGGCGGCTAATCATTCGTTCGTCTGCGACACCTGGGACGAAAATGCAATCAGCTCCCGCCGCCGTATAGTAGTGAGCGCGGTCAATGGTATTGCGAAAGCGCGCTTCCTCTTCTCCTATTTCGAGGAGATAAACATCAACGCGTGCGTTGATAAAAAGTTCTACGCCCAGTGACGACGCGGTTTGTCGCACAACTCGAAGTTTCTCTGTTTGCAAGTGCACATCAATGAGTTCGCCCGCTGGCGACGAGTCTTCGAAGTTGATCCCGACGACTCCTAAATTAATTACCGACGCGACTGTGCTCGATAGCTCTTCCAGGTTATTCGCGTATCCGGCTTCAAAATCTGCTGTCACCGGAAGATCAACGGCATTGACGATCTGCTTGATCATGAAGAGCATCTCGTCAAAGGGGATGTTTTCTCCGTCCGCGTAGCCCAGGCAATTCGCGATGCCGGAACTCGTTGTCGCAATTGCCGGGAAGCCCAGTGCGGAAAAGATCTTTGCGCTGGCGACGTCCCATGCATTGGGTAACACCAGAATTGGAGGCCCTTGATGCAACTGGCGAAAAAATGATGTCTTCTCCTCACACGAGTTATTCATGCGCCCTCCTAAATGTGAGTTCGGCAATTATTGCTGCAATGCTTCTCGGTAATTTGGAAGTTTGGTTGTCATCGAAGCTCTTGTCTGCTTTGTGATTCCCAGTGTGCCGGTCGCGCCGGCAATAAAGGCTTTCATTCCTGGTTCACAATTGTTCGCAATGAACGAACGAAGATTCACCACCATACTCTTTTTGTTTCTAACTCTTCACTGGTTCGTTTTGGTTCTCCTGCAGTTTAGCGGTAAAGGCTGAAGCTCTGGGCTTACGTTCCTTCAAAGCATCAACACTCCAGGAATATTCGCGCACGGTTGCAAGAAGAAAGGCACCCGCCGAGGCCGCAAAGACCGAAGCGTTAAGAGCGGACTTTATCCCGGTCCCAATTGTCATCCCCGATGCGAATGAAAGAAGTATTAGGCCGCTCAAAAGTGCAAAAGTGCGAGTGCCGCATCCCAAGAGTAAGGCGATAGCGAAGATGATTTCGGCAAAAGTGACGGCCCAGCCAACGGCCGGAATCCACGAGGTAGGGAGTTCAGGGTTAAGCTTTGCGGCATAAGCCAGGAAGTGCTCGAAATCTCCCCAGGCTACATTGGTTGCACCTGGTGGCCCCCAAAGTCCGAAACGATCGGACACTGCTGTAAGAAAGCCCGCAGCGAGGGCGAGCCGTAAAAATACGGCGGCGAAGTTCGTAAGTCTCAATTTGTAGTTATTTTTCATTTCATGTTGTAGTTCCCAATTGCAAATGTCGTCGTAATATTCAGTAAGTCAATAAGAGCGTTCAGAAGCGTTACTCATTTCATTCAATCCGCGGTTACCTACTATTCCCATTCAGAGTTCAGGGCCTTTGCCAAGAACCTAAGCACTGCAGCGGTGTCGAAGTAAAACATCTGCGCGCAGGTTAGCCGGCCGTTGCGGAGCTGATAGAGTCCCAGCACGGGAGTATCAATTCGGTCTCCTGCCGGGCTCACTCCTCTCTGACGCCAAAGTATTACGACCTCGTTGTCGCTGACTCCCGCCACACGTGGATCCATCCGTCTCTCAGCCTCATTCGGTTGCAGATGGTCCCACGTGCGGCTCCAAGTGGCACCTTCGGTCTCCAAACCGAGCGAAGTTCCGCCATACGGCAGCGAGGGCGGCCAATGAAACTCGACATCGGGATGGAAGAGGAGTAGTTCGCGCTGCATATCCGGTCGTTGTGGATCACGGTGCTCGATAGCGCTGAAGATTTTGAGCATTACTTCAACATTCTTCTGCCTGGTACTCATGATTGTCTCCCTACTTAAGCCGTTGAGATTAGGCGTATGAAAATCACGATAGAAGAGCCATTTTGAGAATTTTAGATGTACCATTTGAGCATGGCTAAAACGACTTCATCTTTCGATCTCGTTGTTGGAGAACGCCAGCCAGGAACTGTCTTATTCATGTGGGTGTATAACGAAGTTCGATCGGCGATTTTGGATGGCCGTCTCAAACGCGGCATGCGGCTTCCTTCAACTCGAGAACTCGCGCAACTCTACGGGGTATCCCGAGGGACAGTAGTCAATGCGTTCGAACAGCTACATGCTGAAGGTTATTTGGAAGGTAACGTAGGCGCTGGCACCTACGTGAACACTCTGCTTCCTGAGGACCTTCTTCAGGTGAAGCGTGGTTCCAACTCTCTCAACGTCGCGAATAGGCAGCGACCAACGCTCTCACAATATGCTCAACGTCTCAGACAGGCAGCTGATGCAAGGAGTCAGCCGGCTCGCGCATTTCGTGCGGCTGAACCGGGTTTGGACGCATTTCCTATTACTCTGTGGTCGCAAATTGCTTCGCGGCGACTGCGCGGAGCCACGCGAGCTCTTTTGGCCGACGTTGATGCCGGGGGATATCGGCCGTTGCGGGAAGCGGTTGCTAATTACCTTGGCACGGCTCGTGGAGTGAAATGCACCACGGACCAAGTCATCATTGTCGCGGGCATTCAGCAAGGGCTGGACCTAACGGCGCGTTTAATGCTCGATCCCGGCGATCCAGTATGGGTGGAAGATCCTTGTTTCTTCCTCGTGACGGCGATGTTCAAAGCGTTAGCCGCCAAAGTAATTCCCGTTCCAGTTGACATGAACGGCCTTAACGTAGTGGAAGGGCAACGGCGATGCGATCAAGCCAAACTCGCTTACGTCACTCCAGCCCACCAGTTCCCCTTGGGAGTAACAATGTCTCTTGAACGGCGTCTTGCGCTCACAGATTGGTCACGACGTACGGGAGGATTGATCTTTGAGGACGATTATGACAGCGAGTACCGGTACTCTGGGCACCCTATCCCCGCTCTTCAAGGACTCGATCAGAGTGGCTCGGTGATATTCGCGGGTAGCTTCAGTAAAGTGCTCTTTCCGAGTTTGCGCTTGGGGTACCTTGTGGTGCCAGACGGCCTGATCGACAAGTTTGCCGCGATAAAGTACATCATGGATCGGCACTCTGCGGTTATCGATCAAGCGATCCTTTGCGACTTCATAACGGAAGGACATTTTGGACGGCACATTCGTCGCATGCGAGAACTTTATGCCAGCCGCCTAGCCGTACTTCGCGAGTCTGTTCAACAAAAGTTGGGTGAGTTTCTCACGATATCTGAAACTGAGGCGGGAGTGAACACTGTAGGATGGCTGGCGAACGGATTAAATGCCGAAGCTGTAGCGCAGGCTGCGACTGAGCGCAATGTCGAAGTAATCCCTATCAATCGATTCGAATTGGAAGAACGAATGCCAGAAGGGCTTTTGTTGGGATTCGGAGCTGTCGATGATCGAGAGATACTTCGGGGAGTTGAAGACTTGACAGCCGTCCTTGGAGCATCCGTCTCGAAACATTGTGTTGCGCAAACCTCCGGAATCTGAGTGCAGTCACAGAGGAAATTTATTAGGCAATTGGCGCTTGCCGGTTGGACGCACCCAGACCAGATTTTCAACACCTTCAAAATGAGCAGTCCTCGCCGAAGCTAGACCATCCTTATCCCTAAGCTCCCTGACCAAGCGTTGCACAGCTAAAGAGCCGACAGAAATGGACCTTTGCGCCCTCCGAGAGGCTCAAGTGCAAAACAAATTGCATCGCATCGGTGAAACACAAATTGCATTAAGGGTGCGGTCTTAGTGATCCGTCTCGTCCTTGATCGTGGAAATGCTTGCTGTGACGCTTGTGCATTTCTTCAGCCTTGGTGCGCTGTTCAGGCGTTAACAAACTGTAGATTCTGCTCTTCAACCGTTCATGCTCAACGATAGTTTCGGCCATCAACTGCGCCTGTTGAGTTGCAAGAGCCCTAACCTGAGTCTCATCAAACTGGCCATTTGCTGTAGCCGACTCCATTTGGTTATGCACATCCTCCATCTTTTGGTGGAGTGGTGCCAGCGTGGTGTTCGCGGTTTCCAAGAGCGTCCTTACTTGTGCTTTCTGCGCCTCAGTCAGTTTCAGTTCTTCAGCAATGTGATCGACCATCTCAGGTCCGAAGCGATGCGGTGGTCCACCATCCCGATGTTGAAAGTGAGCCATTGCTGCATCGTTTGTTCCTAGTGCGAATATCGTCGCGCCAACAACCAACGCAACAATGCTCGTCACTGCAAAGAATCGATTTCTCATTTCTTATCTCCTTGGTGTTTATCTGGTGGTGGCGAAACTACCAATGCTTTCCAATAACTCAACCGTTCCCACAATAGCTCCGCCTGCTTACTTGCATTCGGTGTGTTATACGACATTCTGTATCGAGGCGATGTAAAGACTCCGCTAGTCTTCGTAAAGTTTTGTAAAGGTAAAGCTGGTGCTGGCCCTCTAGGCCTTGCACAAAAAAGTGGCAAGTACGACTGTAACGACTCAACAATACAGAACCGAGAGCGGTAGCGACCAGATGCTACACACGGCTAACCAGTTGAATTGACTCGAGAAGATCTGCAAACGTTGAGCGTCGCATCCGGTCGCTACCGCTCCCGGTTCTGTAATCAGTTGTCGAGTTCTACATCCCTAGCGACTTTTTGTGCAAAGCGGGTCCTCTATCAAAACTTGAGGCGCCTCCGTTCGTTATTCGGTTTTGCAAAATTCAAGGATCTGTCTTTCATTTACATTTCTTTACAAATGAATTGGTGCGGTTGGACTAGAATCAACAACCTGAGCGCTGGCCATGGAAGAAATCCTAATCATCGATGACGACGCGGAACTGTGCGGATTAGTGAAGGAGTATCTGGAACCTCTCGGGCTAAACGTGGAAGCTGTTCATCGAGGTGATATCGGAAGTGAACAAGCGCTCGCAGGCAAGTACGCCATGGTCATTCTTGATGTAATGCTACCCGGACTCAATGGCTTTGACGTGCTGCGCAAGATACGAGCTCAGTCGAAAATACCTGTTCTGATGTTGACGGCCCGCGGTGATGACGTTGAACGTATTGTAGGACTCGAGATTGGCGCAGATGATTATTTGCCAAAGCCCTTCAACCCGCGTGAACTCGCAGCGAGGATGCGAGCAATCTTGCGACGTACCGGTTCCGAGCCGATGGCTAACACCACGCGGATTGCAGTTGGCGATCTTGAAGTGGAACCAGGCACGCGTGTTGTACGGCGATCGGGAGAGATCGTCGATCTGACAGCGGTGGAGTACGACCTTTTGGAAAAACTCGTGCGTGCTGCCGGCCGGGTGTTGACGCGTGAGGAACTCTGCAACAAGGTGCTCGGGCGCAGCTCATCTCCTTTTGATCGCAGCATTGATATGCACATCAGCAACTTGCGTAAGAAGCTGGGACATCGAGTGGGTAATGCGGAACGCATCAAGACCGTGCGCGGAGTCGGTTATATATACGCACAGAGTACCAATATTAACGGAGAGTGATTCTCTTGCCGCGCAGACTATTTCTGAAGATCTTTCTCTGGTTCAGTGCAGCAATGTTCACAATGATCGTGACTACCTTCCTTGTGGGCGAAATCGGCAGGCCGGACTTTCCGAGACAACCTGTCCACAGAGCATCAGATCTTCCGCTATCGGGCTATGCGGAAAATGCCCTCAAGATTTATGAGAACGAAGGGTCGAGCGCTCTTGCCGCTCACATGGACCAGTTAGAGCGTACCACCAAAATCCGCGCGGTTTTATTTGGACCTCAGCTCAACGAACTTTCTGGTCGGCAGATGCCACCCGGAGCCGTTCAATTGGCCCGCAACATATCACTTAACGCAGGGGATTATTCAGACACGTCTCCTCATCTGGTAGGTCAGCGGCTGCAATCTTCACGTGGCGATCAGTTTGTGTTGGTAGCAGAAGTTCCAGGTGCTCCGCAACACCGATGGTATGACCACGCGACACATCTCGTCGCCATGCTTCTTATCGGTGCGCTTTTCTGTTACTGGCTTGCGAGTTATTTAACCGCGCCAATAGCCCAGCTGCGGAAGGCAACCAACGAGTTAGCCAATGGAAATCTTGAAGCCCGCGTCGGTGCGTCAATGGGCAAGCGGCGCGATGAGTTAGCATCGCTCGGTTCAGACTTCGACCGAATGGCCGAACAGATCGAATCACTGTTGACGGCTCAGCGTCGTTTGTTGGGTGACATTTCACACGAGTTGCGTTCTCCTTTGGCACGCTTGAATGTCGCTCTTGAGTTGGCGCGACAACGTTCCGGGCCGGAAGCAACAAGCGCACTGGAGCGCATACAACACGAAGCCGAGAATCTAAATCTGATGATCGGGCAATTGCTAGGACTCACACGGATAGAGACAGGAGTGCGAAAGATCAGCGAGGATCATCTTGAACTGATGAAGTTAGTTCAGGATATTGCTGACGATGCGGATTTTGAAGCTCGTAGCCGCAATCGCTCAGTTCGCCTGACTTCTTCTGAGAAATGCGTGATCACTGGAAGTGAGGAAATGCTTCGCGCCGCGATCGAAAATGTAGTTCGCAACGCCATTCAATATACGCCGGAAAAAACCGTGGTCGAGATTGAGATGAAAGCAAATGGAGCGAGCTTCGACGAAGACGGCACATCGCCAACAAATCTAAATCAAGGCTTCGCGAAAATAACAGTTCGCGATCACGGAGCCGGTGTGCCAGAAGGTGCGCTGGGAGAAATCTTCCGTCCTTTTTATCGCGTCGACGACGCCCGCGATCGCGAGAGTGGTGGCACGGGCATCGGGCTGGCAATCACCGAACGAACGGTGCGGTTGCACGGCGGAACTGTAACAGCAAGAAACGCCCCCGATGGCGGTTTAATAATCACAATCAACCTACCCATTACGCGCACTTAAATCCCAGGTTTTGGCAGAGATTCAGCGCGACGATTCATTCCTCCCAATTCACGTTCTTCAGAATGCGTCCAGGTATTTGCCCCGCTGCGGCGCCATAATCGATATGGTACGCATGCTCGTACATGTCCAACCCTTTGATTCACCGCCTAAGTTTGCAAAGTACAACTCATGCAGCAAAACAAACCCGGCTGTGGTTGAGTATTAGTGCCAGCGCGGCACTGCTTCCTGCCAACTTCGACATGGCTTCTCGTCTGGACATGACTTACATCACCCTGCTCCTTGGAAATTTTCCGATCACTTTATTTGATCATCTCACCGAAAGGCGCCATGTGTTTAGCGCAGAAGAGTGCCCAAACAGGTTGACAATTGGTGGGTATGGATCGACGATTTGGTCGTCCTGGACCAATCCCCTCGAATGATCTCTTTCTAGAATCCCTTAGCATCCTTCTTATTTGAATGTTTGCGATCTGTGCCTTCGGCAATCTTGAGACACTACTGCGCATGCGAAGTAAGAGTCATAACTTCAGAAAGGGAGGAATAGTAAATGGCCAGGTATGGAAAAAAAGCGTCGAAGAAGGTTGAAAAAGCGATGCATGAAAGAAAACATGGAACGTTGAAGAGCGGGCGTTCCGGAAAGAAAGTGACGAGTAAGAAACAGGCGATAGCAATTGGATTATCTGAGGCGCGTAAGGAAGGCGCCAAGGTGCCGCGAAAGAAGTCCTCCTCAAAGAAAAAATAGATGGGTCGCCGTTACGATGGAGGCCAGCTTCCATCGTAACGGCTGGGCCCGTTCGAAAGGCAGAGCCTTCGTTTGCATGACGTGTCTTTGACTTAAAGCTTGCCTGTCGTTCACACCGGGCTTCAGCCGGGTGACGCGGCGAAGCTAACCGTTTTAACGGTTTCCTTGGTCAGTCCGGTGTTTTGTTGTTGTCTCGTTTAGACACCACCGGCTTCAGCCGGTGCGAGTTTCAATTTCAACCTAAATCCTTTCACCCACGGACCATCGAGCAGTCACGCGTTATCCGAATAGAAGAACAGTTACCAACACGTCGCAAGCATCTGCTTCAATACTACCGACGAAAGCGGTTCGCTGATCCATCGTCATGTTATACGCCCCGTCGACGGCCTAGGTTGAAATTGAAACTCGCACCGGCTAAAGCCGGTGGTGTCTGAGAGAGAATTCAGCGCGTTTGTAACTAGGTTGAAGTTGAAGTACCACCGGCTAAAGCCAGTGGTGTCTGAGAGAGAAAGTTAGCGCGTTTCACTAGGTTGAAATTGAATTACCGCCGGCTAAAGCCAGGTGAGAATGAGAAGACGATTTTTTGGACAGGGCGATGCCGCAAGCTGTATCGCCGATAGCTTCCCAATCACTGAGTGATATACCGCAGCAACTCAGCCAAGGTCAGAAATATTGCGCAGAATCCCGCCAAACGATCCTCATTTTTACTTCTAACCGTTGTTGGTCTCCAACTTGCTTCATCGACAACTGAAAAACTCCTATGGGCCAGCATGACGTCGAACAACAAGTAGACGAGATGAAGTCACAGGCTTTCATGAAAGCGCTGCTGGATGATCTCCGTGCGCTCGCATTCATGCTCGATGACAATCGCGTCGAGCGCGGCGTTACGCGAATCGGGGCCGAACAGGAGTTTTTCCTCGTAGACCGAGAGATGCGACCCGCTCCGATCTCGTTAGAAGTTCTCAAGAAAGCCAACGATCCTCGACTCACAACCGAAATTGCGAGATTTAACCTTGAAGCGAACCTGACTCCGCTTCAATTGAGTGGAAACTGTTTCGGCGCAATGGAAACCGAGCTTGAAGAGTTAGTTGATATTGCGCGTGAGAGTGCCGCATCTCGCGAGGCAGACATATTACTTTCCGGAATCCTACCCACATTACAGAAATCAGACCTAACGCTCGACAATCTGACGCCGGTAGCACGTTATCACGAGCTGGATCGTGGTGTTATTCGGTTACGCGGCGGTCCATTTTCAATCCACATTAAAGGCCTGGACGAGCTTCAGATCACGCACGACAACATCATGATGGAATCGTGCAATACAAGTTTCCAGGTTCA